>JAGLOJ010000142.1 GCA_023139045.1 Candidatus Sabulitectum sp.
TAAATAGTCAACATGTTAGATACTCAAATATCCTCAATAATTCAAGGGAACTTCCGTTATTAGGGCTTGACATTGATATTGTATCATATTATGATACAATCATGAAAAAGACGATGATCGAACTTGAAAAAAAGATGGCCTTGGTTAAAGAGTCGATAACCAGGGTCGGTCACATGCATCCCGGTACTCTCTCTGTTCAGAAGAGATCAGGCGGTGGTAATTACCATCAGCTCAGCTTTACCTATGCAGGTAAAGGGCATACCCTGTATGTGCGGCCTGAGAATGTTGATGAGATGTCCGAGGCAGTGGCCAACTACCGGAAATTCCGGGAACTCACCAATTGCTGGATCGAGTTGGAAATAGCGTTCGCCAAGTGCAGACGGGCTGAGACCTCCGATAGCTCACACAAGTAGTGATATCGGGCACCGGTCTCGGGAATCCGGTTACCATGTTACCCAAATACCATTCTTTTCGTGTCCCCAGGCTGGGACATTCCGCGCTCGAATTTGTTTTTGCTGTTTTTGCCTCAGTCTTCTGGGGTGCGGTGTGGATACTGCTGGTTGTGTGGCATGCTCTGGGTGCTTTGTACAGGATGGCGGTTGATTGGAGAGATTGAGTGCATACGCCGGGGATAAGTTTCCACTTTCGCCGGACTTATCTTTCCAGTCCTCTCTGTAGAGATGTATTCAATTTCCACTGGAGTTATGTCACTTGCTAAAGCTACCAATCGGAGGGTCGTAGTGCTTTGTTGATATCTATTCGCTAACACATGCCCGTATGCTGATGCTGTCTGAAACAGTATTTATGATGCGTACACTATTAAATGAAGAGGAGAACCACTACTCAAATTTCGTCGAGACTCTGAGTTTTCCGTTTGATTCTCCTGAAAAGCTGTCAGCAGCAGTCAAACTGAATCGTGAAGTTTACAGTAATGTACTGGTGAGAACAGTATGGTCCAGACATGCAGAGAAGGATAATCGCTGCAAACCTGCTTATTGCATACGGGGAAGAATACTGTAATCTTTAGTTGTTGACGACAAAAGCGCTATTAGATCGACAATTCAGAATGGAGATAGAAATTGCCAAAAATGAGTAAAGGAAGTATGCTGTTTTTTAAGAAAGTGTTTTATCCTACGTCGAAGGTTTATTTCATTGGTTGCGTGGGCTGGGTTGGAGTCTGGTATCTTGTAGATGGACAAGTATATCCAAGTAAGGGCATACTGTGGCTTCCATATTTATCAACATATATAATCCTAATACCTAATATGATTCTTCGAAGATTTTCGGATGAAGAGAATGTAGAGAATAAGGAGCATGAAAATAATAATGTAAAGGGAAAATACGATATTGAATTAAAAAAGATGCAATACATAGAAAAGAATGCAGCGCATATGGTTACTGCTATTACAGGAGTGCTAATTATTTCCGCTGCAATTTCAGCCATGAAAAATACTGAAATGATACCCAAAGAAGCTATCATGTTTGAATCTTTAGCATTAATATTAGCTGTAGTAGGAGTTCTTCCAAAGTACTGGATTCCATCGACAAAAGATAACTGGCTCAATTGGCTTAGACACTATAAAACGGTGTTTTACACTTTCTCAATATCACTATTTCTCGGAGGATTGTTATTATTGTTAGAATGGATGTGATGTTGTTTGCTTGAATTTGCTGAGGTGTTACGGCTTCCCTGAATATTCCAGTTACTTGGGTACCAGAGAATAAAGCCTGTAATTACTGATAGAACGAAGATAAGATTCTTTGCAATACCACTTGTGCTTTAGCCTCTTCAATTGCCTCAGAGACATCCATAAAGCCTACAGACTTTTATTTAGCTATAGATTTTCAAGGACCACAGCAGCAATACGCTGTGCAGATATTCTTTTCAGGTTTTCCTTGATTTCAGTTTTGTCTTCTTCTGAGATTATCTTTTGAGATATTGCCAAATCAAGAAGACTGTTTGTAGTAAAGAGATGATTTGGTCCGAGTCTGTTGAATATGGTTTTGGGCACTCTCTTTTTGTCGTCAGTACAAACTATCCAGTTGTTTTCTGTAGCCAGTGCAATACAGGATGATTCCCCTTTACCAAGGCGTCTGTTCAGTTTAATGTAGTCTTCAATTACATGCGGTTGGGTTAGATCGACTACGCTGATCAAGCCGGTGGTGATGCAGTGTTGAACTTTTTCCTTTTGGGCTTCGTTTGTAACCTCCATGATCACATGTTTAGTGGTCAGGAATTCGATATTCGACATTTGTTTAAGAATATCAAGTTTTCCCACATCGGCTAAATTTATCAGAACACATGCATCAAGAATGATCACAGTTGTTGCGGTCATGGAGAATAAATATCCTGAATGATGGCAAATGCCCTATCTGCCTTGACTCCAGTAAGTGATGCTATTTCCATGCACTTGCCGGTGCTTATTTCATTTCTGCGAAGGGCTTCAAGAGCCATGTTGAATACATTGATTCTGAAAGTGTCAGTTGTTTGAAAAACAGTCTCAATTACTGTTTCTTTCATGAGAACTCTAAGATGGTTTCCATAGGGGCCATGGTTCTCTTTTAGAAGGCGGTCAAGTTCATCGTTGGACAGAAGATTGGTGTTTTTCAGTCTGTACAGCATTGTGGGAATACTCACACCAAACCACATGGACATACCGGCAACTTCAAAAAGTTGTATGGATTGTTCAGACCTTATGTTTCTTTTGTGAATTGCCAGTGATTCATTTTCGTCATAGACGGATTCCTCGTCCCTGGAGGGGAATCCTTTTCCCAGTTCATGAACCTTATCTCTGCAGATATCATCAGGCACAAGAAAATGAGCAGCAAAAGCGTTTGCCCGAACTTCCAAAAGATCAGTATTCTTACTTAGATGGCTTACTGATACCGGTCTTTCTGTGTCCAGTATTGCATGACAGTATTCGTGGACAAGAGAAAAACGTATTCTAACTCCCGGATGATTGGAGTTTACAAATATGAAGAGTCCCCTGGTCTTGTCAGCAATTGTGAACCCGGAAATATCATCCGGCATTTTTTCCTGCCCAATAAGAATGCCCTGGGATTCAATGAGCTTAATCACATCAGTTATTGGCTGATGTCCAAGGTTCAGTCGACTTCTTTCCTGACCGGCAATTCTTCTGCCTTGTTCTTTTGCCTCCCATTTGCTTGCTGGTGGCTTCAGTATATAAGATGCTGTGGTTAGGGGATTGCCCTCAATTTTAAGAATTTCCCTGAGGTTTCTGCTTTCCCGTCCAAGTTTCAAACAATCTGCAACACACTGTTTCAACTCTGAGTTAGTATTCAGATCAGCATTTGCCCGAAACAGAATAGCTACAGGATCCCCGTCCGTTTGCTTTTCCTTAAAGAAAACCAGTGGATCGCAGCCAAAGAAGTCGGCAATTATTTCAAGGGTAACAGAGTCAATAACCCTGTTACCCAGTTCCATTTGTGCTACTGTTGCTCTCGAGGTTTTCAAGTATGCTGCCAGATCATCCTGAGAGTAGCAGAATTTTTCTCTAAGCTCTCTGACCTTTGTTCCAAGTTCCATTTTTACCCGTCACCTCCAGGTTGTATCCAGCTACCAGTTGATTCCAGCTGGAGTTTTGGAATCAAGAGCAAGATGAGATGCATGACCAGAGCACAGACCCGTAAAAAAGCCGGTAATGGCTTTATTGAGATAAGGGCTGTTTACAGTTTCTTCCCAACAATCATATCCAACAACATTGGAATGGTTAGCGGCTCTCATCCGGGTGTCTTGGTTATTCTGAAGTCGAAGTCTAATATACAGAGCCGCACCAGCCAACAATATTGGAATTATTGGCGAATGACCCAATGCTCTGTGGTTGGGAGATGTTGGTGGATCAATGACATCCGGCAGTACTCCTCCAAGAAATCCTCCAAAAACCGAACAGAGCAATTCAAGATGACTAAACTCTTTCAAGCTGATTTGCTTAGCCAGGCTTAAAGAGGCTCCAGAAGCGATTCCGACAGAAATATGCGTTTTTCTACTTGACATTTTTCACCTCCTTTCACTACAAACTAACACCATTGACGATAGATGTCAATAATTGACATAATTCGTTAAACAGAAAGGAGGTGATATAATGGCAATGCAAAAGCCAGGAGAAAAGCCAGCAAATTCCGGAGAGTATCTGGAAGTTGGTCCCAGAGGCGGGTAAGTACCCGCACCACGTCAGGTTTCGATTGAGAAGGGAGACACTCCCTTGCCGCCTACTCAGAAACCCGGTCGAAAATGGATTAAGGTTGGCCCGGTAAAGCCATAGCTTCAAAGCCGCCGGGTCTTTCTGATTCGGCGGATTCTTTTTCAGGAGTCTCAGAAGTTACTCCATTTCATTACGGATGTTCAGATTCCCAAACAGAATAGAGAGTTTTCCAGTATACTGAATAACACTCTCTCTCTTGAGGTCACTAAGGTTTCTTCAGTTTCCGGGAAACTAGAGTATGCTCTTCCTGCTCTATTGGAATACAACGAATGAATGCTGTTGTCACTGACTACGGTGACTGCAAGTTAATGCAAACAGGAAGTGATGTGTGATGAAAGATTCATTTGGCGTTCTTGTTGTATGAGACGACTTTGCGGGATTGGTCATATACAATACCTATGCAGTTATGAATAAGTATATAGGAAAAGTGCATTGGTTTCCTTGTTGCAGCGGCGTTAAAGCATAGCAAGGAAAATATCATTTGACGATTTGCTATTCTATTTTTGTAATCTCTTCAATAGTGAAGTACACATCATAAAGCTTTGAGTCTGCAGATCTCCAGAGTAATTCAGAAACCTCTGTTTCCATAGATCTCAGATAGATGAAGATGGTCATTCTGCGTTTGTCATCAATTGAAGAAATACCGTTGTACCAGCCCCAGATTCCTGTAATTTCAAACCTGTTGGAGTCGGAATTTGTCCAGTTACCTTCAACTGCTCTGCCACTCAGGCCAGTAGGCTCCAGGTAGAAACTTCCATCATCCAGGAGCAAATAAGTGGAAGAACCGTCAGTGAAGGCAAACTGACCTTCCTCATCAATAATCTCAATTATTGAGGGTAGTTCTGCTTCAATACTCGTACCAGCAAGAAGAGCAAGAATGACTGTTATTACAAAAAGCATAATTTACTCCAAATCAGTTTTTGATCTTCATCAAATATACATTGATCTGAATTTGTTTATTTCCTGCAATGTTTGTCAGTGGCTATGGGGGGTGGTGGAGTATGGGGTAGCCCATGACAACAATCCGGTTATCTTGGGTATGACTGATGCCAGCTTTATAAGAACAGACCGTATATTTGTAGCTCCCTTGTTTTGTAAGAAAAAACTGGTAATATTTCTTACAGAATTCATTGGAGGTGAATGATGCAATCTATACAGAATAAGATAGTTAGTAGGATTTATGGAAGAGGTAGGGGTTGGGCGTTTACCCAGAATGATTTCAAAAAAATAGCAAGCCGTAATGCTATTGATATTGCATTATATAGGCTGAATAAACGCAATACAATTGGAAGAGCAGCTAGGGGAGTGTATTACTATCCAGAGGTTGGGAAACTCCTGGGCAGGGAGATGCCGCCGGATACTGATCAGCTAGCCAGAGCAATTGCCAGGAGATACTCGTGGAGAATTCAGATTACTGGTATGTCGGCTCTGAATTATTTTGGGCTGACAACTCAAGTGCAGGGAAGAATTACTTATCTGTCAGATGGACCTAACAGGAAATTCGAGTTTGCCGGGTACAGTATTCAATTCAAGAAAACTGCTTTGAAAGAATCAGGTTTTAAGCTGCGGGAAACTGGGTTGATAGTACAGGCTATCAAAGCGCTCGGAGAAGAAAGAATAAATAAGGATGTAATTTCTGCTATAAGGGATAAGATCAATCCAGTTTTGTTTAATACCATTCTTAATGAGTCGCAATCAGTAACCCAGTGGATCTATGATGTTGTGAAAGAGGTATGCAGAAAGGAAGAAGTATGCGAAAAGTAGCCATGATGGATGCTGAATCCCGCCGTGAACTTTTTGTTTCTACAGCAGCCGTCAGAAACATCGCACCGATAGTAATTGAGAAAGACTTCTGGGTTTGCTTTGTTCTGAACGAATTGTTCTCATCAGAGTTTCTCAAGGACAAGCTGATGTTTAAAGGGGGAACTTCTTTATCTAAAGTATATGGCATAATTGAAAGGTTTTCAGAGGATATAGATCTTGTTCTCAACTGGAACGAGATTCTTGATGATGATCCAAATGCACCCCGATCGAAAAACAAACAGGATAAATACAACAAGAAAATGGATGTGCATTCCAGAAAATATGTTGCTGAGGAGATACTGCCTGAAGTTGAAAAACTTACCGGTCATGTTTGCACTTTAGAGATAGTTGAGAAGGAACCGGATTGCATTCAGTTGAATTATCCAGTTTCATTCTCAAGTGATTACATTCCCGCTCGAATTAAATTGGAAATTGGTGCCAAGGCATCCTGGGCTCCAAATAGATCATACACGATTACACCATATGCAGCAGAAGAATTCCCATCTGTTTTTGAGGAACCATCATGCAGCATTAATGTCGTAAAAGCTGAGCGTACATTCTGGGAGAAAGCTACGATTCTTCATCAGGAAGCTCATCGACCTGTTGCCAAAATTCAACCTTCAGGATATTCCAGGCACTATTATGATTTAATGAAATTGAGCAAATCTCTAATTAAAACAAGTGCGATGAACGTTTTTCAACTGCTTGAGGATGTTGTTGAGTTCAAGAAAAAATTCTATCCTGTCCCATGGGCAAGATACGAACTGGCCACTCCTCCCACATTTCGACTTCTTCCTGAAGAGCATGTAAAGCGATTACTCGTAAAGGATTATAAGGCGATGAAGGAAATGTTTTTTGGAGAAATTCCTTCGTTTGATGAAATTCTTCAGAATCTTGCTGCACTTGAGAATGAAATCAATGCTTTGGATATTACTGAATGATCTCCTCAATCCTCTCCTCCCAGATCCGAACGGCCCTTGAAGGCTTTTTGAAGACTACCTTCCCAATGGCTAATGATGCTTTTTTGGGGCTATGGGGAAGTTGCTTGGTGGGACGGGGTCTGTGTTCAAGGGGCCTTATGTGTTTCTGGGGCTGCCGTTTCGGAGTGGTGCTTCAACCATTATTGCTACAGGCACCGAGTCTGGTAAAACGGAGAGTTTTCATGTGATTGTTATGCCGGAGCATCGCAGCCAGGGGTGTCCACCTGCAGAGGATTTCATCGATCAGCTTATGAATTATCAGGGTAATTCCAATTACTATGTCTGTCTGCTTTCCGCCGCTGAAGAATACGGAGCTGGACATCAGCCACCGCAGCAGTTCCAGGTCATGATTGAGAAGAACAGAAGAGACATCCCTTGTGGCAGCTTCCTTATTAAATGCATAGCCTGTGGTACTCTTGCAAATGTTCCAGTCTCGTTAGTGAATTCTCCATGGGGTACAGTAAGGTTTGCCACACCTGAGGTGACAGCACTTGAGCTTCTTGGTTACCCGGGTCATTCAAGAGGGTTGAATAACGCTGTAACTGTTATTCTGGATCTCGTGGATTACGATAGAGCCAGAAAAGCAATACAGGAAGTGATTGATATGCCGGATCAGAAGCTTGATCTGTTCATAAGGCTCTGCCTGCAGAATAATGGAAGATTATCTGCAGGCAAGCGGAAAACATACTTTGCTTTCCTCAAGAACGATGAGCTTGAAGCAATCGAGATGATTGTGCAAAAGGAGTTGTCCGGCAAGCAATCTTCTGTGTCTCATTCTGAGATTTGCTGATTGGCTGTGCAAATCAAATCGACTATGTCATTTATGATTCTATCAAGTCTTTTGGCTGACAGGCCTTTTGTAGAGTAACTTAGATTTGCTTTTTGAGCCAGGTGACTGTTATTGAATAGTTCAATTATGTCTTTCTTCCGCCATCTGTTTCTTCCTGACATTGGTGAAAGAGCCGGAAAACTCGGAGTGAAGATCCAGTCTTCACCGGTAAAGTCAATCAGTGTGCAATTTTCACTTGTTTTACCTGTCCAGACGCCGGTATGTCGTTCAAGTTCTTTTTCTGTTCTGGCAGTAAGTAAATTACCCTTTAGTACATAAATAACCGGGAGCACCGGCTTTCTTCTGAGTAAATAGTGAATCAATCTATTTCCTTCCATCTGTTGCGTTAACCAGTTTTCAATTTCCAGCAACACAAGCATTAGTGGTGGTCAAACAGGCTCAACTGATTGGCGGGTATCCTTTAGTGATTGTCTATTCAGGTCTCTTCAGGCCGAGGTCTTTCCAAAGTGGCAGAAAATCAATCTGATCCCCATGGGATGCGTGGCTGGATTCAAGCATTTTTAGAAGATTGACAACCTTTTTTCTTGAGGATTTATCTTTGACTGCTTCCCTGGGAGTTTTCCCATCAAGTGCAGGTATTTGTTGGTCGGGCCAGTTGCGATACAAATTTGCGTAAACTTGAGCCATAACTTCTTTGGGAACATCGAGTTTTTCTCTTGGAGGTGTTTCTTCCCTGGATATTTTTTCCATGTCAAAATCATGGGATTTAATACTTGATTCAATTATCAAGCTTCCCAGTGTCTCTTCAATTGCATCCCCAACCCGCTGACATCTTTCCTCGGAGTTTATATCAACGGTCATCTTGCTGTCTGAAACGAAATTGCCCTTTGCAATCAGAACAGGGTTGACTTTCCCTTTGGGTCTTTCCTCAGACCATGAGAAAAAATCATCGTCCTCTACGGTTATTTCGTTGATGTTATCAAGTGCTTTCATTACATCCGGTTTGGAACTATCCTTAAGGTTGTAGTGAATTGTTATGGGTTTTATTATTTCCTGATCGGTGTTTTGCAGTATGGGCATTTTTCTTGGGGTTCCATGGATATTTACCCAGAGTTGCGGGCCAGCCATCCAGTTTATTTTTAAATACTTTGCCCATGTTTGTGACTTGCCATAATACTCTTTCCTGGCTCTTAAAGAATCAATAACATAGTCCAGCTCCATTCTTGGAATATCAAGAATGAGACCTGTCATTAGGTTTTCTCCTCTGCACTGAGCGAATCTGAAAAAGAAAGTACTCCATTTCGTAAGTTGTTCGGTTGCAGACTTCTCGGTAATAGTCAGTGTTTTGCGTGACAGCAGATCAGTTACCTCGAAGTGGCTTCCGCGAATTATCGCTGTAACTTCATAAAGAGAGTAGCTGGCATCCCTGTAGCTTTCCAGATATTCAACGGCAGCCGGGTGAAGAGTTTCTCTTCGGTCCTCAAGAAAGCGATCAATAATGGAAGTTCCATCCTTGAAACGATAATCACTGATAGCCGAATCATACTCATTCTGAAAAACAGCTTCAGGTGCCTTTCTGATAAAATCGTGTACAACTTCTTCCCCGTGATCATTGAGTACATCTATGAAATACAGTACATTTACTTCTTTGCGAATTCCGTCATCCTCATTATCCAGAATTTCATTTAATGCCTGATGAACTGATCTTATGGATTCTCTGGCAATAGCATAAGTTCTTTTTTCCGTTCGCCAGCAGCAGTTCTTGTATTTACGACCGGAACCACAGGGGCATTTTGATAAAAGGTGGGTCTTGGGTGTAAGCATTAAAGCCTCCGGGCATCTTTGAGAAAGTACAAAGTAAAATAGGAGAAGACAAGAATCTTAATAATATGGTGGTCAAATATGAACAATTTAAGGATCTTTTTCAAATGAGTGTTATTATCAGTCATTTGCAACAGTGAGATTGTGTCCTTTTGGAAAACTTGCGACATTATGAATTATGACATATAAGCAGCGCTTTGCGGAATAGTCTTGACATTTGTGCAAAGCGTTGCATAATAGTTATTATGAAACGATATCTTGAAGAACGAATTGTGGCTGATCTGAAGAAGAAGATGGTGCTTCTTACCGGGCCCAGGCAGGTGGGGAAGACTTATCTTTCAAAGCAGATTGCCGAGGAATATTTCAATAGATCCTGTTACTTGAATTTCGATAACAGTATTGATGCAAGAGTTATTGTGGAGCAGAGCTGGCCGGGTGACGTTGATTTACTCATTCTGGATGAGTTACACAAGATGGCAGGATGGAAACAGTACCTTAAGGGCGTGTATGATACTAAGCCATCAGAATGCTCCCTGCTGGTTACAGGCAGTTCCAGGATGGATACTTTCAGGCAGGCAGGGGAATCCCTGGCGGGTCGTTACTTCCATTACAGACTGTGGCCGTTATCTGTGGCAGAGTTGAAGAGTAGATTCAAGCCACGGGAGGCATTCAGCCTTCTGCAGAAATACGGAGGTTTTCCAGAGCCATTTCTAAGCGGCGATGTTATATATGCGAACCGCTGGAGATCACAGTACTTTACAGATCTTATCAGGGAAGATATTCTGGAGTTCGGCAGGCTTCAGGAAATCCGGGCTATGCGGGGTCTGCTTGAACTGTTAAGGAAGCGAGTTGGGTCTCCACTGTCTTATACCTCCATTGCTGAAGATCTGCAGGTTGCACCCAATACAGTGCGGCGGTATGTGGAGATTCTTGAAGCTCTTCACATTGTTTTCCTTGTTCGACCCCATCACGCGAATATTGCAAGAGCAATTATGAAGATGCCCAAGCTCTACTTTTATGATTCCGGCTATGTGCAGGGCGATGAAGGAGTTATCGTTGAGAATGTCGCCGCAATCTGCTTAAGAAAACATGCAGATCTCAGATCCGATGTTTCAGGTGATAAGGTTGAACTTTGTTACATCCGTACCAGGGAAAAGCATGAAGTAGATTTTGCAGTAATCTGTAATGATCAGCCTGAAGTATTGATTGAGGTGAAGACTGCCAGTACAAAAGTTACACCGAGTTTGAAACTACTGGGAGAGAAGCTGCCGGGAGTGAAAAGGGTACATCTTGTAAGAGACCTGCGGCTGGAGCAGGATAAGGACGGCATTCTTGTAAGAAATCTGGCCCGGTGGCTTGCAGACATTGACGCCATGCACTCTTAGAGTTTTCCGATTGTCGTTTGCTCTTTTTCTTTCCAGGTTTTCATGAATTGGAGCGCTTTTGTTTACCCAATGATTCATCTTTGTTCCTGCCCAAGGGGTTTTTCAAATCAGCAACCTTCTACTCGCCCTAGTCCGGATACTGAGAAGGAGGTTCTCCCTTCTTCACAATGATTGCTGGAAGTGTTTTCTCTTGTGTACTGGATTCACCCTCAAATGTTAGTTCATGCCACCATTCATCACCCCAGTCGAAGAGGTAGTAAAACTTCTGCTTTTCAGTAAAACTTATTTCGTACTCTTTTAAGTGATGTGATAAAATCTAACATTGACATGTTACAAATCATAACGTATTATTCGACAACACCTTTGGGAGGAGAGAGAGATGAAGATTGGTCTGAGTATCAAGAGACTCAGGGAGAAACTTGGTATGCGACAGGAAGATATTGCGAAGCAGGTTGGTCTTGGTCGAAGTACTATTGCTCAGATAGAGGGAGACAGACGCAGGGTAACTGTTGAGGAACTGGTTCTGTTCGGGAAGGCAATGAATGTCTCTATTGAACACCTGGTTAACCCTGAGCTCTATCCTGACCAGGTAGTTGAACCTTCAGAGAACGAGAATGAAGAGGGTTGCCGTGAAAGAATCAGTATTCCTCAGAATAATTATGAAAAATTCAAGGAGGTGCTGCTTTACATCCTCACTAAAGTCGGGGCAAAACCCAACATCGGAGAGACTGTTCTGTACAAACTTCTCTACTTTATCGACTTCAACTACTATGAGAAGTACGAGGAACAGCTTATCGGAGCAACCTACATTAAGAACACCTACGGACCTACTCCAACACATTTTCACAAGCTTGTGGATGAAATGATACACGAGGGCAGCCTTGCTCGAGTATCAAATGAATACTTCAATTACCCACAGACAAAGTATCTGCCACGTATTGAACCCGATATGACGGCATTCACGGCAAATGAGCTTGAAGTGATCAACGATGTAATCAGAAGATTAGGTAGCCTGAACGCCAGTCGGATCAGCGAGTACTCTCACAAGGATATTCCCTGGATGACGGCACAGGAAGGTAAGCAAATCAAGTATGAATCTGTTTTTTACAGAACACAGGAATATTCGGTAAGAGAGGACTGACGGCGCTATGGAAATCCGGGGTATTCAACGTATAACGCAGCATAAAGCCTTTGAAAGGGAATTAAGAAGGCTGGGCAAAAAGTACAGAACAATACCTGAAATCTCAAAATGAATCACAGCTTTGTTTATCCCTTTCCTTTTATTATCAGCTTCTTCTCCAGACCATTCAGAATCTCGATGAACCTGAGCTTACGGGCATGAATCCTGCGAAGTTCCTGTAAGTATTGCTCCCAATCAGCTGATTTCTTCTGCTTAACCATAACGCGTTCTGCTTTGCGCAGATATCTTGCGGCTACCTTGTATGCTTTTGGTTTTACTACAGCAATCTGGCTTTCAGCCATTTCCTGCCAGATGGCGACAGCCCTTTCGGGAGCATAATCTGCAACTGCCTCAGCGATTCTATCATCGATCGCTGAATTGAACATGTACCGCTTTTCAGGCAACCTGTCGTACCAGTAAAGAATCCTTTCAGGATTTTTCTCAAAAATAGCCACATCTATGAGTTCTTTTATCATCGGATAATCTTTATCTCGTTTGGAGTCAGGTGCTGGCAACACGGTTTTGGGAAGAGACCAGTTCTTCTGCTTCCAGGGAATTGCTCCGGTTTCAAGATATACCAGAAGGTGTTCTCTAACCTGTGGCCAGATATCCGCTCTGTCTGAAGACTTCTTACATTCCGCATAGGCGTTTTCTGAAGCACATCCAACGAAATCATTAATCTGTATCGCAGCTACACTCGGCCAGTTCTTTTGAAGGGTACGAATTTCCCGCAGATTCCTGCGCAAAGTACATTCAATCCCCGGCAACTTTCTTCCAATGTCACGAATTCCTTTTACAATCCACTTTTCAGCTTCCTTATACTGATGGTCTTCAATCAGTATTCCTACGAGGCGCTCATAACTGCCAGTCAATTCGGCTTCAATTTTACAGAGCGGAATTATCTCACTGATCCGGCCTGACTGCTCAAGAGAACTGATAATCATGCTGCTTAAATGATCCCGCTGGTAATCGCGTCTGCCGGTCATATTCCCACTGGATGTGCTGAGTCGACTCAGGAGCCGGTCTGAAAGCAGATTCCAAACATTTTTATTATGCGTTTGATGAAGGTAATCTAAAAAAACATCGCAAAGATCATATTCATCATCCAGGACAGCATTCACTGCCCACTCCAGTCTGTCTACCGGTTCAAGGGATGACTGTTCAAGAGCGAGGACTATTACAGGATAGCATTCGGATACTTCCATTCCGGCATCACCTTCATCGTCGCACGTTTCCATCAGGCGTTTACCCTCGGCTATGAGTTCTTTGCCAAGAGACAGAACCTCGTCTGCATGACCAGCTGTCAGTAATGCAGTGAGTTTATTTCGTATCCTGCTGAAATCCGGTGAGGGAATATCGTTTTCCCAGGGATCCCGCAAGTCATTTCTCGAACCCATCTCGCTGATCTCTCTGCGAAGCTGCTTCAAGATACCGGATGTGTCACCTGATGCAAGCTGTTTGCTGTCGGCAAGCTCCTGTCTTACTTCCGGATGCCGTTCCGTAAGATCAAGAAAAAGCTCAATAAGCTGAGCTTTTGTCTTTTTCTTAAGGAATGACGTGATTTCTTTGCGGATGCCCACTGGCAGAGATTCATCATCATCATCATCGAATTCATCGTCATAGCCATCAATTTCAACAAACTCAAGACGCTCATCATTTTCACGCGCTTTCGGAACATCCCTGTTCTCCTCAACGCACTTAAGATATTCGAGCACCACAGCAACACCATGTTTGCAATCAATCTTGTAGGGACAGCTGCATACCGAATCAGGCAGACCTGATTTCTCATTCATGCTGACCTTTGTAGCATATCTATGCGTACCATCAACCCACGCAATCAGGTCACCGTCAACTGTTACAGCCAGATCTGATACATACCCATTTTTCTGGTAGCTCCTGCCCCTGGAAGCAATTCGATCTCCTGCCCAATCATTAATTCCATTCCATGTCAAGCCGGTAAATGAATCCTTCTTCTTCTCCATCATGGGTAGCCCTCCTGTATATCCAATTCAGGTAACTTCTTTGATCACTGACCCAGAATTTTCTTTATCCTGGCCTTCAATCTGTAGCTGAATCTCTTCTCACTCAACATATTTCCCAACAGTTCATAGACTTCTTCGTATGGACAGTGAGCCAGAAAACGGAATATTTCCGATATCCATTGTCTCGTGGTATTGTTTGAAACAGTCTGATACAGCTCATCAATCAATCCAGGAATGAGCAGTGCGCGCGCGTCTGAACGGTTCAAATATCCTAAAAGTTTCAATTTGAAATGAACTTCAGTTAAGGTTGTGGGGGGCGGCAATTCATTGAAGTATTTGAACAGTTCGTTGAATGCTTCCTTATTCCCGAATGAAATCAGGCCGACAAGATTGGTTATTCCCCGGTCTCTTGCTTCCGGATCAGAACTTCGCAGGGCTGATGCATATACATCAACGGGTATCGATTTCAGGTCAACATTTCTGAGCCGATCTTCCTGCATATCAGCCTCCAGGGATTCCAGATCAAGCTTACCGGTTTCACTAAAACGAGATAATGCAAGTCCCATAGGGCTGTTGTCATCGATCTCTGCCTCTTCGATTTCCTCAAAATCATCACATGCCACACGTTCTCCTGAGAATTTTATGCGATTTAACAGTTTTTGACAGGAATTGGTTTTTCGATCTTCAAGTAGTTCGTCTATAAAGGGATCTAATGTTTTATCACTGAGACAGACACCAAATTCCCCCGCTTTACCCATACATGCTGGGAAAAACTGATTGCAGTTAAAACAGATTCCTTCTAATTCTTCTTTTCCCATTTCTACTGATTACATCCTTTCATCCTGGAACCTCATGCTTCATCATCGTACGCGCTGAGAATCAGCAGACGGGAATGAAATCCCGTCTGAGGGCCAAGCATCCTATAAAATAGGCTCTTCCGAAATTCGCGTACATGGCCTGAGTGTACAAGTGTGAACATGACACTACAATACAATGGCGAAACATCACATAAGTCATTGAAGGAACATCATGTACACAAGTCAATTATACCACAATCACGATTTGAAGGGAGTAAAGTACCTCCGCACCAGTTATTCTGAAGGCAAAACCACCTATCACAGAGTAATATCTGACAGCTGTTTAATGTTCCAAGTGTCATTCACACAGCATAGTACGCTCTGGCGGTGTGTTTCGGACTCTCAAGTTGTTGCCTGCAGGAGCAAGACACAAACTGCTCCACATTGTTATCCCCAGAGTTGTCTGCAAGAGGTGCGGAGCCATTCGACAGGTAACTGTTCCCTTTCTTGAAGGACAGAAAATACTAAAGAGCGTATTGAGAATGTATGGAAGCTTGAGATAGAACCATACCTGGAAGAGTATTTCTTTGACAGAGAAGAACTAGCCGGGGAGTTCGCATGGGCTGATGTGGGCAGAAAAATAACAGGCAGTGAATAGTGTCCCAGCCCGCTCCGCAGCCCCACATCTAAAAGTAACTTAAGTTACTTGGAAGTGTTCATGAATATTGTGCTGCAGAAAGCCGGAGGGCGTTTACCATTTCAAAGCGCTCACCGACTGCTTGAGGGTAATCCTGATTGGTGCAGTTTGACCATTATATTTGGTGTATGAAAAAAACTATTCTGTATAAGAGACACAAGACGCTGCTTGCCCTGCTTGATACTTTCGGCGGGGATTTAAATGCTGTTGATTTTATGAAGTACTTGCTGCTGATGAGTATTGGGAAAGCAAACGCCTACTATGCTTTTGTGCCTTACAAGTACGGTGGATTTTCTTATCAGGCTTATGCAGATAAGCGGTCGCTGATACGCAAGGGGTTACTTGAAGACTGTGAGGCCTGGAAACTTACTTCATCCGGCAGGAATACTCTGGGACACATTGATAGGTCTTACTTCGTGGATTGCGATGCCTTGCATCAGCGTTACGGGCATCTTAGCGGCGATGAACTGGTTAGATTGACCTACACTACTTATCCCTTCTATGCATTGAATAGCGAGATAGCATCCAGCGTACTTTCCAATTCAGAACTTGCCGTGGTTGAGAAAGCAAGACCGGTTTCTGTGGGAGCGGGACTTTTCTCAATTGCTTACGAAGGTGTTTCACTGGATGAATATCTGGTTAAGATGTTCAGAGCAGGTGTGGAAGTACTTGTTGATGTACGGAAAAATGCATTCAGCATGAAATATGGATTCTCAAAGAAAACTCTTCAGAATGCAACTGAGAATCTTGGAATCAAGTATTTGCATATCCCGTCTCTGGGCATTGATAACTCCATGAGAAAAGAACTGAATTCTCAGGCTGATTACAATAAGTTGTTTGATGATTACAAAAAAAACATTCTTCGATATAGAGATTCAGAGCTTGAATCCCTAGTGAAAATGGTTAATAATGGGCGTAGAATCGCATTGACATGTTATGAAGCCAACCCATTACAGTGCCATCGAACCATTGTAGCGAAGCAGTTAAGCAAGCTGACAGGAATTGAGGTGCAGAACCTGTGAGTAAAGAGAGAGTGTTGATAACTGTTAAAACCTATCCAACTCTCTCGACTAAATACGGTGAACTTGTTTGCACTGCCGGTATTCGTGAGTCAACCGGTGAATGGATAAGAATATATCCTATTCCATACCGCAGATTTAATCTGAGGAGGGTCTAATTCCCCGCCCCTTGGGACGAACAGTCGGCTTCTGTCTTCTGTTTTTCTTTGGCTTACAGATACCCCGCCGCTTGCGGCGGTCGGAGTTGTCATTCTTGACAGAAGCATTGAAGAGGGGGGAGAAGTCCTTCTTATTGAACTCCTGAACTCATCCGGCGTGCACTTAGTTACCTGTACAGCAGGGAAACAAAATCATCTTTTGAGTTAGAACATCTTAAACCAAGCGCATCCAGAACCGAGAGGTTTATTGCGTCTCTTGAGATGGCGACCAGGAGGGACTTCTGCAACAAAGAGGATTTGATTGGGCTCCAGAACAGAATAGTAGATGAGCGTTTCAGGGATTCGGATTACAGAAATAATCAGAACTACATAGGGGAGATGATTTCCTTCAGAGATCAGAGAATTCACTTCGTATGTCCTAAACCTGAAGATGTTGAATCACTTATGGCAGGTTTACTGGCTTCTCATTTGAGTATGATGGAAAACGCTGCAGAATTACCAGCAGTTATACATGCTGCAATTGTAGCATTTGGATTTGTTTTTATGCACCCGTTTGAGGACGGGAACGGCAGAATCCACCGCTTTCTGATTCACAACATCCTGTTTCTCAAGAATGCAGTTCCACAGGGGCTGATGTTCCCTGTTTCAGCAGCAATGTTGAAGAAACCTGATTTGTATGATTACGCTCTTGAAGCATTTTCCCGACCTCTACTGTCTTTGCTGAAATTCGATCTGGATGACTTGGGGCAAATGACTGTCAAGGGAGAGACTGGAAATTTCTACAGGTACATAGATATGACAGTACAGGCTGAGACTCTTTTTGAATTCGTCAAGATGATCGTAGATCACGAGCTGGTTATTGAACTGGATTTTCTCATGGATTACGATAGAGCCAGAAAAGCAATGCAGGAAGTGATTGATATGCCGGATCAGAAGCTTGATCTGTTCATAAGGCTCTGCCTGCAGAATAATGGAAGATTATCTTCAGGTATGCGGAAAACACATTTTGCTTTCCTCAAGAACGATGAGCTGGAGGCAATCGAGATGATTGTGCAAAAGGAGTTGTCCAGCAGACGTCCACTAATATGATTAAGTATATATGAGTAATAAATAGATTGGGAGAGAAGGGTGGCTGGGTGGATGATCAGACTGGGCGCAACTCATAGGTTGACATGAGTGATGTGAAGCTGTTAGATATTGATCGCATTGACAAAAGGATCAAAGAGGTGTTTAGATACAGAACAATGAAAGCACTCTCTTCCAAGTAACTTAAAATCTAA
>JAGLOJ010000143.1 GCA_023139045.1 Candidatus Sabulitectum sp.
TCATTCACTCCATCAATGGCAGTGATGTAAAAACGTGCTACATTATAAATTTCAGCGACTCTGAGCTTTACTGTACCTGATGTGCTTGAAGCAGGAACAAGCGTCATCAGATGGGGAGAATTAGGAGGTGTATGGCCATAGATTCTGTATCCGATAACATCTCCAGGGTCATCAGGTGAAAGTATCCATGAAAGATTGGCAATTACAACATCCCCATGCCATGTATGAGTCTCTGTAAGGTTAGATGGAGCACCGGGTGCAGTGTTGTCTGTTGGGAAGTGCCCTGTGTTTGCAGCATCATGCTGGAACTGCGGCCATGGGAGGTAGGTGTAGGCTGAGTTGTCGGCCATTTCGTAACAGTGAATAACACTGTTGTTCACTTCACCGAAGAGAATCTCAAGTCTGCCATCCCCGTCAATATCACCCAGAGCAGGTTGCCCTGAAAGGGCGTTAGTGCTGGATACCGTAACTGGGAAGCCTCCTGTTGAACTGCCGTCATGGTTAATCACATGCAGTTTACCGTCTTTGCCTGCAATTACCAGTTCAAGGAATCCATCTGAATCAATATCACCGATACTTACTCCATCGTCAGTCCATGTACCCAGATTCACCGGGAAACCAGTGAGGCTGTTACCTGTGGGTCCATCCCAGCAGTAGAGCATTCCTCCATTTCCGGAGCTGGAAACAACGATATCATTGTCTCCGTCTCCATCGATATCTGCAATGGAAGCACCAGCATTAATCAATCCGCTAACTGGGTTTGTATACTGATTGGTTCCTGAGGAACCGTCAATGACCTGAACGGAACTAATGGAACCAGCATTTCCCGTAACTACGATTTCAGAAGCATTATCTGGATCAAGGTTGCCTGTGGAAATAGCTCCGAGGAATTCACCACTACCAATCACAGTGTTCCAGATTTCATCACTATTTGCGGCATCTAAGCAGAAAAGAACACAGTTGATGTCTGATCCGAATTGCGTGTAGTCCTTTATTGCAACCACATCAAGGTCGTTGTCTCCATCAGCGTCGCAGAGTGAAGCTGTGGAAGTGGTTGAGTACTCATCTCCCCAGACTGTAAACCAGTGATTGCTTCCGTCGTTTTCCCTGGCAAAAAGGGTGATGGAACACCAGATATTCTGCGCATGCTGTCTGCCGATTACATACTCATTGGAGCCATTGCTGTTGAAGTCTCCAGCAACAGGGGAAGAAAGGGCGAACCATCTTTGGTTGCTGCCAAAAATACCATACCATGGGCTGATGGCAGAGCCGGTTGCTGTAAATCCGTTACATCCGTAGGGGTGAACTGCAAGTATCTCAGGTGCAGATGATGAAGTTCCGGTAAGGTTGATTACAGCAGGGGATGCCCATACATCAGGGTTACCTGAACTCCAGTTACCACTTACAGGCCATCCGGACATTGAGCTGCCGTCATCATCCAGTACATCAACCCATCCGTCTGCACTTTGAATGATAACATCAAGATCACCATCGAGATCAATATCTGCCAGTTTGGGTGAGCCCTTAACTTCGTCATGGACTGACTCTGGCCAGCCTGGTTCAATGCCGAAGGCAATGTCTACACCGTGATAGGTGTCCATGCAGGGTGTACCTGGGTTGGCAGGGTCTTCCAGCCATTCTCCGGAGAGATCCTGGCAAGAGACAAGCAGTGTAAGTCTGCCTGGAAGAAGAACTGTTGGCAGTGTTGCCGTACCGGTCCAGGTATCATTTGGTGTGGTTGTTCCAGAGAAAGTACCCGTAATCGGCGGATGATAACCGCCTGCAGCTTCAAGTAAGATTGTTGGTGCGGGAGAGCAGTTGGGATTAACACTCTCGGAGAAATGAATTTCAATGTCCACTATCTGGTTTGTCGGATAGGTTGATTCATCGGTATTAACCACAAACTCCATTTCATAACCGTCTGTGGTCTCTACTACCTCCCAGCCTGCATCCCAGTAGACTTCATCAAGAGCTGTGTTGCTGATGAGGGCGGACAGGGCACAGTTGGGGAAATTGTTAACGAAGACATCCACATGATTTGAATTTGTTACTCCAGATGGAGTAATAACTTCACCATCTGGAGTTCCATCGAATACTGAGGCTTCCCAGCGAATTCTGTAATCCCCGTCAGGAAACATTGCATCAAGTTTTGATATCGCATCTCCAGTATCTGCAAGGTTTCTCTTTGTCTCCCAGGAGTTTTCTTCAATGTTGGAGATGCCCAAGTCGACCCAGCTTGTGTCATCGCCGCAGTTGGTGAGGCAGCAGAGATAGCCGTTACTTGTGCTCATTTCATAAGGAGAGAATCTGAAGTATAGTTGCTTGTATTTGTTCGCATGATTTGAACCTCCAAGCTCACTATTGCCGAAATCGAACAGGTATCTGCGGTACTTATTTTCATCTGCCATGAATTCGGTCCAGGTACCGTCCGCCTGTTTTCGCTCAATCCACCATTCTAAGCGTTGGGGCATTGACTTATTTACCGACTCACCACCGTATTCTCCTTCTCCATCAACACAAAACCAAAGAAAGAGATCAACTGCTTCACTGAGAGCATTCAGATCGGTACTTGCGGCCTCAATTTGGCAATCTGCTACAGTATTCCATTTCATCCAGCTTGTGTTTCCGGTTCCCAAGGCTTCGTACTGAGGAAGCACAAAGAAACCGAAAGCTGCTGTATTAGGTGGATCGTAGTATAGAGAAGGATCGCAATTCCAGTCCCAGATGAAACCGTTGGTAATTGTTGGAGAAGTAGTCAGGTAGAACAGAGGATTTGCATATCCCGGGTTTGCTGGTTCATATTGCCAGTCGCTGTACATCAGATGAAGATGGTTCATATAATCATCTGCATATACACCATTCTCAATATCACCCAGGCGAGCTCCCAACAGGATTTCATCATCCACTTTCCATGGATTAATCAGAGAGTCAGCGATAGTATGGTCTTCAACATGTTGGTAGCACCAGCCGTATCCAGAAGAAGCCCCCACATCATCACAAACAACCACTACATAGTCATCGTGAAGGTTGTTGGTAGTAGAGGTGTCCGGTCCCCAGCACACATCAGAGACAAACCCATATCTGACGCAAAAAACATCTTCGGCTGGATCATCACTGATTGATGGTGTTGGATCCTGAATATCTATTCCAAAGTGAAAGTTAATCCCACCACTGGATACACTGCCCCAGTCTATATGGTAATCTCCGTAGCTGTGGAAAAGAGTGTGAGTAGAATCTGTGGGTCCAATTGGCCAGGGAATGTTGTCGATTGCATAAGCAAAGGAACTGAGAATTATCGGAGCGAAAAGGTACTTGATAAAAGTCATTATCGCACCTCCCGCGTTAAAAGAACGGAGAATGGGGTAGAAGACCCATTTCTACTTCTGCCAAATCTCCAGATGTCTATTGAGGAGTCCAAGAGAATTGCACCACTTGGCGATGGCAAAAATCTGCTCCAGGATGGGAATGTGTAAATAACAGAGCCATTTCTGTCAAGGCATACTCCTGAGTATGTCCGTTCGTCGAGAACTCGAACCTTAGTAGTGTAAAAGGAAGTAGCTAAATTATTTGAGCAGCTCAGGGCATCATATGTTTCCTGCCTGGTTGCTGTATTCGGAGGTGCGGAGTGCTCGAAAACGGCTCTTCCGCTCTCACATTCAAAAATGTACGCACCCCTAACACCGGAAACGCACAGATGCCTGGAGTCCGGGGGAAAATACATGTAGTTGCCAGTAAGGTTCTCCCATATATGTATTGTTTTGCCATCCGAAGCGTTCAGAAGCCTGACTTCTCCAGCACGCATTGCCAGCGCGATGTACTTGGTGTCGGGTGATATCAAAGGGGCACAATCTGAGGATAAATGGGGGTAAGGCATTATGTTTTCGTAAATGGTATTGCCTTCGTGGTCAAAGGCGTAGAGTCTGCGTTCACTGCCCTCCAGGTCACGAGTAAGTCTACTGTAATAAACTGCCATGCTGCCATCGTCACTTACAGCAAACTGAAGGAATACAGGATCTATCGGAATTTCGGTAAAACTTCCATCCAGATAAAGAAGACAGGCGTTGTTAGCCGTTATTCCGGTTGACTCACTTCGATAGATTCCAAGAGAAGCATCTCTTGATAGTCTTATTCTTTCATGGGTCATGGCTATTTCCCCAATTTTTTCACCGAAGCGATTAACAACATAGCCTGGTTGACTGGTCATTCCACTTGGTAAATCAGAACTTTCGTAATCGAAGACCGAACCTGGAGGATCAATAATAAAGTTTTCACGCCAAAAGTTTTCACCAGGTTTAATCATATCTGCTTCGATATGAACAGGATTACCTTCCCTGTCATAGAACAGATGCAGATCCTGGGCAATCACCGCCCTCACCCTGCAGTCAAGCCAGTATCTGTCTTCTTCGGGAATGGTTTCGTCTTCAAGGATTGCAGCTAACCATGGCATGGGGTAGCCGTCTGTAAGAGAGGCTTCAAGTTCTTCTGATGTTTCAACTGAAAAGACTTCCTCAACTCTAAGCGAAGAAGTCTCCGTCTGTCCGACTGCAGCAATTGATAATATTGCAACGATGATGATTGCGTGCTTCATGTACTTCCTTCCAATGTTCATGATGATCAGTCTGATATCACACCACTTCCAGTCACAGAATATCTTTCAATTTACTCCTTTCAGGTAGTATTGCCCTTTGACTGGGATAAGACCAGTGCAGTTGGATGAATAGTAGAATAATTACAATCGTATGAATTTAGTAAACGGGGGGGGGCATTGTCAATGCGCTGTGTGAACGAGATTCACTTGAAGATATTCATACACATTCAGTCAATATTGAAGTATAGAACGGTATAGCAATAATGCTATCGCAGCCAGCCCCCGCCTTTCGGCAGGGGCTGGCATGTTATTCCTGTGATTATCAGGTGGTTACTGTTTTTGCAGTTACCTTACAATCACCTTTGAAGTAAAGGTTTCCATATCATCAGACTCAACCATGATCAGGTAGACACCTGCAGGAACAGTATTCCCCGAGGAACTGCACCTGTTCCACAGTATTTCACCAGTGGAGGATGTGCTGTTCCAGACACTTCTGCCTGAAAGGTCGAATACTGTTGCTGTGATAGGAGTACCTGATTCAACAGCAGCTATCCGGTAGCTGTTGTCTGCACTTCGCCGAATCTCAATCAAAGCTGAGTTTCCTTCGATGCCGGCGCCGATTATCTCAATCTCGGTTGCTCCTGCAACATTGTAAACTCTGACATATCGTGCTCTGCCTGAGTCAACACTGCCGAAACTTCTTCCGTCGGTTGAGAGTTCATAGCGGGGGGAGTCACTAAGTAACTGATCCGCTCTGATTATACCTACAGCACTTACAGTGAATACATTG
>JAGLOJ010000144.1 GCA_023139045.1 Candidatus Sabulitectum sp.
CTTGAGAGTGCCGAGTTTCCTCATCTCTTTTTTCGCATTTAGCCCGTTGTGTGTGGAAGCTAAATATTGACGTTTGTTTTTCCTCCGATTGCCTTGCAGGCGTTAGCCGCGAATAAATCCTTCCTCCAATAATACTAGGCCGCAAGGCGGGTTCCTTCAGTCCGGTTTAAATCCAGTCGGTCGCGCAGGAACGAAACGATTTCCACGTCGGGGGGAGACTCTCCAAGGAAGCTGGGCAGCGTGTTTCGCAGTGCAATGGAGGTTACGTTTTCAGACGGGCACAATCCGGGACGGATGGTTCGGATCCATGATCCGAAGGAGGACCAAACCAACTCGGGAACACTTATGGAGAGGCACTGAAGCACGCCTTGGGAAATAATTCCTAGTTGCATGTGCAGATGGTACGCGTTGATTTTCCGGCGAATGCGATCCCGGTAGTCCTGGTCTTTTCTGTGCAGGTGCTGATCTCCGCTGTTTCGTTTCAGGGGATCCATCCGGGCCATCCAGAAGTGGTAGGAGTATGCCCCGACGACATGGAGTGCTTGCTTGAAGGAAACCTCGATTTTAAACCGAAGGCTGTAGATTCTCAGGATCTCGATGGCGGAAAGATCCAGATCGGTGCACATCAAGAGGATCCTCCCCCGCGTGGGATGGATCACGATGACAAAGCGAACGAGCAAGCCCACATTCCTCCAGAGCAAGTCGTAGGAGGCCATCTGGATCATCACGCCTTTTTCGCCATACACGGGACTTTTCACCTCCTTCATGTCTTGCGTCCTTTCAAAGAGGTCTATGAGTTTTATTTTCTTGCCGTATTTCCGGGGTCTTCCCCGCTTTCTCACTCCCTGTGCTTCGGCAACGGGCTCGAAGGCCACCGCATTCTTCCTGACGCGGGTAATCAAGTGGTTGCCCGCCGCCAGAAGCCCGTGGATGATCTTGGCTGCGGCGTAATAGGCGTCGGCAACGAAATAGTATGGAGCTTCCATGCACAGGGAGTTGAGCAAGAGAACCATCTTGTCGAGCAAGGTTCGCTTATCATTGTTGTTGAAAACAACGCCTTCGTGGATTCGCGCGGACAAGGGGATGGCAAAGACCGAGGAAAGCCCTTTCGCCAGTACCGAAACGGCCTGGATGGAATGCCCCATGATGAACTCCGGCTTCGTGTTGGACTCCGATTCCTGGTGGAGCCGTTTGACTGCGGGCATCTTCCGTCCGGATTTCCCCACCTTGATGCCGTCGCCGACCAAGACAAACCTACCCTTGATCCGAAGCAAACCCGGCGCGCGCGTGAAAACCAACGCCACCCATTGCTTCGTCAATGCTTCAAGGCTCAACGCGTTCGAGTGGAACAACCCGAGCATTCGCTCGTAGCAAGAACTTCTCAAGCCCAACGCCCGGACGAAACTCGTCACCCCGGCCAAGTCGCCACGCACGCTCATTGCGGCCATTACCGCGACCATCCACAAAAACGTCCTCTTGCGCGAACACGCTGGGCGCAACGGTTCAACCCACCTCCACCACTCTATCCATAATCCCATAAACCTCTCCTTTTCGATTGATACCCAGCCGGGTATAGCATATATATGCTATATTAAACCGAAAAGGAGGAGCCATGAGCAAGAAAGAACTCAAGGAGATGGAAAAAGAAATCGGGGGGATAAAAAGGGAGCTCGCCCGAATCGGGGCGATGCGCCCCGGATCGCTGACCCGGCAATACCGGAACCCCGCCGATAAAACCGGGGCGCACCACCAGCTCAGCTACATGCATAAAATGAAAAGCCGGACAGAGTATGTCCGGCCTCAATTCGTGGAACAGACCCAAAAGCAGGTTGCTGCCTACAAGCGATTCAAGAAGCTAACCCAGCGATGGGTTGATCTGGGAATCGCGCACGCCAAGCTGACGGTTGAAATTGCAAAAAAAGAGATGGAGAAATAGGCGGGAACTCATCACTCCCAAG
>JAGLOJ010000145.1 GCA_023139045.1 Candidatus Sabulitectum sp.
GAACCCTAAAAAGGGAACTTCCGTTCAAATGCTTGATACACATCGTAAATAAGTTCTTTGCCACCTGTTCGGGAGAGTGGCCTTTTCCATAAGTGTGACGATATCTTTTAAGGAAATAGGCTCCATCAATCAATATTGCAGTTCTCTCCATGCTTCCCCCATAAAAAAATGCCCCCAGGATCGGCACTGCTCTCAATGAACAAGCAATACTTACTGCCGGGGGTCTATCATATCTTCTATATTGCGAATCTTGAAGAAGTATGTCAAGTCTTCAATCAAAATGGTTGAGAACCAATTGACAGCCTCACTTTGAGCAATTCATTTCAAATGCATATGAACATTCTCTTTCTGGCACCCCGAACAGGATTCGAACTCTTATGTTGAGAAGCATCTCTGATTATTTATCAATGTGCACAAAAGGTTAAGTGTCTGCTGGATGAATTTACTGCATTCTTCTGCCATCAAGTTGATATGGGTTTTCTGGATCATGTGTTTCTGGCAGCAAAGTGTTTTGAGTCTCCCCACTGGTCCTGGGCGACTACCCTGCCCACCATCTCAACCCTTCGTTTCAGGCAGTTGAGGCAGTCTTCCTTCTCCTCGTCCACGCATGGTTTGTTTTCGTAGAGAAGGTAATTCTCTCTGAATTCCGTGGGAGTGAGCTGGGGCATAAGGATGTTGGCTCCGAAGGAAAGCCCCTTTTCGCGTCCAATTGGGTCCAGCGCCTGAAGGGCTGTGGTTGCTGCTACATTTGTGTCTTTTGTAAGAAGCCTGGTTAGAGCAATCATCATCAGACCGAGGTGTGTGCGCTCGTTGTCAGGCATTACCGGCAGATTGCCCATCGGAGTGTCTTTGTGTGGAATGAACGGTCCCATTCCAAACATGTCGAAGTCGTGCCTTTTGTAAAAAAGAAGATCATCTGCGAGCATCTCCGGGGTTTGACCGGGAAGCCCTATCATTACACCTGTTCCCACCTGAAATCCTGCTTCCTTCAAATAATCCAGCCTCTTCAGTCTTGAGTCGAGATTCTGCTGGTCCGGATGGATTGATCTGAAAAGCTCCTCGTTTGTGGTCTCTATCCTCAGCAGATATCTGTGGGCACCCGCTTCTTTAAACCGCCTGTAAGTCTCCAGGGAATGTTCTCCGACACAAAGAGTTATTCCAAGCCCCTTCGGGAGTATGGAAGAGACCGTTTCCTGCTTGATTCTTCTGGTGATTTTTTCCACAAAGTCGATGAATCGGCTGTCGTGCCTTTCTCCTGATTGAAGCACAAGTGAACCGTAATGCACCTCGGCGCACCACCTGGCCGCTTTGATTATTTCGTCTTCAGAGACAGTGTAGCGTTTTACTTTTGTGTTTGATTTTCTGATTCCGCAGTAACCGCAGTCAAGGGCACACTTGTTTGAGAATTCAATAAGCCCTCTGTAGTAGACATTATCTCCGCAGTATTTGAGTAGAGTTTCCTCTGCGGCAATCCGAACTGCTTCAATCTCTCTGGAATCTGTCGTTGTGAGAAAATGAATCAGCGTCTCTCTGTGAGGAGTCTCCTTGAAGATGTTCGTCACTTCATCTGCGGTATACTTTCTATCGATCATTTCTTTGTTCCTTTCAGGATACCGGAACATACAAATTGATGGGCTTGCTTCGGTAGCACGGTTGTTTTCCTGAAACTATATTAGCCTCTATGTTTGAAAGAATACTAATCTGGCTGGTGGCAGTAAGGGATGTGGTAAGCATCCACCCTGTATTCGGTGTTGGAATCCTTCTGGTGGGCAGTTTTTTTCTTGGAAGACTTGCCTTCAAAGCGGGAATTCCGGCTATTACAGGCTTCATTGTTGCAGGTATGATTCTGGGGCCTTCCATCACCGGTATGGTCCACTCCGATCTGCATGATGAACTGGGTGTTATAACTGAAGTAGCTCTTGCAGTTATTGCCCTTGTCATAGGCAGTGAGTTCAGTCTTGTTAAGCTCCGCCGAACAGGCAGGGCTGTTGTAATAATCACACTTGTTCAAATGTTCCTTTCCTTCGGAGCTGTAACCGCTGTACTCTGGCTCACCGGACTCATGCCCCTTGCGGCGGCTGCACTGCTTGGTACCGTTGCTTCAGCTACAGCACCTGCTGCCACCGTTGCAATTGTGCGTGACCTTAAAGCCCGAGGTCCATTCGTCGATCACCTTTACGGGGTTGTTGCACTTGATGATGCTGGAAGTGTTCTTCTTTTCAGCATTGTGGCAGCATTCGCCGGAGCAAGTTTCGGCGGTGTGGAAACCGGCATTATGCACTCGGTGATGCATGCTGTTCGTGAAATTGGAGGCTCTGTCATTCTTGGTGCAGTGACAGGCTGGCTTATTCATGTTTCAACATCAGGCAGAGGACGCAGTAACGAGGTGTACATCGTCAGCCTGGGATTGATTTTCCTCCTTACTGCAATTGCAACCACATTCGGGCTCTCTGCCCTTCTTGCCGGCATGACAGCCGGTGCGGTACTGGCAAACATGGGCCGGGGTGCTTTCAGAGTTATCACATCTCTTGAACAACTGTCCCCTCCTCTTTATGCCACTTTTTTCGCAATTGCAGGGACGGAACTCAGCTTCAGTATTTTTTCCACCGGGCGTGTCGTTCTCATGGGAGCTCTGTTCATACTTGCCCGAGCCGCTGGTAAATACTACGGTGTATGGGGCGGTGCCCGAATGGCCGGGTCCGATCCACTTATACGCAAATACCTTGGTCTGTCCATGCTCCCGCAGGCCGGTGTTGCCATAGGGCTTGCACTGTATATTCAGGCTGCTCCGTTTTTCGCAGGCCATGAAGAACTTGCTGCAACAATGGTCAGTATTGTTCTGATGAGTGTTTTTGTTAATGAACTTGCCGGTCCGCCAATATCGAAGTTTGCCGTGGTGCGCGGCGCAACCCTTTGAGGTAAGCGCATGAAAATTTCTTCCATACTGGATATCTCAGGCTGCAGAAGTAAACTGTCTGCTTCAACCAAGGAAGAGGCCCTGCGTATAATGTCGGACCTTCTTTCAAAGAACAAAGCATCTGGAACAGAAACGGTTGATTCTCTCCTGAAGGGCATGATGGACAGGGAGGAACTGGGATCAACCGGCATGGGAGACGGGATAGCCATCCCCCACTGCCGACTTGCGGGAATGAAGAGCTTCGCTCTTACTCTCACTGTCTGTGACAAAGGAATTGCATGGGATTCCATCGACGGACGCAGCGTTCACATAATCTGCGCAATTGCAGGGCCTGTGGATGGAACCGACGAACACCTGAGACTGCTGGCAGGTGCTGCCAGAGTATTGAGTAACAGCAAAGCAAGGTATGAGTTGATAAACAGCAAGACAGACTTTGCTATGAGAGAAACATTTCTTTACCATCTGTCACCTGTCACCTCCAGCCACAGCAGAGAAAGCAGAAAAAAGCTGTTGCTGATGGTTCTTCAGGAAGAAAAAGCATATAATGATGTAATGGAATTGTTCCTGGAAATGGGTGTTGAGGGAGCGGTAACCGTCAACTCTGACATGATGGGGCCAATGCTTTCCAATGTTCCTATATTTGCCGGTTTCATGGACGTTCTTGGCCGCAGCAGACCTGAACCCAGGCTGTTGCTTACATTGATTCCCGAGGAAGAGGTGGGCAACACCGTTGCTGCAGTGGAAGCAATTACCGGCGACCTGGATAATCACCGTGGGGCCTGTATAATTGTACTTGATACAGTATCAATAAGAGGAAGCCTCGAGACTTTGTGAAAGGATCTGATATGAGCGATCTTTCGACTAAAATGAATGAGCTTTTCGGCAGGATAGAACGCAACAATCTCTGGAGACAGAGACAGTGCGTTAACCTGATCCCCAGTGAAAACACACCCAGTCCCCTTGTGAAGATCTGTGAGATCTGCGACCCGGCAGGCAGATATGCGGAGCACCGTACAATGAAGGGCAAGGAAGTCTACTTCTATCATGGTACCGATTTCATCCGCGAGGTTGAAATCGAGGCCCAGGAAGCACTCTGCGAATACTTCGACTGCAAGGAAGCAGAACTGCGTCCAGTGAGCGGGCAGATGTCCAACGAGATAGTGTTCAAGGCTGTTACCAAGTTTGTGAACAGAAAATCACCGGAGGGCACATTCAGGAAACTCCGTACGGTTATGAACAATGACCTGGGCAAGGGCGGACATCTTTCCAGTCAGCCGATGGGTGCCCTGTTCAATTTTGTTGAGATCAATCCTGCCACCGGTAAAGAAAACTGTGTCAACTTCCCGGTAATGGCAGACAATCCATACAGGATTGACGAAGAAAAGATGATTGAGCTCCTTGATGATCACAAACCTGAGCTTGTTGTTTTCGGCAAAAGCATGTTCCTCTACCCTGAGCCTGTCAAGAAATTTGCAGATCACATAAAGGACTGGGAAAACAAACCGGTAGTGATGTATGACATGGCCCATGTCTTCGGCCTCTACGGAGCATTCCAGGCTCCTCTATCTGAAGGAGCTGACCTTATCACCGGCTCCACCCACAAGACCTTCTTCGGCCCTCAGAGAGGTGCCATTGTCAGCAACATGGCCAGGAAGACTCATTTCAGAAAGCTCTGGCTGGATATAAAGAGCAGAGCTTTCCCCGGCTCAACATCAAACCACCATCTTGCTACTCTTCTGGGGCTGCTTGTGGCAACACATGAAATGAATGCCTTCAAAGACGAGTACCAGAAAAAAGTCCTCTCCAACGCCCGTGCATTTGCAAAACAGCTTGCTGATAACGGATTGAAGGTAGAGGGAAACCCGGCCGACGGTTACACCCACACGCACCAGGTTGTACTTCGTGTAATTGACCACGGTGACGGCGCTGTAATTGCCGACAGACTTCAGGAAAACAACATTGTTGTTAACTACCAGGCGCTGCCTGATGATGCCACTTTCCTGACCTCCAGCGGTATCCGTACAGGTGTTAGTGAAATGACCAGATACGGCATGAATGAGGAAGACTTCGGGGAACTTGCCGAATTCATGGCAAGAGTAATCATAAAGAATGAAAATGTTGGTGAAGAAGTAACAGCCTTCAGAGAGAAATTCATGAACATGAGGTACACTCTTCCCCTTGATGAGAGTATTGAGCTTGCATCCAGAGCCATGGCCAGCTCTTTCCCCACAAATGACTATGTAAAGATGTTTGCAGAGAACCTGACAAACCTCGGCCGCTAGATATCTGTTTCCGCAGAAAAGCCCCCGCTGTCAGGTTCCTGATGCCGGCGGCTTCAGTTTAAAAGAAGGAGGAAGGAAAAATGACAGCTTTACTTTTAATTGCCCTTACCAGCTTTTCCCCGGGCAGAGGAGATACCGGTCTTGGATTGATCCTGGGAAACCCGACAGGCATATCTTTCAAGTACTTCACGAGTACAACAAGAGCAATTGATGCAGCAGCAGCCTGGAGTTTCTCGGATGAGTGGATGATGGTTCACAGCAATTACCTGTGGCACAACTTTGGTGACATTGAAGTTTCAAAGGGACAACTCCCGTGGTACTACGGACTTGGTGGCTGGATAGCCTTCGGTAATGATGTTGTTGCAGGAGGAAGACTCCCTGTGGGTCTTGAGTATCTTTTTGCCAACCAGAACATCGGCATTTTCCTGGAAGTGGCGGCAGGTATTTCAATTATACCCGACACCGATTTTCATGTGGATGCTGCCATTGGAGCAAGATTCTTTTTCTAGGAGTGTGTCTGATAATAGACATTGAGTAGTAGCACCTCACGGGCGAGATAGAATTCATGCTAATTAGAGAAGAGAGCAACATTGCTTTTAGCTGAGTGGCGTCCCGAGCGGTTAGCACGGAAAGCACCGTTGCCAGAAAACGAGCGCGTCCCGAGCGATTAGCACGGAAAGCACCGTTGCCAGAAAACGAGCGCGTCCCGAGCGGTTAGCACGGAAAGCACCGTTGCCAGAAAACGAGCGCGTCCCGAGCGATTAGCACGGAATAGCAGCGCTATTTGACGATAATTAGCGTGGATTATAGCCGTTCGTGTGATTGCTAATAACAGTGTTGTATTGTCGGACGCGCTCCTGGGAGTTGGAAAAAATGAAATGCAGTTTAGAAACACTCGATTCCTTTACCTGCGGGCTGTCCGATCACTGCAATTACCATGCTACAAATCTCTCTCTCTATTACAGATGGGGAGGGTTTCAATGCAAAGAACTCAAATCAGAGTAAGCCTTCAGCCAGTCTGTCGCATTACTTTTCTGCATTAATCTGGAATTAGTACCGCAGTAACTTACAGCCCACTGGAGAAGGCCATCCCATTCATCTGCACATCCAGCTGGATACAGCTTCCAGCCCAGCTCTTCGAGCAACCAACCGGCCTTTACTGAATTTTTCATCTGTGATGTACACACCATGTTGGCTTCCTCATCTAAACCACCCCGAGACACGGGTACTACATGATCAATCGTAGGAATTAGATGCCAGTAGGCCAGATGACATCGATCCATTTTCCAGTGCGAGTGGTATGGGAACTCCAGCGGGTAAAGTAATGAAATAATTCTGAGTACAGGAGGAAATAGGAGCTTCTCTCCTGAATAGCGGTCAATAAAGCCATCCCTGAGAAAAACCCTCATCATCTGCTTCTTCGTGTAGTTTCTAGATTTCCTATTTAGAGGTCGGAAAGGTAATTCTGCTCTAAGAAGTTCTTTGCCTGATTCGATTGATCCCTTTGAGAGCAACCCACACACATCCCTGATTACTGAAGAACCGTTCATCAGCGAAGGCTGTACAATACACCGAGATCGGTGCTTATCAGTAGATTTCCTGTACTTGTTTCAGCAAAACCTGTTGGATTCCCTACGGTCCAGTAATCTATTTGAATCGTTCCTGTTGATGAATCGATCAACAAGGCTCTGCTCCCGCTGGTACAAACAACCAGACTGTTTGAGTACATGTACATTGACCCCAAGGGTTCTGAGTGTGTCTGGGTCTCCCAAACTATATTTCCGGTAGATGCATCAAGTTTAACTACTTTGCCTAACGATGAAGCTGTGTATAGGTAGCCCTGCTCGTAAACGCTATTAACCAGGAAGCTGGAGGTGAACCTGTCAGGGAGTACTCGGTTGGTACAATCACAAAAAAACCACTTACCGGTGATGTAATTCTGCCAGCTGCCTTCTGTCGTCTTAACGCTGCGCGAAGAGAAACATCTGATAAATTGAGTTTGCTTGCAGCTTCTTTCTTTGTAAATGTATATCTGCCATGTGCCAACTGTCATTAATGAATTGCTTCATACAATACGTTTTCATAAGGTAACACATTCTGTTACATTCTGCATCCGCATTGCAATACGAAAGACTTGAGTATTCTGATTCGCCAACTTTTAAAATAAGACTGTCTTTGTGAAGCAGAGCACACATTGCCTTTATTGTAGAGAGTTCTTTTCTGCCGAGTATTTCATTTATGTCGAATCTGAGCAGCCTTTTGTCATTCCATCTTGTTCTATCAAAAAGAAGTACTTGTGAACTACTAATCAGTACTATCCATCTGGGTGGTTCCTGTAGTGAAAAGATTTTCTTTGTGAAAAAATCTTCCCAGGTATATTTAACTTTTTTATTCTTCTCTTCAGCTGTTAACTCCAGATTTAGCGGGTCTGTATTATCAGCATCCTCTAAAGTCTGAAATACTATCAGTTCAGGGGTATTGTCCGGTTTGCTGATTCTTAAGGCTACCTGAATGGTCTCACCCTCTGAAAGAACCAGGGCTCCCCTCCCTTTTGATGTTGTATCCCAAAGGTGTGAGCAGAAGCTCGGTTATCTGATTGTGAAGTTCTTTCTTGTAATCTTCTGTTTTCTCATTGTTTAACTGATTACTCAGAGTGAAGAACTTCTTTGCTGAACCTGCAAGTACTGAGTAAGGAGCTCTTTCCTTCTCTTCTTTTTCTTTAGCTACCCACTCTTTGTAGAATTTCTTCAGGTCTTCCTCAAGAATCGCAGAAAGGTAGTGATGAGTGTAAAACTCGTTTTAGTCGGTGATTCCAAATTTCGCCTTTATAGTTCTGGTTGTATTACCACCAATCAGGGCGGCATAGCGTGTAAGCATGAAATCTTCTATTTCATGCTGCCCTCCCTTGCCAAGAGTTATCATTTTCGTGACGCCACGAAAATGATCATAAACATCAAACTTATTCTGCAGCTTTGTAGTACTTGCTTTTGTCATATTTTTATCTTCTGAATACCCATTTCACCACAATTGCTTGAACTCAGCGGAATGCCATACAGATGCATCACTTAACCATCACCACCCGCTGCTTAAGCAGAGGAATCACAACTGGTGACCATCCCATTCTTTGAAAGCAGCCTTGAACAAATTCTCTCATATAAGGCCATGCATTAAAATGGATGTTTTGCTCAAGAAACCTTGTAACGAACTCTTCGGGGTACGCTTCATATTCACAATCCCAGTTGTATGTCAGGCGAAACAGTCCCGAGATTTCACCAAGAATTCTCTCTAGTTTCACTAGCTCAACTTTTACTTCTATTATTCCATCAAATCCTGATTCTCTTTTCTCCCAGCTGGCATCAGTATTGATATTTACACTGGTGTTTTCTTCAGGATTGGCTACTTTCGCCTCAAATGAACCTCTCTCCTGCTTGATGGAAACCAGTTGAAGCGACTTCATGAACAAAGAGAAATTTTCTGAATCACATACCGGTTTGCTTTGGTTTTTGTTGTGAATCATAGGGCTACCCGGTTGCTTCGTTTTCATTAACAATAATTTTGTATTCAAAACCTGGGAAACTGCATTTACCGAGACTGATGGTCTCGACCTTTTCACTATCAGGAAAAGGTTTCTCGACCCGGTTCTCAGCAGCTTTTCCACTTAACAGGAAAACAACATACTGGTTTAAACTAATACCCTCATATGTTGCCTGGCCAGCAAGTCTGGCGTGTAGTGACTTTGGCATTCTAAGCAAAAACTTACCGCTGTACTCATCAAGATTCTTAGGCTCTTGTATTGATATGCCCCTGTCGATAGCAGTTTCCAACCAGAGGTGCTTGGCCTCATTTATAAGCGCAACAGTCTCTTCCATGGTATCGCCTTGTGTTATACAACCGGGAAGATCAGGAATTTCTGCTACGAAAGCACCTTCATCGGGATAAAGTTCAACCTTGTAATTGAGAGAAAGATAGTATTCAAGAGTGTGCTTTTTCATTTAACTCTCCAATCCCAGCTGTTTGAGCGCAAGGATAATGTATGTTCTTTTAACCATTTTGCCGTGTTTCTGGGGTACAGTAAGCATTTCACCTGTTTGGCTTATGAATATGGTATGGCTTCCCTTTTGTCTGGCCTTTACCCAACCATGCATCTCCATAAATGACTCAAATTCCCCAAAAGTTATTTCAGGAGGTTTCGCTAACATTTTCAGTAAAAGCTTTTCCTTTTTACTCATTTAAGCTCTCGAACATGAACAATGATACTACATGCGATATCACATGTCCATGCCGGGATTTTCTGCTGGCAATTTCTCACAACTCACCTGTCAGTATCGCAACCACCTGCACCCAGGCATGCTTCTCGGTCGTCATCGTTTCCTCAATCCAGTCCAGATACTGACTGAATACTTTATTGATTTCTCTCTCTTCTCTGCTTTTCCTGCTGTTCTTTACCTGCGGGAGTAATTTGCTCTTCTCGAATTTAGTTTCCAGATTAAAAAGCTTTCGATCCTTGAGAATGTCTAACTCATCAAGTTGTTCTTGCAGTTTCTCATTGATACTCGACTCAAACTCTGTTCTTTTATTCAGCATGTACTCTTCTGCTTTTTGTACAGCTGGTTTGAGTAGTTCTTGAAGATTTTCAGTGTTTGATTCCTGCCCCCTGGCAACATCAGAGGCAAGAAGCAGCCTGACAGGGGCTTCTTCCCTACCGAAATCTTCAACTATTCTTTGCTGTTCGATGTCTGACATTCCACCGTGAAGAATCTCAACTTCTTTTTCTTTAAGTTTCATATCCTTTGTAAGTTGTGAATTGAGAAACTTGAGTGTTTCAATGCGCTCGGTGAAGATTACCAGTCTGTCCGTTTTCGACTTCCGGCTCCATCCGTAATCATCTTTGCTCTGGAGGAAGTTGAGTAGTTTCCGGTACTTGCTGAAGTTTTCCGGGTCAATTTCTTCAACTGCTGTTTTGAGTTGCTCAAGCTCTTTGATATCTGAGTAGTACGCCGGGTCTTCAGTTTTCCTGAGTTTTGTCAGCCTGTTCGTTATTGTCTGAAGACATGCTGCCGGGCTTGAGAATAAAGCTTTCTGAAGAGAGGTCTTGATAAGAATAGAACCAGATCTTCTTGCATCAAGCTTGCTGAAGTTTATTTTCTTCAGTGTTTCGTAAGCTTCTTCCTCTACTTGTGACGCTGGTATGTGAACCTCGTTGATTACTCTTTCCTTGAATGCTTCTGTTACCTGATGCTTTATGTCTTTCTTGAATCGTCTCATGAAGAGACCTTTGATGTCTTCTTTTGTGTATTCATCCTCGTCGGCGATTGCCGTGGGGTCAAGCATGTTCATCAGGCTGGCAAAACTTTTTGCCTTACCATCGTGGGGTGTAGCAGAGAGCATTATCAATGTGTCTGATTTGTCTGCTAACAGTTTTGCCAGCTTGGCTCTCTGTGAAGACTTGCTGCCCCTCTCGGCAACATTCTGAGCTTCATCGATTACTATGATATCCCAGTGGGACTTCTCCAGATAGTTCCTGTACTCTGTATCCTGCTTGAGTGTATCTATTGAGATGATTGACTTGTCATAATAGTAGAAGGGGTTGCTGTTGGTGGGAATATCCCTTCGTATCCTCTGAATACCGATTGAATCCAATCTGGTAAGAGGTATTGTGAATCTGCTCCACCATTCCTTCTGAAACTGAGTCAGCATGCTCTTCAGAGCTACAACCAGAATTCTTTTGCCCTTACCCCGCCTGATAAGCTCAGAAACCAGTATTCCAGCCTCGAGTGTTTTACCCAGCCCAACAGCATCAGCTATGAGTATTCGTTGCCTGGGTTGCTCCAGAGCCTGAATTGCTGGATCAAACTGATAGTCGACAGAATCCATGGCACCTTTGTGCCCTGTGTATATCTTTTCATCTGTTGGGGGTTTTCTTCTGAGAAGGCTCTCAAGATAGAGCATAGACCTGCGATATTGGGGTGAATCATCAATTTTAAGCCTGGTTTCTTCAGGCTTGAGGACCTGAATTTCACTCTTGAACTGCTTTTCAATCTCGGTGAGAAAAACTGCTTCCTTGTCTCTTACAAGTTCAGAAATGCCTATGACAGAAATAGCCTGTCCACCGGTTGAAGTACGATCAACCCGCCTGACTACCCATTCGGCATCTCTTACAAGGATTCTGGCACCGGGTGCAATGGTATGCAAGCCTACAGTCCTCCATCCCTAGTTGATGTTTACTCTGGAAGATGGGATGGTTTGCCTATATCCCGCTCTTCTGTAAAATCAGAGCACCATTACATTTTATTCAGAAAGAGTCCGGGATTGTCAGTACACTCAAATACATATTTAATTCATAGTAATCACTTCAGAAACTCATATTGGTTTTTCGACTGTTTGACATACAAGAACTCATACCTCAATTAAACCTGTCCGTTTTTCTTGAGAGACCTTGATTTTCTGACCTGATTGGGAGACGGCGCAGAAAGTTATTGCCTGCGTCGGCAATTAGGCCTAACAGCTAATCACCCTTCGGAAAAGGCCTCGTACCACCTGACGTGGGGGTGGTCGAAACTCACCTGCTTCGGATCGAACTTCTCGGGTGACCAGTCTTCACCGACCCACTCTTTGAGGGCTTCATACTCTTCATCTTTCGGATCACTCAGAGTTTTTATCAGATCTCCGTAGCCTCCAGCGCCACCGCAGTCTTCAGGAGGACAGGCCCGTTCACCACCCACACTGAGTGGATACTCCACCAGGCTGTCATTGAGAATGTAACCCTCGAGAACAACGGTATGATGCCAGTCATCTCCATAATCGTAAATGTATTTTGCAGTTACACCCAGGTCGTTGAAATGCTCTCCAACAGGTACCTCCCAGCCTGGGAAAACTTCCTGCATTCCTTCGATTCTATTTAAATCGGGAATTCCAATGTGAACTTCTTTCCGCTTCCTTTTCCCTTTTATCTCGAAATGATGCAGATGATAATCCTGCCAGCCCATGGCGTCCTGAATAGCCACATGGAGATCCCAGAAGTTGTAATCAGACGGTATCTGAATTCTTCTCCAGATAACCGGTTCAATATCCTGCAGAATAATTTTAAACTGCAGCACCCGTCTCTTCTCGGTGGTGTTCAGTTTCGGAGTTTCGTAGTTCATCAGGTATCCGCCGTCTTTGTAGTTCTTGTCGTAGATGCTCATAGCCCCTCCATGCAGAAATGAATGCTCCAGTTTATATTCCCCTTCGGAACACTGATTATAAGACTCTGAACCGGCTACCTCAATGTGTATGTCATTCTCCTGAGGTTCAGTCTGTAAGTCAAGCATTCATCCAGCTTTTCAAACACTTGTGGGAAGTGTAACATGTTTTAGGTTAAACAAATCATTTTGTGGATATCTGGTAAGACACAATGCTTTTTTTGTGCGCATTTCCCCTATCAGGTAACACTAATGTTCTTGTTTCTTCCAGAAGTTGCACAATACTCATAGAGATCGGCCCAGCCCCACTTCACCTGATTCCATGCTTTGAAGCAGTGAGGTAATACGATATGCTTCTCTGTTTTCGGCTTTCGTTGACATGCGATAAATTGACAGGTATCTCTGGTTCTCATTTGTTATGCTGTAAATGAATGGAGAATGATGAAGCTATTAAATCTTGATTGGGTTGAAATGCTGGATGTTCTCTGCCTGTGGGAAGACCTTCTGCGGGATGAAAGGGAGTGTTTTTTTCTCAAGATGGAGCCGGGAGTGGCTGCAGCTGATCTGGTTCCGGTAGATACAGCCGACAGCCTGGTTTCAAGCGGGTTGATTTCGGTTTCAGCTTCGGGAGAAAAGCTTTCCTTCACCAGGCTTGGAAGACAGTATCACAGGCTTTTTCATGCTTTGTTTGAGCTCAGAGAAGAATGTAACAGAGTCATTGATGTTCCTCTGGGAGGTTTTATCGCTTATCTCAGACTTTTCTACAGCAGATCTGAAAGAGAGGAAATAACCCGTCTCAAGCGCAACGACAGGTGGGAAGAGGCGGACCTTGCCATACAGGCAGGCGGAGCAGCCTGGCCGACTGGTTTTCTGAGATGCAGAAGTGTCTCGGAATGGGAAAATGGCCTTCCTCTGAAAGGTCATTCAGATGACCCTGAAATAGCACGCCTTGAGGAAGTATTCGCCTGTGCGAAAAAGATACTGCGGCAGATAATAACCCATCCAGAGCACTGGATGCTTTTCGCCTGGCTGCCGATGCTGGTTCCAGAACATGATGATGAAACGGTAATGGAAGCTATTACCCTGCTGCTTGAGAATATGCTGGTCTGTGTTGACTTCTCTATTATTGATCTTTCGCTCTATGTTCATGTGCCTTCCGATATATACAGGTTCTTCAACACCTCCTATTTCAAGCCTCAGGAGCTGCTGAAGCACACCTGCAGCACAGTACCGATTCCGCCCTTCAGGCTGCACGATACCCTTGAGTTGCTTGCTGAAGCGGCCAGAGAACCTCTGCCCATTACAAGGAACACAGGTAGTATCTATGCGAGGAAAGAAAAAGAAATAGCAGAACGGCTGATCTGCCTGCGGGAGTCTATTCCTTTCCGGGAATACTACACCCCTTCTGAACGCTTGAACAATGCCATGATTGAAGCACGAACTTCACGGCTTGGAGACATGGGCATTGAAAACGGCAGGCTCTTCTTCACAATAACTGAACGGGGAAAACAGTGGCTTGAAAGCAGTCTGGCTGAAAAGCTGACTGCCATTCTTGAGAAACATGTGCCGCCCCGCTTTGAGTTGAAGCAAGACTGCTTCAACCGGGATGTGTGGGGCGCAGGCACCTCTGTGATGTTCAGCCTTGAAGCGGTAAGAAAACTTGGCTCTTCAGAAATTTGCATACATAGCCTGAGTG
>JAGLOJ010000146.1 GCA_023139045.1 Candidatus Sabulitectum sp.
GGGTGCTCGCTTAAATTAATGTAATAATTGCAGTATAACTCATCTTTCTGCCGACACTAGCTATGACAGCTTAAAATGAATTTACTTGTGGAGGTCGTATCGATGTTGGCAGAACTTGTTAATCATGAGGGCAATGAAGTTACCATCCAGTTTACTGTTAAGTTGACAGGTTCTATGCTGGACGATGAGCAGGCTTTGCAGCGATCTCTTAATGAGGCTGGTCAGATAGCTATGCAGCCAATGCTTCGACAATTTGATACCAACGGCGAACCTGTTCGCGTTGGAGATGTCAAACACACTGTCCGGGTACGCTCGCCACAGACCTATGAAACGCCCTATGGTCCTGTTCAGGTCGAACGCTATACGTATCAGAGTTCTCTGGGTGGTCGTGTTTATGTGCCGCTGGAAAATGACGGGCGGATGGTTCTTAATTCTACGCCTCGTTACGGCCAGATCGTATCCGGCAAGTATGCTCGTTTTGGCGCTGATGCCATTTGTGAAGATTTGCTCGAATGCAACGGCAGAAATATTTCTCGCAACTATGCCAAGAAGCTCAGCGACTTTGTCGGCTCTATCGCTCAGTGCTATGAGTCTGAGTGGGAGTATGATTTACCTGAATTTGATGAGCCGGTTCATTCGATTTCTCTCGGCCTTGACGGCACCTGTATGCTGATGCATAAAGACGGCTGGAGGGAGGCTATGTGTGGTTCTATAGCGTTTTACGGCAACGAGGGCGAAAGGCTGTATACTGTTTATTGCAGTGCAACACCGGAGTATGGCAAGGAGAAGTTCAAACAAAAGTTTGCCCGTGAGATTGAGCGAGTTAAAGAAAAGTTTCCGGATGTGTTGTATATAGGGTTGGCGGACGGGGCAAAGGATAACTGGACCTTTCTTAAGCAATACACAAAACGATTACTTCTTGACTATTATCACGCAAGAGAATACATCAGTAAAGCAGCGTCGGCCATTTTTGGCAGAGACATAAAAAGCAGGGACGCCTGGATCGATAACTGGAGCAGCGGATTGAAACATAAACAGGGCTCAGCAAACCGATTTCTAAAGGAACTGGAAATTCAAAGAGCCAATCTCGATGGTAAGAATTTCATCGAACGCGATGAGGAAGTTCGTCAGGTAATAACATATTACAAAAACCATAAAGATAAGATGTCTTATTCGAGTTATTTGAAAAATAATCTTCCCATTGGCAGTGGTGTAACAGAAGCGGCCTGCAAAGTTTTGATCAAACAGCGAATGTGTATTTCCGGTTCAAGATGGAAAGATGAAGGTGCCAGTTGCGTCCTTGCATTGAGAGCTTTGAAGCTAACCAAGGGCCGCTGGCAACAGTTCTGGGGCTATGTGATAAGACACGGATGTACATTACTTTAAGCGAGCACCC
>JAGLOJ010000147.1 GCA_023139045.1 Candidatus Sabulitectum sp.
TGATGTGCCCCCCTGAATTAGTACCATTGTGAAGTTAGTTTTTCTGTCTTAAATTGCAGACAGGAGGACCAGATGAAGAAGAGCAAGTGGAGCGTCGAGAAGATAGTCTCGATATTGAAGGAGAATGAATCCGGCGTATCGGCTTCAGAACTTTGCCGGAAGTACGGTATGAGCGATGCCACATTTTATAACTGGCGCAAGAAGTATAGCGGTATGACAGTTTCCGATGCTCATCGGCTGAAGGAATTGGAGTCTGAAAACGCTCGTCTCAAACGTATTGTGGGCAACAAAGAACTTGAGATAGACGCTCTCAAGGATGTTCTGTCAAAAAACTGGTAAGGCCTAATGTTCGACGACAAGCTGTGGATCATGTTCAGGAAAGGTATCTGATGAGCGAACGTCAGGCGTGTAAACTGGTCGATCTTCCCCGGAGCGTGAAGCGTTACCGCAAGCGTCCTGATCAGAATAATGAATTGCGTCAGGCTCTGATTGCTATGGCTCAATCTTTTCCACGAGTGGGTTATCGACAATTATATGATCGTCTCAGTCGTCAGGGCTGGGTGGTGAATCATAAACGAATTGAGCGGTTGTATGCCGAGACGGGGCTTGCTCTCAGGCGTAAGAGGCGCACCAGTAAGGTCGTTTATGAGCGAGTTCCCATTGCTGTACCGGTTTGTCCGAACGATGGCTGGGCGATGGATTTTGTGCATGATTCGTTGTTCAATGGCCGGGCGATTCGCTGTCTTACTATGATTGATATCAAGAGCCGTTTTGTTCCGGTTATTGAAGTTGCTTTTTCGCTTCCTGGCGAGCGAGTTGTTTCCGTTCTCAATCGTTTGAAAGAACAACGTGGTTTACCTCGTACCATCACGGTTGATAACGGTCCGGAGTTTCGTTCACGGACTTTGCAGAAGTGGGCCAAAGATAACGATGTGAGGCTTGATTATATTGAGCCTGGCCAACCGACTCAGAACGCTTTTATTGAATCTTTCAATGCCACTTTTCGGCAGGAATGTCTTGATGCTCATTGGTTTACAAGTATCGCTGATGCCAAAGAAAAGATTGAATACTGGAGAAATGACTATAATACAGAAAGGCCGCACAGATCGATTGGTAAACTAACACCGGCTGAAGAAGAAATTAAATACTTTGACAAAACAAAGACAGAATCACTAACTTGTGAATGGACCTAAAATAGGGGGCTGATCA
>JAGLOJ010000148.1 GCA_023139045.1 Candidatus Sabulitectum sp.
AAATATATGAGACGCAGCACTAGTAGTGACTTCTGAAACAGTGAGTACTGCAGAATATGTCCTTTCTTTATTGACACTGAATCTCGAAGGGTATATCGAGGATATTGAACATGAAATATTGTTTCAAGACTCTGAATCAGTGGAAGGTGATCAGAATGATGAATTCACAGTATCACCTCACATTACAAAAGATATCTTTGCAGAATTGCTGGATAGCTATTACAAAAACTGGTTTGATACACCGATTCCTGCTTTGAACGATCTTTCGCCCAGAGAATCAGTGAAAAACCCCGAATCACGCAAGTATCTGACTTTACTTTTAAGGAAAATGGATATATTGTCGTCAGTGGAGGGAATAGTATTGTACGATTCATCATGGCTTTGGGAAGAACTTGGGCTTGAACGGGAACAGTATTAATCTGAGGAGGGTCTAATTCCCCGCCCCCCGGGGCGAACAGCTGTCTTCTGTTTTTCTTTGGCTTACAGATACTCTGCCTCTTGCAGTGGCAGGAGTATCATTTTCCCTGCAACAGTTAATCCGAGGAGTGACTATTCCCTGAAAATACCTTTCTTGTTCAGTTTCTTCATGAGAGGTTTTATGTCTTTGCGGTTTGAAACTGTCAGTATAGTATCGGAAACAACAGTCACTTTAATGCCCCCAATAGCCTTTATGCGCAGTACGGTTTCTTTATCAGGGCATTGAAGCATTACAGGATGTGATACGGAAATATGTCTGCACTGCTTGACCCAGCTTTTCAGTTGTTCTTCAACATTGCCGGGTAGTGGTTTGCATGAAATATCGGTGAGAGTTTGAATAATGGCAGTAGCGTTCATGCCGTTTTCAACAGCATTGAATATGCTTTCACGGGTTAGTTTGAAAAGAGTACCGACATTGATACCAACTCTTTGCGCTAATCGTACCAGTTTGGCCTCTGCTGATGCAAAGTTGTTTAAGAACACAATTTCGAAATTTGGTTGGACTATGATGTTGGGAGAAGTGTTTTCATTTGTCTGTATTGAATCCAGCTTTCCCAAAAGAAATCTGCCGGTATCGGAAAGGCTTAAAACAGTCTGGCCGCTGGCTTGATCCGTTCCGAAAGAAAAACACCCGAGCGGCAGCATAACATTGAGCATAAAGCTCATTAATCGATCTTTCCAGTAGTCAATTATTTCATTGGGAGTATCAAGAAAAATATCATAGCAGTCGTGAATAACAATCAGGGGAACGCCTGCGTGGAACAGTCTTAGAAGAGGGTTATTGTTGTTGCATTGAATGCGGATAAATGAATTTAATGAAACTGGTAAGTCCCAGTCCAGAAAGGTATTAAACGCACTAAATGCTGCACCGCGAAGATCCAGGTATTTATATGTTCTTTGAGGCCACTCTTCCCGGTAAAGCCTTGCTGGCTCGTGTGATTTTAAAAGTGCTTTGATTGTTGCTTTGTCTTGCGAATCATGAGTGAGGATTGTTTTGCGCAAATTCGCAAGATAGTGCTTGAGTCTATTAGAATTAGATTTATCCAGCCATTTGGTGCCACGGGGGGTGATAGAGCAGTATAGACTGCCTATAATTTGATTACATTTCGCTAACTTATGATTGACGCCTCCGACAAAAGT
>JAGLOJ010000149.1 GCA_023139045.1 Candidatus Sabulitectum sp.
CTCTGTCTTCAGATTGAGGGCATACCAGATATCTGTACGAAACATATACGCCTCTGCAGCCTGCTCTGTTTTCCAATCCAGAAATTCACTCATGAATATCAGACCGGCCATAGAGTACAGTTCCTTTGTGGGACGTCCTATCTCCGGGTGAAATTCACCGGCGAGAACTTCTGCAGGCAGCAACTCAAGAATTACATGTCGGAACAGCCCTTGCCACCCATTTTTGATTGTCTTGTAGGCAAGTGGGCTGAAAATACGCTCGAACGGGTCAAACAGCAGTTGTTGTCTTGGATCACCAATGTTCCGCATAATGGTTTATCTCCTTGCTAGGTATGCCTTTAACCTAATTCATGAGATATCCATTGTCAAGGGCTAAATCACTCTTAATCTGCTGTACTCTATGTAGTTAGATGTATATTTGATGGGTGCTACTTTTGTCGGAGGCGTCAGTATTACGATTGCTCAACTGATGGCAATGTATTCGACAGATTTCATTCATACAATTTGCTTAGACAGTCGCTGGACATTTTGATCACTTCTCCACAAATCGTATACTTTATAGAGAATGGAGGTAGCATGCAGCAGAGCAAGATAACCGAGGAACCAATGAAAATCACTTCCCTAGTTCCCGTTAAACTAGGAGCAATCTTTAACCTGTGGACTGTTCTCTCTGAGAATCCCCATAAGCGTCACGGAAAGGTTCTCTGTCGTTGCAGTTGCGGTACTGAGCGTGAAGTGTTTGTCCATAATCTTCTTTCCGGGCGCTCAACAAGCTGCGGCTGCGGTTCCCAAGAAAGTAGAGATACAGTGAAGCCTGGAGCTGTCTTTGGGAAATGGACGGTTCTTGGTGAGAATCCTCACACACGCCACGGAATGGTTCTCTGCAGGTGTACTTGTGGCGTTGAGAAAATGGTCTTTGTGAGCAATCTTCTTAAAGGGTTGTCAAAGAGCTGCGGCTGTACTCCCCAGTTTGCTCCTGGAATGATGCAGGGTAGGCTGTATGTAATTGGGTATCCCTGGTTGGATTCTCTGGGCAGGAAGAGGGTGAAGTGTTACTGCGAATGCAGCAGAACATATTTCCCTAGAACTGATGATTTGTACCACGGCCAGATTCATTCCTGCAGATGCTTTCATTTCAGATCAGAATACAGGCTCAGAATGAAAGAAACGGCTATTGCCAGTCAAAGAGGTGTTTCCTATTGACCCGAACAATGCCTTAGGACTCTTGGGGTATACAGGGGCTTAGAGCGCCGATTACTCTGTCTTTCTCCATTGCATCCTTTAAGAGAGCGTTTGTAACCTCAATTTTTCTTAGGGTAACCATTTGAATCTAGAAAACGATTCCGTCCAGTATCTCTGGGGTCTGAAATTTCTCCTTCAATTTCGTCTCGCCCTATTGGCTCTACGTATCCCAGTTCTTTCATATCTACTCCGTACCTTTTTGCCTGGGCAGGTGTTGCAATGATTCGAAGGCTTTCGAACATTTCCCGCAGCTCAGCATTTACTGGTTCATCGTTCTTCGCACTCAGCATATTAGCCATGCGGGTGTATGGGACTAGCAGTACGGCTGTACTTTTGGTATCACCAACTCTCATTGCTTCTTTAATCATACATCCAAGGTTTTTTTGAATGTCACGATCCATGTCTGATATAGATGAATTGATTGGCAGTCGACACTTATATCGGAGAGTTTCTGCACACTCCATGGTGGTTATATCCTTGAGGTAGGTGAAGTGTGGATTTGCACTCCACTCGCAACCGTTCTCATCAACATGTCCAACTCTGTACGGATTGGCAAAATAGAGATAGTTAAGCCAATCCTCATGGGTCATTTTTGTGGTGTTCCAGAAGAATTTATGGTAAAAGGAAATATGCTCAATCCTCCAGTTTGTGAATCCCTGTCGCTGCAATTCTTTCTCAACCATCTCCGGGGTTTCCTCAAGCCTCAAGAGAACACTTACGATTTGCCTCATTCGAAAGTGCTGCATCTCATCGATGACATCTTGGGTGAATGCTGATGCAAAAGATACAGAAGGGTTTTCATCCTCCTTTATCCAAGTGTAGAATGGATCAATACCCAGGGTCTCAAGCTGGGCCTTGGAAAAAATACGGTCTCTTGAAATACGTCTGGCTTCCCGCTGGTAATCATCGTACATATCCTCCATTAAATCCCAGTAGATAGTATGACTCTCAACATCTAATCTTGGAGTCTCCAGAGCAAGCAAGGATAACTGTTCCATTGCATACTTGTATGATTTACCGGCGAAAGCGTATGCCTTCATGGAAAGTGCATATGGTAGAATGATAAGTCGATTTTGTGAGTTCTTTTTTCTACGAGTCATTTCCTCTCTCCCTCACCAATTCGGAGTGGGTTCTCAGACCCAGATCAACAAGATCATTAATTGAAACCCCAAGAAAGGGAAGTAGTCCTTCTAAACGACAGATAGATGACAGATCTCCATTTTCCTCTTTGACAGTAAGCGCTGAATTGCCTACCCAAAGCCGATCGTTCAGCATACTCATTAATTTTCTGAGTGTTTCTACAATATCATATGTCTCTTCAAGATTAATCTTCAGGATTTCCTTCCTTAGCGCAAGGAGAACCCATCTATCACGAGCGATTGTTTCAAGTGACTGTCTGTAAGCAAGCTTGTAGTTAAGGAGTTTATCAGGCAGTTCGCAGTGGTCAATTTTTTTGTCACGGAGAGCCAGTTTGAGTTCTTCTGTAGTAATTATCATTTTCTTACCTTTCTGTTTTATGTTATTTCATCGTAATTTCTTCTGAGATGGTTTGTTTTCCTTGTTGTTTCTATCGCTAAGAACGGAGTTGAAAAGAAGCTCAATGATAATCTCCTCACCTTTCCTGGGTAAGTTTATTGCTTCAAATTCTTTCTGTTTCTGTATCTTTTGCATCAGTCAGCTCCGAAGGTGATTTCAGAGATTCCAATATTGGAGCTGATTGATATTCTGTAGTGGGGTTCGAGTACACTATGAGTTGTCTTTCCTTTGGAAAACCAAGAATAGAGAGGATATAGAAATGGAATGATGGGCCTTCGAGCAAATCGAACCCATTTAATTGTCAGTACTTTCCTCTGACCAGATGCATTCACTGTTTCTTTGCGTTCAAAAAGCATTTTTCCTCCTACTAGAAAGGTACTCGCTTTTTGCGATCAGCCCAAATTTGACATGATCTGAATGAAAAAAATGCTGTTTATACGACATTGAACGAAGTATGCAGTATGAATGTTTTTCTCTCGCCATACGGAAGGGTGTGATTAGACTTTCATTCTGGAACAAAGTTTTGTATTGATAGTCTGTGTTGGATCAAGGAGGTGTTTATGCCAACTGTGAAGAAATGTGCAATTGTGGTGCGAGTAAGTGATCCAAGACAAGCTACTCACGAGCAGAACACTATTGATTTGCAAATCGCAGAGGTAAGAAAATTCATTGAAACGAAGAATTTCAACGATCGTGGCATTGAATATCAGGAATTTAAGGTCTATAAGCTACTTGGAGTTTCAGGTAGTAAATCATTTGATTCACTGCAATTCGATGAACTGGATATGGACATTGCCCTTGAGAGGGTTCAAGTTGTCATATGTACGGCTCTTGATCGTTTGGGGCGTGATGTTAAGGGGTTCATTTCATTCTGGGATGATCTTCGACACAACAATGTTGAGCTTATCATTACCAGGATGAGCCTAGATACTTCCACACCTATAGGAAGTATGCTGCTGGTCGTACTGATGGCCCTATCAAAACTGGAATTGGATATAAAGACTGAGAGAAATAGGCTCAGCACTCGTGCCAGGGGGAAAGAGGGGCTCTATAACGGTCACAGACCCATTCTGGGATACGACTTGAATCCAGATCCAAACATTGCTGGAAGGCTGGTTGTGAATCAGCAGGAAGCTCCAATAGTGGAATTGGCTTTCAAAGAATATTTGAAGCTTGGGTCGGATAAGAAAGTTGCTGTATTGCTGACCAGCCTTGGCTACAAGAACAAGCGATGGCAAAACAGACAAACGAAGAAATGGAATGGCGGTGGTGTAATAACACATTCAGTTATTAGGACGATGCTGACAAATGTTACATACACCTCACATAGAAAATACAATGATATTGACCCGGATACCGGTGAATCAGTAGAGATGACTACCCCAGGTGTTTGGCCAGCAATAATAGATGATGATTTGTTCAAACAGGTCAAGGAAGCCCGGAGGAAGGCATACTTATCTAAAGGCAACATTGCCAAAAGAGATGGAGTGAACCACTTTAACCTGTTGATTCAAGTTGTCTATTGCAAATATTGCGACGAAAAAATGAAAACCACCAGTGGAACTAGCCGTACAGGAAAACAAGTCTACCATTACTACTCTTGCAGTAACGATGATTGCTCATACTATCTTGAGGGTAATTCCCCTGTAAGAAACAGCGTTAATTCAGATGAGCTTGATGAAGTTGCATATGATGTTTTAGCTCAGGTCGTTTCATCTGATGAAAAAGTTTCTGAATTTACCAGTGAACTAAACAAAAGGATTACAGAAGAACAACCGAAGCTTCAAGGAAAACTGAAGAGACTTACCGGCAGAAGAACTTTGGTTATTAGTGAAAGACTTGAACTTATGAAATCGCTTGGCAAATTAGACAAGGATTCTTTTGCCTTCTCGGAAACAGAGAAAGAAATTAATAAGATTACTAAGATGTTGCAAGGGCTGGAGAAAGAGCGTAAGATTCTTGGTGCTAATCTCAGTCAGATACGATCGAATAAGATTTCCAAGGATAAGGTGAAGGCATACCTACAGAATATGAGAGAACTTATGAAAAATGGAACCGAAAATCAGAGGCGAAGTGTAGTTCGCTTGCTCTTCAGTTCCATCATCCTGAATCCCAAAGAAGCCAAGTTCAACTTCCATTCGGAATCCTACTTTTTCTACCAGTTCGTTAACCGTAAACACGGGGTTCGGGCTGATAGTGATATGGCGCCTCGATCGTGTCTCCCAGCGAACTATTTTCTGGTTCAACGCAACCATCGGCAACAAGCTCATACCAAAGTCAAAGAAGACCTTCAGGAACCCCATCATTCAGGCAAAAGAGATGGCTCTTGAGATTGAACTGAACAACCAGACCAAGGCTGATCTTGCAAGAAAACTCGGGATTTCAAGAGCAAGAGTAACTCAGTTGATGAATCTATTGAAGCTACCGGAAGAATTGAAAGAAGAGATCGAGGGGATGGGGGATTACTGGGGGAGAAGGCTGGTGACGGAGAGAATGTTGAGGAGCAGTGTAGAAATAAAAATGTGAGGGGTGCTGTTGGTAGTGCTTTCCATGCTTCAAAGAACAAACTTCACTATAATAACAGCAAAGTGTATTAACATGAGAATATTGTTGTTTAGGGGTTTGAGATTCTTTGTTCTGAGGGATAATACAATAGCACACAATGGAGGTTATGAATTTTGTCTGTAAAACTGAATCCAGCCCAGAGAAAGATTCTTGAAAACACATATTCAGAAGAGGAAATTGATGCACTGATTTCTAGGTGGGATTCGCTTTTAGTTCTGGGTGATTCTATTCCAGAGGATATTTCACATTGTAGAACATTTCAGGAGCTTTTATCTTATAGCGTCCCAGCCCGCTCCGCAG
>JAGLOJ010000015.1 GCA_023139045.1 Candidatus Sabulitectum sp.
TGAGCGCGTCCCGAGCGTCAGCACGGAGAGCAACGATGCCTGTACTTGAGCGCGTCCCGAGCGTTAGCACGGAGGGAAGTCCATATCCATGATTACAACATTCAATGGCGATACCGTAGCCTCAATGGCAGCCGGTGTTCGCGAAGAACATCCGATGATCCACCATATCACCAACAGCGTGGTTACCAACTTTACTGCAAACATCACCCTTGCAATGGGCGCTGCACCTGTAATGGCTCCGTCAATTGCGGAATCAGCACAGATGGCCGGTTTTGCAGGAGCCCTTCTGCTTAACATAGGCACTATCAACCCGGAGCTTCTTGAAAGTATGCTGGCTGCAGGAAAAGCGGCCAATGAAAAGGGGATTCCTGTCATTCTTGATCCTGTGGGAGCAGGCGCAACCGGGTTGCGGACAAATGCAACAGCATCTCTCCTCTCGGAATTGAATATCTCGGTTGTAAGGGGAAATGCAGGAGAGATACTTTCCCTGGCCGGATCTTCCGGCGGAGTACGGGGTGTTGACTCTCTTGCCACAGGAGAAGGCAAAGACAGAGTGTTTGCAGACTTTGCGCGGAAAACTGGAATAATTACGGTTGTAAGCGGTGAAACCGATTTTGTCACAGACGGCACAAACTGGATAAAAATTTACAACGGACATCCAGTAATGACTTCGGTTACAGGAACCGGATGCGGTGCAACAACTGCCGCTGCCTGCTTTGCCGCCTCCGGATCCGGGTTGCTTCAGTCAGTGGCTGCTGGTATCGCATGCTACAACATCGCAGGAGAGATTGCCTGTGACATCTGTAAAGGACCTGGTTCTTTTGTACCGGAATTCATAGATCAGCTGGCAAACCTTACCGGTGAAACAATTCTGAACAAGCTTCGCATAGAAACAAACCTGTGAAGCCTGAACTCAGAAAAGCACTGAGACTCTATCTGGTAACTGACCCCGTTCTCCACTTCGGGCATGGAGTCTCTGCTGCATGCGAGGAAGCTCTTGAGGCAGGGGTAAGATTTGTTCAACTCCGGGATAAGAATGCATCAACCAGATCACTCTTCAACTCTGCTCTTCAGTTGCGTGATCTGTGTGCCAGGCACTCCAGCTACTTCGTAGTGAATGACCGTATTGATGTGGCAATGGCGGTGAGAGCAGATGGAGTTCACCTGGGGCAGAGTGATATGCCGGCAGATATTGCCAGATCCGTCATGGGACCGGAAGCAATTATCGGTGTTTCCGTAAGAACCGTGGCTGAAGCAGAAAAAGCACTGGTTGACGGAGCCGATTACATAGCGGCAAATCTTGTCTTCGCAACCCGCACAAAGAAGGATGTAAGTAAGCCCCTGGGGCTTGATATGGTTAAACGCCTGTCTCAGGCTTCGTCACTGCCACTGATAGCGATAGGTGGAATCAATCCTGCGAACACTGCCCTTGTCATGAATGCCGGTTGTGCAGGAGTTGCAGTAGTAACGGCAATAATGGATGCTGATTCACCGGCTTCTCAGGTTGAAAAATTTCTCAAATTTCTTGATCGCTGAAAGCATTCTTTTTCCTGAAATCGGGCAGGTAGTGATCCGGTGAAGAATCCGGTTCCTGAACAAGAGTATTCAAGAGGCCAAGCTCACCGGCTGTTTCCACAGCCTTCCAGTATTCGGAGGGTCTGAGCCTTCTTGAAAGAAGAACAAACTCCTCTGCTTTGTAAACCGGATTGTACTGAGACATCAGGCTCAACGAAATATCAGTGGAAACAGATGCAATGAAGCGAAGAATCTCTTCCGTATCGGCAATATCGTTGGGAAGTACAAGATGCCTGATGCAAAGGCCACTCGTTGCTGTTCCATCTTTTATTACCAACGGTCCTGCCTGCCTGAACATTTCTTTTACGGCAGCTCTGGCGGCTTCCGGATAACCCGGTGTATCTGAATACTCCCTGGAATAATCTTCACTCCAGTATTTGAAATCCGGCAGATATATATCCACAAGACCTTCCAGCATCTCCAGAGCTTCCACTGTTTCGAAGCCGTTTGAGTTCCAGATGACGGGAACAGTAAGCCCTTTTCTTTTTGAGATTCGTATAGTTTCCGCAACCAGTGGAAGGTAGTGCCCCGGGGAAACAAAACCCACCGTGGGGCATCCCCTTTCCTGAAAAGCAAGAAGTTGCTCTGCAAGTGAATCGGGAGTGTATTCAATACCTCCGCCATGCCTGCTTATCTGGTGGTTCTGGCAGTAAACACAGCTCATGGAGCAGTGGCTGAAGAACACATTACCAACTCCGGTTTTTCCAGCAAGAAAGGGTTCTTCGCCCCGGTGAACAACAAGAGAGGCGACCTCCATAACAGAGCCCGCCCCGCAGTATCCTGTTTCACCTGACACTCTGTTCACACCGCAACGGCGCGGACAGAGCATGCACTTCCCGAAACAGATATCAGTAACTGTGTGCTTCATCTATGGCTTCGTTAAGCACCCCGGTACCCGGAAGAACAAACCTTCCACCCTTGATGATGAACACTTCCCTGCCGTCGGGGTGAACAGCACTGATAGAGTCCAGTGAGCTGTAGGGAAGGGTCACATCGGTGTGCTTGTTGGTATAAGCCAGAGAAGGATCTTCTTTCCGCTGGATTGTCTTCTCGTTGTCCACAGCTATCATGGTCTTACCGGTGATGGGACTGGGCTTCTGTGCATCTTCCGCCCACGAGTAACAGGTGTCGCCAACTGCAAAGTGAGGACCCATCTTTTCAAGAATAAGGATGGGGAGCAACCCCATTATCTTGTGCTTCAGAGCCATGGCATAAACAACGGTATTAGTGCCTATTGCAAATTCACCCAGGGGAAGAGTTTTGTGAGGAAAGAAAAGATTTTCTCTTATGTAGTCTTTGCCCCGCTCTGGATCGTCAAAGTTGCTGCATGACCAGTCAGTCACATATCCGTCTTTGAACTCAAGGCGGATGTTGTCGTATCTGAGACCACGGAGAAAAGACTCTTCAACATGCAGCAGACCATTTGTTCCTTTGAGCATCGGAGATGTAAAGACTTCTCCAAGAGGAATGTTGACTGAAGCAAGACAGTTCTCAAATATTGTCTGCTTCGCTGGGTCTGTAATCGGACACAAAGCCACCTTCAGGTCTGTTTCGTTGCTGCCGCTGCCAAGAATATGAGCGAACTCGGCACCGTCCATAGCATCAATTATTGCCTGCTGGATCGGCCTGTAAGTTTTGTTTGAAAGTGTATTCAGCCTTACAGTATCTCTGAATATCTCTTCAAAATCACCCTGTATCTCCGGTGAGGGAAAAGCGATGATCTCGAAACTGGTCTCATCACCGGGCATGTAATCGTTGGCAATTGCCCGTGATCCCTGCATCTGTTTGTTGAACAGGCCTGAAGCCTTGTCATCCGCTTTGCAGGCTTCCGGCTTCAGGACGGGACTGAATGGAGGTTCTCCGAAAACCTCAAGAAATGCCTGACCGGAAAAGTTGTGAAGAACATCTGCCATTCCTTCAAAAGCTTCCCCGGTAACTGCGATTCTTCTTTCAACCATCTCTTCACTGATACTGAGGGCGTAGTCGAAACGGTGATCGTATGCGGCCTGCCTGTTGCGTCTGCTGCCCTCTACCTGCCTGACAAACATTTTAAGACCGTATTTTTCAAATCCGGCAAGAAGCCCTGGAACAATTCTTTCATAACCGGCCTGTATGGTCATCGCAAGAGAATTTTTAATGGTATAATCCATGCCGGACTCTTTGAACCCCTCGATGTACGCATTAACCATTGTGTCAACGATCAGTTTGACTGTCTCTTCGGGAAGAGAGTTGATAAAAGATGCTGTTCTGACGATATTCTCCGTTATTCTAACTCCGTATCTGTAGAGATAGGAAAGATCATCAGGAGTTGCCGCAAGAGCCAGATCAGTATAAAAGATGGTCGCAGGGTCATAACCCCGGTGACACATGCTTTCTGTCAGATCCAGACGAACCTCTGCCCACCTTTTTCTCATCAGTGTCACAAAACCATTCTGCCCGGCAAGTCGAGCTTCAAGCCAGTGATCAGCCATCTGTTCAATTACCGGTGCATTTCCCGTGAATGCTTCGTTGAAAAGAAAGAGAATTTTGTAATTGAAAGTTGAGACAAACCTTCCAAGTTCTTCTCCAAAAACTTCTGCGGCTTTTGCCGGATTTGCCAGTCCTCTTTCGTAGGCATCCTCTAGAAGTGGAGCATGGGCTTCCTCATTCAGTTCCTGAACTCTTTCGGGGCTTGCGTTACCCTTCAGCTCATTCAGAATGGTAAAGGTAAAAAGAAGTCTCTCTCCTGTTTCCCGAAGAAACATATCGAAGGAGCTCTGAGTTCCCAGCTCAGTAAGAGTTTTTCTGATTTCGGATTCTTTATACATCGTAATTCTCCTCCGATTCCATTCCCCGGATAACCCGGGCATATTCAGGATTGTTTTCCAGCAGATCGCTGTGAGTTCCTCTGTCTGAAAGTTTTCCGCCGCTTATAAAAAGAACCATCTCACTCTGTTTGACCGTTGCCTCCCTGTGGGTTACCACAAGAGTCAAAGGATTCATTTCGCCGGACCTGAGGTTTTCCCAGAAAGCATCTTCCTTTTGTGCATCGAGGGCTGCGGTACAGTCATCAAGAAGAAGCAGTGAGGGGTTACCGGCAAGTGCACGGGCAATGGCGATTCTCTGCCGCTGACCTCCGCTGGCGCCTACACCTCTCTGGCCGAGGATCTTGTTCTCACCCAGCTCGTCCTCACCGATACCGGCCACCTTCAGGGCTCTTTTGATGTCGCTGTCAGATACTGAATCTCTGCCGAACCTGACATTCTCGTCAACAGATTCACCAAGAAGTACTGAATCCTGAGGAACATAGCCCAGAGCAGATGTTATGTTCATTTCTCCAACGTCTCTTCCGTTAACAGTAATACTACCTTGATCCGGGGGCAGCAGACCAGCCAGCATCTTGAGAAGAGTAGTTTTGCCTGAGCCGACCTCACCCACCACAGCAATAACCGACGGTGCTTTAAGGTGGAAGTTAAGATCCATGAGGCCCTCTCCGCCGTCATAACTGAAGGAAGCACCCGCAGCCTGTATCTCGTATACTTTTTCCAGTGGTTCCGCGTCTCTGTTCCGCTTCTCCTGTTCGGGGAAATCCATTATTTCCATCTCCCTGTCAATTGAAACGAAAGCCTGACGGGAAGCAACAAAAAGATTGGGAATATCCATCATGGGAGCAAGAAGCATATCCAGATAGACATAAAAGGCATAAAAATCACCAATTCCTATCTTGTCATCTATTACCATGAGACCACCGGCAAGCATCACTGTGACTTTCCCGACCTGCCCTATAATACTGTACAGCCCGTGAACTATCATTTCCAGTTTGATCAGCGAGAAATCTATACCAAACCTCTCGTCAAGAAGCCGGTGAAGCCTTGCTGCAAGCGGCTTTTCCGCCCGGTATGCCTTTACGATTGCTATACCGTCAAAGGTACTGTCCAGAAGGTCATTGGTGTGGCTTGTGGCCTTTCTGCTTGCAGCCACCTTAATGCCAAGTTTGTGCTCAACGGTGTAGAAGATGAAGAGCATTACAGGCAGTGGAGCCATGGCCAGCAGAGTCAGTTTCCAGCTCATGAAGAACATCACAGCCATGCAGAAAACAAGTCTTGAAGTTGATTCCAGAGCCCGGAAAAATGCACTGCAACTGAACCAGGCGATTCTGGGGTAGTCGGTGATATCATCGGTAAGTCGGGTGGTAAGATCACCCGGACGGAACTTGTTGAAAAAGCGCCAGTCCTTCCTCATGATCGACCCGAAAACATCATCTCTTACAAGCACACCAATAGCACTGTTGATAATACCTCTGGCGCAGGGATACATCCCTGCGATTAACCGTGCCGCAGCCAGCCCCCCGAGAACCAGAATCAGCTTATTGAAACCTGCGGAATCGGGAGTTCCCAGTATGGTGTGTACATGGTCCAGCAGATACCTGAAAACCAGAGGGAAACCCAATGCTACCACGCTTGAAAGCAGAGTAAAGAGGATCAGAAACACCATGTACTTCCGTACAGGTTTCCAGTAATTGAATATCCACTTCAGATACTTTGACCATTTCCTGATGCCGTCACTGAGCAATTGAATCACCCCCGAACTGAAGGCCGTGAAGTCTGGCATATATTCCGTTCATCGCAAGCAGCTCGCTGTGGGTTCCCTGTTCAGCCACAAGCCCATGGCGTATCACGATTATCTGAGAAGCATGTGTGATTGTTGCAAGTCTGTGGGCAACTACAAGGGCTGTTCTGCCTTGAAGAGCCAGATTTGTTGCCCTCTGTATTCTCTTTTCTGTGCCGGGGTCCACGCTGGAGGTTGCCTCATCAAGCACCAGAATCTCAGGCTGCCTGAGCATTGCCCTTGCGATATTTATCAGTTGCCTCTGCCCCATGGAAAGATTGGCTCCACCTTCACTTATCTTTCCATCAAGACCTCCGGGTATCCGTTCAAGCAGCTCACCTGCTTCAATAATCCGCAGAGCCTGTTCCTGATCATCGCGAGACACTGAATGGTCAAAAACTGTGAGATTGCCTGACAGGGTTCCCGAGAACAGATTAACCTCCTGCAATACCAACCCGAGCCCGCTTCGCCACGCGTCCAGCGTCAGGTCATTGATGTTAACCCCGTCAATGGTGATTCTGCCCTTTTCTATATGGTAGAATCTCATGAGCAATGAAACGATGGTGCTTTTCCCGCCGCCACTGTCACCAACCAGTGCGATGGTCTCACCCTTCGAGAGGGTGAAGCTGACTCCCTTCAAAGCCCATTCACTTTCGGTCGAGTAGCGGAACCAGACATCATCAAACTCAATTTTGTTCCAGGGATCGGGAAAACCGGAATTCTGAATACTTCCATCAGGAGTCTGGGTTTCTGTATCAAGTATCTCAATTAATCTCTCACCTGATGCCAGAGCCCTCTGGATCTGGTTGAGAGTTTCCGAAAACATCACCAGTGGACCGAAAAGCCTTCTTGTATACTCAACAAACATAACCACAGTACCCACGGTAACTGCTCCACTGATTACACCGGGTCTGCTGGAAACAAGTATCACAGCCACCGCGGCAATCTCAAGAGAGCCAAGGAAACTCCAGAAAGAGTATTCCAGGATGGAGGCTTTCTTTTCCCGTCTGAAATATTTCTTCCCCTGTTTGTGCATTTTCTTCAGGGCATATCCGGTAGTTCCGAAGACCTGCAGTACAGGTACTGCCCTGACGAATTCCGCAGCAACCCCAGCAATCGAGGCATAGGATTTTCTTACTTCACCCCATATAACACGCATTTTTCTCAAAACAGGTATTGCAATCAAACCTACGGGAATCGTAATTGCCAGTACTCTGAGGGCAATGTAGCTGTTTGCTTTGTACATAATTATCAGTGTACCAATTACCATTGCCGCGTTCCGAAGCAGAGCCATGCTTGTTTCACTGAAGAGCATCCGCACTCTTTCCGTGTCGCTTTCCACGCGAGCCATGAGTTTCCCCGACGGATTTGCGTGAAAGAAGTCCATTGAAAGGGTCAATACATGATCAAACAGCTTCCGTTTCAGAGATCGCACTATGGAAAGGCCAATGCGACTGGCAATTATTACCTGCAGGTAGGAGATGGCCATTGTAACCAGAAAGATCAGTGCAAAAAGACCGGAGAGCCTGACTATCTCTGACGCACTGCCGGCTGGAATTGCGTCATCGATTACAGCTCTCAGTACAAGCGGTCCGGCAAGCTCGCCTGCTATTGCAAACAGCAGAAGAACAACTGCCAGACTGAAGGCCTTCCGGTGTGGTTTCAGAAAGGGAACAAACCTTAAAAGAAGCTTCATCGAACTCACTTTTGAGCTTTTACCCCTGGAATTGTCGTCATAAAAATTATACATCTATACAGATCTCCGTTCAATACAGCGAATTCACAGCACCGGGTGCTGATCAAAAAAAGAAGGTTTTTAAACTGAGCGTGTTCCGTACGAGAGTACGGAAAGAGAGAGCTGAACGCCCTTTTATTCTACTGAATTCCCTGTGATCATATTAGACCTCCTGATTGAACGTGTGAACACGAATGATAACCCCAAACTTCGATTTGTCAATCAGGTACAGAATTGAATGGAACAAACCACACTCTGTTACGATATATTTGTCTGAAAACAGTAAGGGGGAAGTCGATGAAAAACTGCACAAAGATTACTCTGGCAGGCACTGTTATGCTAATGGTTCCGGCAGTAAATGCAGACGATGCTGATATTCAGTCTGTGATTGAATCCGACGACTGGGAAACACTCAAGAATATCTGGAAGCTTATCAATGGGGTGGAACCCATAGATCATTTATCGGATAATCCAATTGCCGAGGAGAAAGGAGACTCGCTTCGAGCGGTTATTGATGCACTTTTTTCAGAAATTGAAGATCCGCAACTTCACACAGCTGTTTCCCTGATACAGAGAATCACTTCCACAAGGATAATGCGACTGAGCAGAATCAACCCCTATCTGATTACCAGAATGATGCCACCCTGGACGGAAACAGTCCAGCATGATCTTCTGTTCAATTTTGAAGACCGAATAACAACATTGATGACTCTTGTTGAGTCCGGGGAAGTAAGTGCAGCGGAATTCATTGCCGCAAGGGATACTCTTATGGAGCGAGCGGAAACCTGGGCAGTGCTTGAGATACTGCATGAGGTTCAAACTTATCGGCATCATGATTACTTCAACTGGCGTTCGGAAACCATAGATACAGACGCCGTTCTGGAAAGACTTGATCTTTCCTACCGTGCAGCTCTTGATACTCTGAAAAAGCTGGAGCCCGGTGAAAATACAGAGTATTTTCGGCTTGCAGTCCGGCAGCATGAGGAATTCTTGGAGAAATACAGCGAGTTTGAGCAGGCAAAGCCTGTTCTGCGCATGCTTCTTGCCGATCTTATCGAGGCGGAGATCTGAGTTCCATCTGGTTTGCCTTTGAAGTGACCGAAAGGTGCAATCTCACCTGCGAGTTCTGCTACAATGTGTGGCTGGGAAATAACAGGCGAGTCCAGTCTGAACTGTCTCTTGATGAAATTGAGAAAATACTTCACAATATTTCTGAGGTTCCGGATGCACTTGGGGTTACCATTACCGGAGGGGAACCGCTTCTGAGGAGTGATGTCTGTAAAATTGTCCGACTGTGCAGACGGTCTGGTCTGAAGGTGGCTCTTGCCACAAACGGTACCCTGCTTACAGAAGAAATAATAAATAATCTGATCGCCAATGGGCTTGAGCACTTCGATATTGGCTTCACTGATTCCACCACGAAAACCAGGCTGGCCCTTGCTGCGGCGGCAAAATCCGGATGTACGGTAACTGCCTCTGTCTGTATCCACAAAAACAATTACAAAAGAGCAGGAATTCTCACTGAAATAGCCGCCGCCCTGGGAGCAGATGCAGTTGCACTGAACCGTTTCGTTCCAACAGGGCGTGGAAGTTTTCATTCACAAACTCTCCAACTGAATAATAAAGACCTTGTTACCGCACTGAAACTGGCAGACAACGCTGCAGCAACTGCAGGTATTTACGCTTATACCGGCATCCCGGTTGAACCATGCATAATATCCAGTAACGAATTCAATGGAATACTCTTCTCCACCTGCCAGTGCGGTGAGATAAAGTGGGCGATAGATTCCCATGGCAATCTGCGTACCTGTGAACAGAATACAGAAGTTCTTGGAAACCTGCTGGAAAGCTCATTCATTGAAATAATGAAAAGTCGCACAGAAGAAATTAAACAGTTCAGAGAGTGGAGGCAATCAGAAAACTGTTCCCTCTGTACTTTGAACGGAGACTGCAAAGGCGGATGCAGGTTCCGTTAATTCCCATGCCAACAACACACCTTAACCCTCTGTACCGCCCGTGTGTTTCTGCCGGAAGCCCCGATCTGCCTGTGCTTCAGGCGAAATATCTGCTCAACACTTCATGCAGACTGTTGAGGTTTGCTATCTGTACCCCGTTCTGCACTCTTGTTTCGCTGCCGCCATAGATCAGAATGCCGTCATCTGCTCTGTCCACACTGGATTTGAATTTCTTCAAGCCTTTGAAAAAGTCTCTATTAATGGTTGCAGCGGATTTGATCTCGATTGGAACAGTATCTGCTCCTCGTTGAACAACAAGATCCACTTCGTTTCCGTTGCTGTCCCGGTAGAACATGAGCCCGGGTCTATTTTGACCCTTGTTAAAAAAGTGCTTCATCACTTCAGTGACTATCATGTTTTCCATGAGCATTCCCCGAAGCGGGTGTGTGGAGATCTGTTCAACAGAGTTGATCCCCATAAGATATGCAGCAAGCCCAACATCGTAAAAATAAAGTTTGGGTGATTTTACAAGTCGTTTGGAAATATTACCGAAGAAGGGGGGAAGTCTGAAACAGATGTAACTGGCTTCCAGGAGAGACAACCACTCCTTTACCGTAGTCTGAGCTACCCCTGCATCATTACCTAATCTTGCATAGTTAATCAACTGACCGGTCCGTCCCGCACACAACCCCATAAACCTTTGAAATACAGTCAGATCCCGCACCATACTGAGTCGCCTGACATCCCGTTCTGTATATGTGGCAACATAATCAGACAATGCTCGTGTCGGATTCAAATCTCTATGGTATATCCGTGGGTATCCGCCCCTGTAGATGAGACGATCAATACCAGAATCAGTCCAATTGCCGAAGATCTCATCTAATGAGAATGGAAACAGGGTCAGCAGTGCAGTTCGACCGGCAAGCTATTGATTTACTCTGTTACACACACTCAAGTTCTGGCTGCCGGTGAGAATGTAGTTCCCTGTGAAATTCGGAGCATCAACTTCACCCTGGATATACGACACGAGATCAGGTACCCTCTGAATCTCGTCGAGAATGGCACCTTGTGGGAACTGTGCAAGAAAACCTCTGGGATCATTCAAGGCGAATTCACGAGTATCAGGTTCTTCAAGACTGACATATGCCTTGCTGGGAAATGTCATTCTGCACATGGTTGTTTTCCCCGACTGTCTGGGGCCAGTGATAGTAACTATGGGATATTGCCCTGTAAGTTGTCTCAGTAGAGGTTCTGATAATCTATGGATAAATTTGGACATTTCAACTCCTATTTTATGCAATTGCAGGATGCATTACTAGATTTACATAAAACATAACTTTCTTCGGGTCAAATCTCTCTGCAGCTAACGCTGCTTCTTTTGTTTTGGTGTAAGCTTGATCTCTTTTGTCAACTGCTGTTACTCAAAAAAGAACTTCATCATCAATCACCATCACCTCGAAAGCATGCACATAACCCGCAGTGTGAAATTTGATTTTGTGTGCATCTTAAAGGCCACGCACCTACCGGCTGGCTCATGCGGATTTACCAATCTTACTTCAGGCTTTTTCTTAAAATACAGATCCTTAAGTATCTCATGCTGGGCAGTATTAAAGCCGTGCCGATTGCGATATACAGTGTAGCCAGATATTGCTTTGTTCTTCCTGAACGGCGCAACAGAAATCCCATTGCGATCATGACCAGGACAATCAGATTACTCTTTTTGTGAATGAAAGAGGTGCAGTATCAGGAAATTACTGGAGACCAGGGGAATGAATCTTCTCAATGAATTTCCTTCTGTGCAATCTGCTCCTGCTCCCGGCGCAGACGGCGGACAGTTCTTAGAATCCAGACAATCTCAAGGGCGAAAACTATGAAAAGAAGATACAGCATAGCCAGTATCAGAAAACCGGCAATGGTGTCTGTATATGCAGCCGCACCTTCAACCGTAACCAGAAGAAAGTTGAAAAAAGCATGAAGAGAAACAGAAACAAATAAACCCAGTAAAATAACTGTTCTTCTTCTGCCTTTGAAGTAAAACTGTCCAACTGAATATCCAAGAATTGCTCCCCAGAAAGCATGACTGGGAACAGAGAGTATTGCCCGAGTTAATGCAGTTCCGAAGCCACCCTCAAGTACGTAAAAAATGTTTTCAACAGTAGCGAATCCCAGAGCGGCGGCAACACCATACACAATGCCGTCCATTGGTTCATCAAATGCCGCAGTGCGAGCACTGTAGAGAATGATCACCAGAAGCTTAAAGGATTCTTCAGGAACTGCGACATTGGCAAACATGTCATATAGGTTGAAAAACAGAGGATTGGCATGACTCAGCACATTAAGAGATGACAGGAAATTTTCCACAAGAACGACCGGAAGAAATGAAAAAACTCCAAGCAGAAAAGTACCAGTCAGCACTTTCCGGGGCTCTCTGTTCCGCTCACGCCTGTAGAAATACCCCATGAGCAGCACCGCAGGCAGAAAGGTAAGGACAAAAGAAATCAGGGGCAGCATGAATACTTCCTTCAGATCTGATTCAGCAATTGTCTTTATGACTTCTCTTCAGGATAATGCAGAGAGTGTTTGCGCGAGTCAATGTACCGGAAAAAGCGCAGGCCACCGGCACTGAATGCCGGTGACCTGCGCTTGTTTTTCTGTTCAGTTAGCCGATCATGCTTTTGATGTCGTCTTCAACTGTGGTAATTCCACCAATGCCGAAGTTCTCAACGAGAACATTCACAACTGTGGGTGAAAGGAATGCCGGAAGAGTGGGCCCCAGATGGATATTCTTTACTCCGAGGTGCAGCAGAGCGAGCAGCACAGTAACGGCCTTCTGCTCGTACCATGCAATGTTGTACACGATTGGCAGATCGTTGATATCATCAAGCTCGAATACCTCTTTGAGCTTGAGTGCTATCAGGGCAAGAGAATAACTGTCGTTGCACTGCCCTGCATCAAGAACACGGGGGATGCCACCGATATCACCCAGATCAAGCTTGTTGTAGCGGAACTTTGCACAACCTGCTGTGAGTATAACAGTGTCTTTGGGAAGGGCCTCTGCAAAGTCTCTGTAGTAGTTTCTGCCCTTGTGGCGACCGTCGCAACCAGCCATAACTACAAACTTTTTGATGGCACCGGACTTGACTGCAGCGACAACCTTGTCTGCAAGAGCAAATACCTGCTCGTGAGCAAATCCGCCAACAATGCTGCCGGTTTCAATCTCTGTGGGGGCAGAAAGAGTCCTGGCCAAAGCGATAATTTCAGAGAAATCCTTTGCTCCGCCTTCTTCTCTTGCTGCGATTTCATTAACTCCCGGGAAGGCAACAAGGCCTGTGGTGAATACACGGTCAATGTAAGACTGCTTCGGGGGAACAAGGCAGTTTGTGGTCATGAGGATGGGGCCGTTGAAGGAATCAAATTCCTTGTCCTGAAGCCACCAGGCGTTGCCGTAGTTACCAACGAAGTTTTCATAGTTCTTGAAGGCGGGGTAGTAGTTGGCAGGAAGCATCTCACCGTGGGTGTAAACATCAACGCCGGTTCCCTGTGTCTGCTTCAGCAGCTCTTCCATGTCTTTGAGATCATGACCGGAAATCAGGATTCCAGGGTTGTTTCTAACGCCTATGTTAACTTCGGTGATTTCAGGATTACCGTATGTTTCCGTATTTGCCTTGTCGAGTATGGCCATGGCTCCAACAGCCGCTTCACCGGTCTTCATAACCAGAGCGATCATTTCATCAACACCGAGGTCCTTTGTGGTCGAGGCAAGTCCTTCTATCATGAAATCAAATACGGCCTGATCCTCGTAGCCAAGGACACTGGCATGGTCTGCATAGGCGGCAACTCCCTTAAGGCCGTATGTAAGAAGCTCGCGAAGAGAGCGAACATCTTCGTTCTCTGTGGAAAGAACTCCAACTGACCCGGCTTTTTTCAGGAAGTCTTCTTTTGTATCTGCAGTCCATACCGCACTGTCGTGCAGATCACCGGTAACATTGTATCTGGCTTTGATGTCGTCGCGAAGAGCCAGTCCCTGCTTGATGATGCCGATGAGATTGTCATCGTCAAAGTTAACATTTGTAACTGTAGTAAAAAGAGCCTTTGTTACAAAATGGCTGATATCCTTATTGTTCCTGCCTGCTTTATCCGCAACGACACTGATTCCCTTTGCGGTGTAGACAAGAAGATCCTGAAGAATTGCCGTATCTCCCTTTTTCCCGCAGATACCGTTTACGGTGCATCCTTTGTTCCCCAGGGTTTCCTGGCACTGATAGCAGAACATACTCATGATTCTCTCCTTATTTTTTCCTTCCAGGCTGTTTTCCTGGAAACCTGTGTTGGACTTCATTCTCATACCCATTCTCATCATTTCTCTGTTCCCGGAAGACTGATATCCTGATCCATGTAGTGGGCCAGAGTAACAGAACCGAGATGCTTCTGGATAAGTTTTTCGGTATCGGAGATCAGTTCACGGAAAAGACAGGTATCCAGTGAGCAGTGTTTGCCTTTGCCGAAAAGACATGTTGATCCGTCAGGTTCTCCGTCAACCGACCTGTAGATATCCAGAAGCGAAACCTTCTCGGGATCAACTGCAAGGGAATATCCTCCACCGGGCCCCCTCACCGCATTGACAAATCCGCTCTTTATCAATCTCTGCATAACCTTTGATGAATGGTTGGCACTGATGTTGAAAGCTGCGGCAATCATGCTGTTGCTCAACTGATGACCCTGCTTCTCTGCAAGAAGGATAAGAGCATGCATAGCTATGGAAGCCGCTTCGGAAATTTTCAGCAGTTGACTCAAGGTTTTCCCTTTCGTTTCTGGTATACTGGTACTCTAATGCCACTATTGAAAAATGTCAACCCCGAGTAAGAATGAAGCTGTCAGTTTTCGATCAGCCAGTTCAGGTAGTAATGCAGATCGCCAGCGAGGAAATGCGGCAGGTTCATCAACTTGTACTCTTTTCCTGCTGGAGTGCAAAGAAGGTCAACTCGAACCGGTCCGCCGCAAAACCTCACAGCATACTGGTGAGGACAATCCTCAATGTACCTGTGCAGAGAACGCAGCCTCCCTGTGGCTCCTGATTTCACCTCCACCGGAATCATTTTCTCTTTGTGCTGAACCACAAAATCCACTTCGGCACTGGATCCTCTGCTGTCTCTTGCCCAGAATTGAAGAGTTACATTCGATTTCATTAATGCCTGGGCAACGCATTGCTCTGCCAGAGCCCCGTTGAAGGCACTGTTGAGATCTTCTGTTCCTATTTCACTCCATTGGGCACCCAGAGAATATGCAAGAAGCCCGGAATCGAGATAGAAAAGTTTGGGAGATTTTCTCAGATTGGGCCTGGGAGGCGGGATGACTTCTCCTGTGGGATATGTGAGGGAAAGCAGCATTGCTCTTTGAAGCGTTTTCATGGCTTCACTTACTTCCCTTGATCTGTATGACGAATTCCCGAATCCGGCAAATTTTATCCGTGATCCGGTTTCGGCAGGAGCAACCTCCAGACAATGCCGAATTACCTCTGCCATTGTTCGGTTTGATGCATATTTCGGAACATCGTCCAGAAATGAAGTAAGCAGCGATGAATACAAATTACTCACAGAACCGCTTTCCTTCCTGTCCACAGCAGCCTGTACTATCTCGGGCATTCCACCTGAAAGGGCAAACTTTACAAATTCTCTGTAAATAGCAGGGAAAGCATAGTCGGGCAGTGGAATTGTACCCAGTAGATCGAGCATGTCTTCCTTTTGAAAAACCCGCAAGTACTCACGAAATGAAAGTGGATGCATATAACAATGTGTCACACGACCTACTGGAAATTCTATCCCGGATTTGAGAAGATAGACCTCTAAAAGTGATCCGGAAGCTATCACGGCCAGTTCCGGCACCTCCTCATAAAGCAACCGCAGATAACCAATGGCTGAAGGGCATGCCTGTATCTCATCTATGAAAAGAAGAGACTCTTCAAGAGATGCCGTCTTCCCTCGCGAAAGCCTGATTGATTTCACTAAATCTCGAACAGGTAACTGCTGCTCAAATACAGATTTCTCCCGCGGGGCTTCCATGTTCAACTCTATATAACCCGGCAGCTTACCTGCAAACAGCCTGACCGCTGATGTCTTTCCGGTCTGCCTGGCTCCACGGAGCAGCATGGGTTTCCGCCTGACTCCCTTAAACCATTCTTCCATGTAACCCGTAATGTTTCTGGGGAACATCAGCACCTCCTTGCCTTGTATATGTTACATTTCTTGTAACAATGTCAACCTATTTTGTTACAAACTTTGTAACATTGCATAGGCATTTCATTCGATTGCCTTCTTTAAGCAGGAAGGGCATATTGATGCACAGCGAAAGGAGAAGTATGGAAAAGTTCGTAAAAAACATGCACAGCAGAGTTCTTCCGGACTGCTTTGATCTGGAAAAAGCAACCTTCCACTTTGATAACAGAAATGAATTCCTTGCTGTGACAGATGACACTGACAGCTTTTCAGGTTTTGTTCACAGGGAATGGGGTTACCGGTGCGAAGATTGTTATTCAGATGTTTTCAAAAGCGGATTCCTGGGAAGTTATGCCTTTGCTCTGTGGTTCATGGAATTCGATGAAGATAACTGGTTCTCTTTCGATGCTGTTCAAAAAGAGACAAAAAAATACCTGAATTCATACTCATCTGTCTCGGACAGAAAAGAGCTGAGAATAATTAAGGGTTCTTTCCCTCCTATGAAGCTGGATCTGCCTGTGGTCGTGGATTATGAAAATCTGTCTGTTACCGTATGGACAGGGAATCTTAATAATTAGAGCCTGATGTTGTACTTTTCTCTTTCCGCAGGATCAATTCTTTCAGCGGTGAATGTTTCATTCTGATTTGAGAGGGCAGTTACCGGTTCCTGTGCTCTGGTGTACGAGGCCATGATCGCGGTAAGAAGCGTAAGGTTTTTCCCGGTTTTTTCGCCAAGAAGGATTCCCAGCGGGCCCGGGACATTCTGAATATCAAGCTGAATACCAAAGTCCGCTTCAAGCATTTTGTCATTTTCCTCTGAGGATCTTCCCACCAGCCCCACGGCTCTGTCCAGAATGAACATTCGTCCGAATTTGATCATCCGTGCGTTGTCTCCGGAGAGAAGGTCAGCCTCTTTCAGGGTTCTCAATCGATTTGCATACCCCGGATCTGTAAGCAGGCATCCTCCGCCAGGGGATGGGATATGGGAAAAACCGTAAGCCCCGGCCATCTCAAGCTGCCTGGTGCGCCCTCTTCCATTCAGGTCAAGAAGGCGGTCTCTATCCACAAGACCCGCCTCCTCCATAGGCGTTGGATCAAGTATTCTGGCGGAAAGCGGGCGCAGAAGAATATCACTTGTAAAGGATATGTTTTTTACCCTGTTCAGGGATCCCCGATTCTGACTCATTGGACGCTGCCCCACAACCTCCCCGGAGAAAATGAAATCAAACTTTTCTTTCAGAGCAATTTCCTTCAACCTCTTGAACATGGTTGCATGGCAGTCTATGCAGGGATTCATGTTTTTTCCAAAACCGCTTGGCGGATCAAAAAGAAGAGCCACGATGTCCGAAGTAAAATCAACCGCACGCCACGGGATTCCCAGAACGGCAGCAGCTGTTTTCCCGGCCTGCACATCGAAGAAAGGGCTGTCAAATGTTACAGCTTCCACATAAATGCCCTGATCCATGAGAACTCTGGATGCAAGCATTCCGTCCAGCCCGCCGGAGAATGCCCCAAGAGCTCTAACCGGTGTCATTGGTGACCCTCCAGGATCAGCCAGTCATTCTGAATGGCCAGTTTCCGCAGTTTTCTTACAGGATGAACCGCAATCGCAGAGCCGCACAGATCAAGAATGTATCGGTCTCCCCAGGAATCACCAAGAGCCAGAGCCTGTGAGGGTTCAATTCCCAGCTGATCCATGATCGCCATTGCCGGGGCGATTTTAGCTTTTCCATAGGGTCTCTGCCCAATAAGATGACCGGTGCATTTTCCGTTCTTCACAACAGGAATGCTGCCCCTGAAGCTCTTGAAGCCCAAACCTTCTGCTATGGCTTGCACCAGAGGGGAAAGAGATGCGGAAAGAATGAATATTTCTGCACCTTCTTCTTTGTGACGATTGAGAATTTTAAGAACTCCCGGTCTGACCTTTTTCAGAAGAAGTGGAGTACACTCCTTAACCTCTTCATGAAGAACATCCACGGGAAGGCCACTGAAATAACCTCTGTTCCAGCCTCTGCCTTCCCGCATTGTTCTGATCGGATGCCTCAGATAATGGTAGAGAAACCTGATAACAACAGCTCTGGAGAGAACCTTTCTTCTAAAAAGACCAAGGACAAACTCCAGCTCGCTGGAAACTGAAATCAGTGTTCCATCAAGGTCGCAGATTACAATCCCGGGGTTCAAGAGCTCACCAGAACTCCACGGCCGGTGCCTGGTGTATTGTCAAAGGTTTCAAGAATATGAACAAGTATGCCAGGGAATAATCTGGGAAATGCTCCATGAAAAAACGAATGTGCAAGGTTGGTGTACTCCACAATCTGAGTGGCGTATTCACCGCAGGAAGCATCCTCCGCGTCCACCAGCTGACCTATGCCGCGAACCTCATATGATTTACTGTCAAGGAAAACAAGACTTGTCACCGGCTCCTGCATGAGGTTGATGAAAGTATGGGTTTCAAATGTGGGAGTGGAGTAAAGCTCAAGGCTGATCATTTTTGTAAGATCGAAATTCTCCGAAGTGGAATACAAATCCTTGAGATAATCAATTTTGGCAGGCATTGAACTGTCTATGTTCACGCGCATGTATTCGTTTTTTTCAGCAATGATTTCTCTTCCCGGGCAGAGACCCATACCCTTGAAAGCGTTGTTTATGGTGAGAATACTGTCATTCCTTCTGGCACCTCTTGTTGCCATGGCAGCGTTGTGCGGACCGGCAAGAGATGGAGGAGAACCGCCCTGACCTGTGATCATATCCCTGATTTTGTCAAGAACCTCTATCCGGGCGGTCAGGTTCCATTCCAGAAATTCTTCAGGCAGATCAGTGGTATTGTAATTTCCCCACACACCATCAACTTTAGCTCTGATGACTCCCCGGGCTTCATTGGAAACATCTACACAATCCTGAGAAAACGAGCCGCTGTTCCAAAGTTCCACAACACCCTGCTCCATTTCACCGGCCAGAGCTTTCCCTGCAAAAGATGAAAGCAGAAGCGCCCCACTGGCCTTGCCGGCCTTTTCCAGAAATTCTCTTCTGTCCATGGAAACCCCCCTCAAAAATAAGACTAACACAATAGGACAACAGATTGTTATTGTTGTCACTGATGTAAGAGCAATACTACCGGAGAGGAAAGTCAATTGTCCAGACTTAAAGAACTGGCTGAAAGTCGCAATCCCGATGCCTTTATGGTAGCTTGGGAAGACGCGCTGACCACGGGAACTCCTGCAAAGGAACTACTTGAATCACTTACCATTATGCAGAAGGAAGGGGAAAGCAATCTCCCCATACACCTGGCGGAACTTGCTGTTGAAAAGATGGATTCTGAAAACAGGGAGGATGTTCTCGAATTTACCTCCGGCGCCGCAAAGCTTTTTGAACACTCCTCTGTAATTGCCACCTCCCTGGTGGAAGCTCTCAGAGATAAGTTCCTGATTTTCGAGCCACTGGAGGCCTTTATCTCTGCCAGTGGAATATTTTCCGAGAAAATACCATTAAGAGATTCCTGGAAAAAACTGGAAGAACTTCTCAGGTTCCAGCAGGGCAATTTTGTTCTCCACAAGGACTTCGGCCCAGGTGAAATCATGAGAGTATCCAGAAGTTCTTTCACCATTGACTTCCAGCGATCAAGAAATCACGACATGACAGTGGAAGCCGCAATGGATTCTACCAACCCTATTACTCATGATTCTCTTTATGTGCAGAGATGGAAGCAGCATGATGACTTTACAACCCTCTTGAAACAGGGAGGAAAAACACTTCTTAAGAATGCATTCCGGGACATGGCGACAGAGAATTCCCTGAAGGAAGTTAATCTTCTCAAGCTTCTGGATGGATCCGATATCAAACCCCGTCAGATGTGGAAAATACTGAAAACTGCTGCTGCAGACTCTAATAAATTCATTGATATGGGAGATTCCATCATTCCTTCAGACAATTCTTCCCTGCTGGCACAGGTCGAGGCTGTAATCGCGATCAAAAAAATGGCAATGTCGGAGAAAACGAAGACTGTAACCTCCCTGCTGAAAGCAGCAGCAAGGGGAGAAGAGGCCAGTCTTGAACGTATATTTGACAAGGTCGTCAGTCTGAAAGATATCGAAAAAGGTGCTGTGTTTGAGCTTGCCTGGCTCTGCTCAAGCAAAGGAAGGGTTAAGAAATTTGAGGAAAGAACCCGCCACCTGCTGGAAATGAAGGCGGTAAGAGTGCAGAGAAGTATGGGAGAAATACACTCTGTACCCTGCAAAAAACTTTACATGAAGCAATTCTTTGCCAATTCTCCTGACGAAAAAGAGATATGGATTCTTCTGAATAAACTCCCCAGAACCATGCGGGAGCAAGCTGCGGACCTCGCTGTAGAGTTTAACCCGGAGGTACATGCAGAGTATGTACTCAAGGCTCTTGATGACCCGGGAGAAACAGCACTTTTCATGTGGGCTCTGGAACGAGCAGCAAAGATGGATGATTACATGGAGCCTGTTAAAATAGTTGAACTGGCTCTGAAGAATCTGAATTTTGCCAAGTCTGAAATGCAGCGACGGATATGCTCGGTTCTCATGGACAAGTTGAGACCACAGCTTGAACAACACATTTCACTGCTTGATACCAGAAGACTTGAAACCCTCGCGGAGAACCTTGAAGAAAGCATCGGAGCCCAGGAAACCGGACTGATGCTGCTGGCCAGACGGGAACTCTCTGGCAGGCGCACCGGCGGATTCACAAATATCAGAAAATTCTGGGAAAGTGATTTCATCTTCTGCAGTCGAGATGGCATTGCCCGAAGAATTGATGAAATTGAAGATATCCGAACAATCCAGATACCCATAGCTGCAAAGGCTATTGCCGAGGCCGCATCTCACGGCGATCTGTCGGAGAATGCAGAATACACGGCAGCACTGGAAAAACGCGACTTCCTGCTTGAGATGCTGAACAGATTCAGAAAACAGCTCAAACTCATGAGACCTTATCCTGTGGGAGAGGTCAACACTGAAATAATCAGCCCCGCTACCAAGGTTATTATGGAGTCAATGGGTGACAGCCCTGAAATCCGAACCGTCTTCATAGTAGGTCTTATGGATGCAGATGCCGACAATGGATACATTGACTACAAGGCTCCCCTGGGTGCTGCTATGCTGGGACTCACCAAAGGAGATACAGTTCAGTTGCCCGGAGACAAAAATTCCATGTGGAGAATCACCGACATTACACTTATGGAAGAGAAGATGTAGTTTATGAATTGCATCCTTTGCGGCCGGCAATGGCAGGGCAAAACCGTGCCATTCGGTGCTGTGTGTGACAAATGTGACTGCTGGCTGCATTCCTGTATTCAGTGTGCATTGTGGGATCCCCAGGCGCAGATGTGCCGATCTATGACCACAGACTCAGTGGCAGACCGGCATGGGAAGAATTTCTGCGAGGAATGGAAACCGGGTAACCGGAAGGCAGAAACAGATAAAGATTCCGGTGGGAAATTCGCATCCCTCTTTGGAGACTGATCCATGCGCATTATCGTAGCCACAACCCACACCATACCAGTCTACTCGGGTGGCTGGACAACTCCATTAGACCTTCTCGGTCAGGATCATCAGGCAATGTATGTGATCCGCAAATACAAGCTAAGCACAAAAACATATGAGGGCATCAAGTGTGTCGGAGTAGGGGCAACTGGTGTACTTTCAGTCCCGTGGAAACGGGGTGACAGACACCGCCACCGATTAATCCAGTGGCTGTTCCGCAGATCGCTTAAAAAACACTTCGGTAAGTTCAATGCGGATTTCGTTCTCTGCCTGGATCCGGAAGCGGGTTACTCGGCAATGTATTCCGGACTGCCCTACGCAATGCGTTTTCATTCGAAACTTCAACCCGAGCACCTTGGACCTGACTTTGCTGCTCTAATAAAAAACGCGGTTTTTGCAACAGCCTGCCCGGCCACTCATATCCCTGATATTGAGGTTCTCGCGCACAATCAGGACCTGTCCCGATTCGAATTTACAGAGAGCCCGACAGCGGAAAGAGCCCTTCTGCTCACCAGCATAGACAGTATCCATGAGCCCGAGCTTTTCATTGAGGGAGTAATGCTCTCAAAAACAATGAAAGGCGATATTGTAGGCACCGGTGAAGACAGAGATCACATTGCTGCTCTCTGCAGGAAAACAAAAGGAAGGGTTCGCTGTCTGCCGCCGGTTCCCCGACTTAAAGTTCCAGAGCTTCTCAGAAACTATCAAGTGGGAATTGCCACTGTTCAGGAGATCTCTCCAGTCGTTTACCAGATGAAGGTGAATGCCTATATGGCGGCCGGTCTCTACACTCTGGCAAAACCATGGACTCACATAGTAGCTGAGACACCGGAGCTCGTTGGCTCTTTCACTACAGCACAAGACATGGCTGACTGTCTCGATTACCTCAGCGAGAACTGGCTGGAGACTCTGGAAACCCGCAGAAAAGCCAGGGACTGGATCCACAAACATTATTCTGTAGAGATCCCTCGCAGGCGTTTCAACGAGATTCTCAGCGAGAAATTCCCCTCAGGCAACTGACTTCCCTGCCGGAAACATCCACTTTGTCTCCTGCTGTGAACCGACAAGTGCAATTCCCGTTTATCAGGAGGAGGAAACGATTAAATTCGTCAAGGCTGTTCTCTTTCCAAAGCTGATAAGCGGCGCGCAAGCGAACCCTGCTCCCGAACCCGTATCGGTTTCAATCAACACCATACATGTATTGGGGAAAAGATATCAGCGGGAAAGTCTCTGCCTGATCTTTTCTGTAACCTGAGATAACGCACTGGAAAATGTTGTGCTTCCAAGAGCACCAAGAACCAGCACCATGAGAAGAACGCCACCGGCAGTGTAAGAAAGCAACTGCGTGAACCGTGTAACCAGAGAAGATTCTGTTGAAAATGGCCAGAGGTGGATCAGAAGAAGACAGCCTGCAACAAGAACAATATTGGCGGTAAATATCTTCAGTTGCTCTGCCAGAATCAGTCGCAGATGTAACCCCCCCATCTTCCTGGACAACGACCAGAGAAGATAAATCGTTTTGGCTGTTGATGTTACTGTTGTAGCCAGGGCAAGACCACCGATTCCTAGAGGTCCCACAAGAATCAGATTAAGCAGCACATTCGCCACAACACCAAATATACCAATGGTCACAGGAGTTACGGAATCCTTTTGTGCATAGAATGCCCTGGAGACAAGAGATCCTATACCGAACTGAGCAAGCCAAGGGGCATAGAATGCCAGTGCATAACCGATGTAGCGAGAATCATCTCCTGTAAAGTTCCCTTTTTGAAAGAACACTGAAACAACAGGAACTGCCAGAACCGTCAGAAATGCAGCAGTGGGCCACATTACCAGGGATGTTGTGTTCATATTTTTTCGAAGAACTGCCAGAAGTTTTTCCTTTTTGCCTTTTGCAGCTTCCGCTGAGAAACTTAAATCGGCAAAGGTGAGAAATGGCTGAAAGACAACGGCAAGAACAATATTTTTGATTCTGTTGGCATAATCTATGGCGGTAACGGAACTCTCAGGCAGAAATGAAGCCAGCATTTTGTCTGCGATCGGTGCAAAAAATCCTACAACTGTTCCACCAACAACAGGCACAGCCATTCTGGCAAGCTGCCCCATAAAGGGATCTCCGGAAATTGAGGGCTGTACCTTAAATCCACTTCTGAAACTTTGAACAAGAAGAAAAACAAACTCCGTCAAACCACCGACGAGCATGGATATGGGAAGGATCCTGATTCCTATTCCACCTCTTACAATAAGCAAAACAGTTAGTGATACTGCCAGACCGAGTACACCGGAAGCAGCAAGGGCGATAAATCTTTTCTCATACTTGATAAAATTTGCCAGAATCCCGTTAACAGTTCCGAGAAGAACCATGGGAAGAAGTATCCTGAGAAGGCTTGAAGCGAGAAGCAACATTTCATGAGACCCGTTTGGACTCACTATTTTCACAAGACTGCCACTGGAAAACCAGAGAATTGCGATTAATGCAGAACTGGTAAGGACAAGCCAGGATATGGTTTTGTTCACAAAGGAAACTGCACCGTCATGCCCCCTCTCCTGCATGACTCTGGAATAGATGGGTATGAAAGCGGAACCAAATGAATGGGCAACAACTTCCCTGACAAGGAATGGGAAAACTACGGCCACAGCAAGAGCATCTGTACGCCAGTTCGCTCCAAAAATGGATGTTATCTGGGCAAAACGGACATAGGCTAAGAGAGCTCCAACAACACTGCTTGCAGAAAGAACAGAGAGGCCTAACAGTTTGCTTTCTCCGGCTGGTCTTGCATTATCAGCCATTCAATGCTCCCGGAAGCTTCGGCGCAACCCCGCTGAGTACTGATCTAAGTGCCCGGTAATAGCCTCTTGCAGCTTCAGGATCGATTATCGCATACACAGCAAACCGGAAGATGCACTTGGCGATAATCATTTTTCTTACTGCATCGGCGTTGGCAGAATCGTGATCACGGAAGAACTGCAAAAGCCCCCAGTGAAAACAGGAAAGTCTGGTGGCAGTAGCTCTGTCAGCACCTGATCCCTCATTATGTATGAATCTGCTTCCCCGGCAGAAATCGACAGTCAATCCCTTTTCTCTTGCCCGCGAGCAGATATCCACATCTTCAAAATAGAGAGGGTACCTGCTGCTGAAACCACCCAGGTTCAGGAAATCTTCTTTATGGATCATGATCAGGGAGCCCTGAAGCCAATCCATTTGATCTCTTCTCCAGAGAGACTCTGCCGACTTGAAAATCTGTGATCTGATCCAGTTTTTGTCGGGCCATACTCCTGTTGAATGAACCTCATTACCGGCAGAATCAATGGTAAGGGCACCGGTCAGCTTACCACAGGCGTGATAATTAAAAAGAACTTCCAGTGACTCTCTGTTTTCTGGAAGAGTGTCAGGATTTGTGATAAGCACAACTGGTGTATCTGCTTCCTGAACAGCACGATTGATGCCTCCACCAAACCCACTGTTGCCGGTGAACGACAGTACAGTCGCATCTCCGCTGATACCTCGGGGAAGTAAATTCCCATTATCGACAATCAAGCAGGCAGCACCTACACTGGACCATTTTCGTACCCATTCCCTGACAATGTCAGGGTTACCGAAAGCAACAGTAACCACGGTAATAGGCAGAAACAAGAATAACCCCTCCAAAGTTCAGAACAGCAATATCGAACCAGCAAGCAATATAGTTTATTTGTTTGATTTTACAATTCCTTATGCAGGGCTTTTCTTTTTTCTCAATGTAAACTATTTTGCACCGTCGGATTGATAGAATACGGTTTTTTTTAACCTGGATGGACGGGTTTGCTTTCATGGCTCTTTCAGAAAACAAAAGACTTCCCAGCATTGGCGTTCTCATGATTAACTACAACCAGTGGGACCTCACCCTGAAATGCGTAAAATCTCTTCTGGAATCGGAAGGTGTTAGCGTATTTATAGGCCTTGTTGACAACAACTCCAGAGATCCGGATCCAGACTGGGTGACAAATATACAGGAAATCAGCTTCCACCGGAATTCCGGCAACTATGGCTTTATTGCAGGCAATATCAAGGCTTATGAAATGGTTATCCAACAGAATGTTGATTTCGTAATTCTGTTGAACAACGACACTGAAGTGGACCCGGGAATGCTTCTCCATCTCGTGACTCATTTTGAAAAATATCCTGACACAGGGCTTGCAACTCCAGCAATCAGTTATGCAGAAAACAGAAGTATCATCTGGCATGCCGGTGGCACCTTCCATCCGAGAAAAATGGGTGTAAGGCAGTTGTATGCAACGGTGGCAGATCTTCCAGAAATGGCCGTTGAGGTGGATCAGATATCCGGTTGCGCCATGATGATGCGGACAGAACTTTTCAAGAAAATTGGATACCAGAATCCGGATCTGTTCATTTACCATGAGGATGTTGAACAGAGCCTGAAATCTAAAGAGATGGGGTTCAAGAACTATCTTGTTCCTGAAGCCAGAATGATTCATCATGTCTCAATTACGGTGGGTGGAGTACTCTCTCCGTTTGCTGTTTACTACACCCACAGAAACAGATACATTTTTGCCAGTCGAAATCTCAAAAAAATGGATCTGTTCGCTTTTAGACTTTATTACTTTGCAGTTACCCTTGTAAAAACGATTATCTATCCGCTTAAGAAGTCTGGAAATCTTGTCTACTGGATGTGGCTTGCTCTTTTACACGGTGTGATGAATACTCCTTCCAGGAGGCCGGCAGCTCTCTTTCCTGATCCTGAAGGAAACAAATGACACCATTCTCTTCATGGTCCACTTGGAGATAGATGAGAATTGCAATACACATAGACTGCCCTCCGTGGAATCTTACCGGTATAGGCAGGTATATGATCGAGCTATCCAAAGCTCTTGTTGCCAGGGGTACAGAGATAGATGCATGGTCGCGTCTGGGATGGTACAAAGCCTCACGCGATATATTTTCCGGGTTGGGAATACCGGTTCTTCCAATTCTCAGCTGGAGAAAGTACAATGACATCCTTATGCCTAGAGCTTATGTCTCCCTGAGAAAACCAAGGGTTCTACACAACCCGAACGGAAGTCTGCTTCAAAGGGAAAAAGGGCTTCTGCAAACAGTAATGGTCCACGACCTGGGTGTTTTCATGTTTAATGATATCAAACCAGCCGATGAAGTTAATCTGTGGCAGAACAGGATTAGAAAATGTGTAAGTGAGGCCTCCGGCATATTGGTTAACTCTGTCACCACAGCGAACGATCTGGCCGATATATTTCCGGAATCCAGAGAGAAAACATTCCTGACCATGCTTGGAGTTGATCATCTTGATTACATAACTGTTCAAAACAGTCGAAGGGCTGATCACATTCTTGCTGTGGGTACAATTGAACCACGCAAAAACTATAGTGGCTTGCTTGAAGCATACAGAATTATGAATTCGCACAGAAAGGATATCCCCCCCCTTGTAATTGCCGGTGGTTTCGGCTATCGAGCGAACGAAATTACAGAAAAAGCTCGAGATCTTGGTGTTGGAGAAAAAGTCAGATTTGAAGGGTATGTCAGCGAAAATAGACTCCGGCAGTTATATGAGAATGCCTGTTGTCTTGCTCACACTGCTTTATACGAAGGATTCGGATTTACAGTTCCTGAGGCGCTGGGATTCGGGATACCGGTTGTCTGTTCAGTATCAGGAGCTTTGGGCGAGCTTTACCGCAATGTTGCATACATGGTGGATCCGCAAGATCCTGAATCTATAGCTCACGGGCTTCTTAAGGCAATCGATACGGGTTTCACGCCGGAACACCGGGCAAAGGCTGCAATTTTGTTCAGAGATCTTTCCTGGAACAGGTGCGCTTCCCAAACAGAGGCTGCCTTTAAAACTATTTCAGGTTGATGGAGCCCAAGCAGTTTCCAACTTCCGTCCAGAACTTAGACCCAACTACATTCCAGCTGTATTTCTCATGAGCAAGTCGGATACCTTGGCGCGACAATTCTTCAGCGAGCTGTTGATCCCCTATCAATCTGAGGACCTGAGATGCAATCTCCTCTGGACTGTCTGCTTGAAGCACTACCCCGCCTTCCGAAATACCAAGGCTTACTGCAACTCTTGATGTTGTAACAACAGGAAGACCGGCTGCAAGAGCTGTAATAATTTTCAGAGGCGTTCCACTACCTATTCTTAAGGGAGCAAGCAGAATTTCAGATCGACTGTAATACTCCCGCATGTCATCCAGAGTTCCAGTTACCTCCACATCATCACCTGCAAGAGATTTGACTCTTAAGTCAGGATCACGCCCGCACAAAACCAGTCTTCCCTTCCATCCCCTTCTCCGGAGTTCAGGAAGAACCTTGTCAACAAGGAATTCGGCTTCATCAATATTCGGATAATAGCTCATATCGCCGGGAAATAGAAGAACGCCTTTCTCTGGATTCCGGTGGATGGACCAGTAATCAGTATCGGTACCATTGTATACCACAGGCACTTGGCTGCCTGTTAATTTTGAGAAATACGCTGCATCATTATCGGAACAGGCGAAGAGGAAATTGCTTTTCTTCACAAGGGATATCTCTCTCCTCCTGAGTTTCATCATAGTAATGAACCGGTGAAGACGGACTGCAATCGAGCCTGAAGAATGCCTGATCAACCCGCGACACAAATGCCACTCAACATTGTGGGCATCATATAGAACGGGAAAGTCTGGCGGTATCATCGGGAAGACATGAATACCGGAAACGATAACGAGTTGAGGATTGAAATCGGCGATTCGCTTCTTTACCTCGTGACAATCCGGAGTGTAACGGTATGGAAGGAGAATACTTGGTGTCATTTCGCAAAGCTCACGTAATCGTGAAACACCTGAAGGCATGAATGAAGCATGAGGAGGATACTTGTGGGCTTTACTCTTCGGATATATCCGCATCACTTCAAATCCATCCGGAATATGATCCAGAATACCATGAATGCGCATGGCAAACCCGCTCGTGACAGGTTCAGGCGGACGGGTTGAAACAAAGGCAATTCGCGTCAATACTTCTCCTTTTCTTTGCCTACTCAAGAAAAAATCATCCTCTACTTTCACAGCAATATTACCAGATAATCAATTGAATTCAAGGAGAGCCGGAAAATTAGTATAATTATCCACTCTCAAGTTACGGCAAGGACTTTTCTTTTTTCTGCAGGACGGGTATTGTTGTCTGTAATCCTGTACTACCGCCGGAGGACAAAAAGCAATGAAGAAGATAGCTGTTTTCCACATGTTGCCCTCAGGGGGCGGTATCAGAGTTCTTCGTCAGTTTGTTGAGGGGCTTTCTCCAGATTTTGATCTTCACATCCATCAGCCGGAAGGGGCATCCTCCGCCACAAATATATCTGCCGTTGAAGAAACGGTATACCCCTACCCCATGTGGAAAAAACCCCGGGGATACCTCAGGCCCGTCGCACCGCTCTTCCTGATTCTCAGGCTACTGAGTTTCAAGCGGGTGTGCAGGCGGGTTGCTGATAACATCAACAGAACAGCAGATGCAGTTCTTGTACACAATGCCATGCCCGTGGCGGCTCCGCCGATTCTTCAATTCCTCAATATTCCATCTGCTTATTTCTGTTACGAATACCCAAGACACATTTTTGAGAAAGATATTATCCAGCGAACAAAATCCCTGCCTGCCCGACTGGCCCTGCTTCCACTGGAACGACTTGAAAAATGCATCGATCGTAAATCTACTTTAAATGCTGATAAGATTATCACTTTTTCAAACTACATGCAGCAGAGAATAAGAGACATCTACAACAGAGATTCGGTAATTGTAAGGCCAGGCATAGACGATTCATTCTTCTCGCCTTCACCGGCAACCGGAAAAGAAAATAGTGTTTTGTCAGTAGGAGCCCTCTGGCCTTTCAAGGGTCACGAGACAGCTATCAGGATAATCGGGTTGATCCAGCCGGAGATAAGACCGAATCTCCACATTGTGGCTGACAGAGAGTACCCCGGATACCGCATGCAGCTTGTTTCCCTGGCTCAAGACCTCTCTGTTAAAGTGACAATTCATCTGAACATTTCAGACATTGAATTACGAGAGCTTTACAGGCGGGCAAAGACCGTACTCTGCTGTCAGCGCCAGGAGCCATATGGGCTTGTACCTCTTGAATCCATGGCATGCGGAACCCCGGTGATTGCCTTACGGGAAGGTGGCTTTGTCGATAACATTATTCACCGCAGAAATGGATTCCTCTTCGACGGTAGTGCAGAAAAAGGAGCGGAATTACTCTTCCAATTGCTTTCCGACAAAGCTTCAATCAGGAAAATGACAATCTCCGGGCGTAAGTTTATAAAACAGGAAAGAAGCATAGCTATGGGTACAAACAAACTTGGAGAAATACTGGAATCCTTATGAAAATTGCATTCAATATTGACTATGACTACCTGAAATTCACAGGAATCGGCAGATACGGACTCGAACTGATTTCTGCCATGATGGCAATCGGTGAAGATTGTGAGCTCTGGATGTGGAGAAATACCAGAAAAACTCCGCCATTGATAGATAATATCGAAGGGAAGATAAAATTCTATCCTTTTCCCAAAAGAATAACAGACTTTTTCCTGCCATCCATAAGAGCACTTAGATCGAAAATTGATTGGCTGCACACCGCCAACGGGGAACTGCTTCCATCAACTCCTTTTGTTAAGCAGATTGCAATGATACATGATCTTGGACCGTTCATGTACGGCCATATGAAGCCGGATGCTGTTACAAATGCATGGAGAAAACGCATTAAAAACATTGCCAGGATAGCCGATTGCATCGTTGTAAATTCGGATTCAACCCGGACTGATCTGCTTAATTTCCTTCCATCGCTGGAGGGCAGAGTATTTCTCACTCCCCTGGGCATAAATCATTTTTCCGCTGCATCCTCTCCTTCAGATATAAAGAGCCATATCCTCACTGTAGGTACAGTTGAGCCAAGGAAGAATATTGATGGGCTGTTAAAGGCATATTCGATCATGCTCGAAAAGGGAGATCTCCCTCCTCTGGTAATTGCAGGAATGGACGGTTTTCGTGCGGAAGAATACAAAAGGCTTCCACTTGAACTTGGCATTGAAAACAGAGTGAAATTCACAGGATATGTCGGAGACAGAGAACTTTCTGATCTTTATGCCAGAGCATATTGCCTTGTTCATCCTGCTCACCACGAGGGGTTCGGCTTCACAGTACCGGAAGCCTTCACATGGGGTCTGCCTGTGGTTGCTTCAAACACCGGTGGTCTGGGGGAGTTCTTCTCGGAAACCGCCTGGATGGTTGACCCGTCTGATCCGGAATCCATTGCACACGGAATTGAACTTGCGCTGGATTCAGGCGTAACTGCTGAGCAGGAACAGAAAAGACAAGAGCTTTCTAAAGAACTCACCTGGGAAAACTGTGCAAGGAAAACCCTGAAGGCCATGAAAGCAATAAGCACCTGAGAAGACAGGTGTACGGAAAAGCCAACTTCTGTTATTTTACCCTATTCAGAAAATGTAACTGATCTCAAGGGAGTTATGCTCCCTCTTGAAATATGCAAAGGGGGAACGGTGGGTAAGAAGGTACTGATCACAGGCGGGGCAGGTTTTATTGGATCACATCTGGGGGATCTTTTTCTCTCTGAAGGCTATGAGGTCAAGGCTTATGACAATCTGGATCCACAGGTTCACGGAGAAAATGCTTCCAGGCCCGGCTATCTGAACAGCGAGATTGAACTTATTGTGGGAGATGTCAGGGATGCTGAGTCTTTTGCAGAAGCTCTGAAACCTGCAGATATTCTTGTTCATTTTGCAGCTGCTGTTGGTGTTGGCCAGTCAATGTACGAAATCACCAGATACACATCCATAAATACAATGGGGGCTGCTATAGTTCTTGAAGAGGCTGTGAAGCAGAAAGATCACATAGAAAAAATGCTTGTAGCCAGCTCAATGTCTATTTACGGAGAGGGTCTTTACATCTGCCCTGTATGCGGAGAAGTTACCCCGAAGCTCAGACCGACAGAGCAGCTTGCCCGGCGTAAATGGGATATGTTCTGCCCGTCCTGTGAAAAGCCCTGCATCCCCGCCCCAACCCCGGAAACCAAACCACTCTTCCCCACCAGCGTTTATGCTGTGAACAAGAGGGATCACGAAGAATTGTTTCTTTCAGTTGGCGACGCTTACGGCATATCAACAACCGCCATGCGCTTCTTCAATGTTTACGGTGAAAGGCAGGCTTTGTCCAACCCGTACACCGGGGTAGGTGCCATTTTCGCTTCAAGGCTGCTTAACGGCAAGCCCCCGGTTGTATTCGAAGATGGAGGCCAGAGCAGAGACTTCATTCATGTGCATGACATTGCCCGTGGCTGTCTCCTCGCTATAGAAAACGACAAATCAAATGGAGAGGTTTTCAATCTGGGGACCGGACGTAAACTGTCAATCATGGATGTGGGCAAGGCAATTGCCCAGGAGTTGGGAAGACCTGTGGATGATTTCATTGTCAATAACCAGTACAGAGCCGGAGATATCCGCCACTGCTATGCTGATGTTTCCAGAGCGGAGAAACTGCTTGGGTTTAAAGCTTCAACCACTTTTGAAAATGGTGTAAGTGAGCTCTGTAGCTGGGTTGGCAGCCAGACTGCTACAGACATGGTTGATAAGGCCACCGAAGAACTTAGAAAAAGAGGACTTACCAGATGAGCATTCATCTGCTTATTGATGCAAGAGCGGTACAGAAAAATGTTGATGGAATAAGCAGATTTTCACTGAACGTGACAAAATGCATTATGGAGAAGCGGCCCGAATGGAAGATAACAGCCCTGATCGGGAAAGATGCTGAATTTCATCTCGAGAACACAGGAGCTGAAATTATCCTGGATGATTCTTCAAGATTCAGTACCTCCGCCAATAGAAAACTTTCCAATCGAATTAACATAATTTCTCCGGATGCCTTTCTTAACTTCTCAATGGCAGGACCTCAACCGGATGCACCATCCATAATAACAGTACACGACCTGATGGTGCTTAATCTGCCATGTTACTTCGGTGACAGCATCATTCGCAATGCCTTCAGCCGTTTTCTTTTCAGGAGAGCGCTAAAGGCTTCTATCGGGCATGCTTCCGCTATTGCAGTACCCACAATGACCACAAAGCTTGATGTAATGAGAAGTTTTCAGTCAGCTACTGACATGGTGTTTATTACCGGAGAGGGACAAGCGCTCTTTTCTTCACCGGTACAAAAGCAATTAGAAAGGCAGAATTTCTTTCTATACGTGGGCAATGCGAGGGGTTACAAGAATATACCTCGTTTCCTCACCGCCTACGGAAGACTCTGGGCGATGGACGAAAAAACACCTCCGCTTTCGATGGTTGTAAGAAAAGACCGAGCGTACAACTACTTCAAAAAACATCTGGATTCGAATCCCGCCAGATCCAACATCAAGGTTATGACTCACATATCCGATGATGAATTGCGCAATCTTTATCTAACATGCAAAGCATTGCTGATACCTTCGGTCTACGAAGGTTTCGGGCTTCCAGCCCTGGAAGCCATGGCCACTGGAGCACCAGTTATGGCCTCAAAAAACACTGCTCTTGAGGAAGTTGTGGGAGATACAGGAGTTCTCATCGACCCATATTCCATCATTGATATAATGCGTGGTATGGCAGAACTGTCTGTTGCCACTCCTGAAAAACTCAAAGAGCTGGGCGAACTGGGTAGAGAGAGATCCACAATCTTCTCCTGGGAAAAAACTACAGACTGCTTTCTTCGACAGATTGAGGCTCTGATATGAAAGTTGCTGTAGTCAACCCTCCCTTCATGGATGGCAAGTTCTCCAGAACATCAAGATCTCCTGCTATTGTTAAGAGTGGAACCATGTACTGGCCTTTCTGGCTGGCCTATGCGGTTGGAACTCTCGAACGGGCAGGACATCAAGTGCTCTTTTTTGACTGCCCGGCGGAAAACATCACCAGGCGCGAGTTGATGAGCAAGTTACAGGAAGAGTCCCCTGCTATGATAGTTCTGGATACCAGCACGCCATCCATACACAGCGATCTTTCTGTTGCAAAGGAAATTTCTGAATTACTGCCTGAAGCTTCACTCTTTCTTGTTGGAACCCACGCAAGTGCACGCCCTGCGGATATTCTGCTTTCTGCACCGTACATCACCGGTATTGCCGCTAGGGAATATGATTTCACGATTCCTGAAATTGCTGATGCATTGCAGAGCAAAAACGATCTTCAGCAGATTCCCGGACTCTGGTTGAATACCCCCGATAAACCATTCTTCACAGGGGCCAGGGAACCAATTTCAGATCTTGACTCTCTCCCCATGCTGGCTGATGTGTACTTGAAGCATTTGAAGCCTGAAAATTATTTTTTCGCAGCTGCCAGATACCCTTCTGTAATGATTATCACCAGCAGGGGATGTCCCTTCAAGTGTTCCTACTGCGTCTGGCCGCAGGTTCTTCATGGCGGTACATACCGTTCCAGATCTGCACAGAACGTGGTGGAGGAATTCATGAAAGTGCAGGAGTTCTTTCCTCAGGTGCAGGAAATCGTCTTTGAGGACGACACATTCAGCGTAGACTCCAGTCGTGTAGCTGAAGTTTCAGAAGCCTTGATTGCCGCAGGTAACAAATTGCCATGGACGGCAAATACCAGAGCAAACCTTTCCCTGGAAGCAATGAAAAAAATGCGCAATGCCGGTTGCAGAATGATTATCGTAGGCTATGAATCCGGTAACCAGAGCATCCTGAACGGAGTAAGCAAGGGAACCACCATAGAGCAGAATCTCAGCTTCGCAAAGAGGGCAAAGCAGGCAGGTCTGCTTGTTCACGGCTGTTTCATGGCGGGGAATCCCGGAGAAACCCGAAAGACCCTCGAAGAGACCCTTGAAATGGCAATCAGGCTCAAACCGGACACAGCACAGTTTTTCCCGATTATGGCTTATCCTGGAACGCGGTTGTATGAACAGTATCGTTCTTCAGGTAACTTGAAAACTGAGGATTACAGAGAGTGGCTCACTGAAGAAGGTCTTCATAACTGTGTGGTCGATCTGCCTGACCTTTCGTCCGAAGATATTGTTGAATGGTGTGCTGAGGCCAGGCGCAAATTTTATCTTCGACCAGAGTACATTCTTTACAAAGCCATACAGACCGTGCTTCATCCAACCACAGAAGGGCGTCGAACCATCAGGGCATTTTCCACCTTTAGAAAACACCTGTTCAGGAGAAATTAATGAGAAAACTCAGCATTTTTCTTGGTATGTTTTTTGATGCCGCGGCAATTTTCTTATCGCTGTATCTCTCTGCTTTTTTCAAATTCAGATGGGGCATTTTTCCAGGCATTTCTCCTGTATCCCCGCTGATAATCGTATACGGCAGCCTTGTGTCGATTCTCTACTGGTGGGTAATTTTTGCTCTCACCGGTGCATACAGACTGCACTGGGATAGAAGCTGGGCAGACGAAATCAGAATGGTATTCAAGCCGGTGGTAGCAGGATTTGTAATTCTATCTCTTTTTGCTTTCCTCATCACCCCGCAGGCCTCCATTGGACGATGGATATTTTTTGTCTATTTCTCTCTTATCAACCTCTTTGTTTATTCCGCAAGATGCTTTTCCAGACTGCTGGAAAGAAGACTTGCAAAAAAGAAACTTCTGAGGAGGAATGTTCTCGTTATCGGGCTGGGGAAATCTGCAAAGGAACTGGAAGATTACCTTGCAATTAATCCTTCACTGGGGTACAATGTAATTGGATTCATCAATCCCCCGCATCCAGTCACCAACCCTGCAATAACGAAACAACCTCTAGGTGATGTGATTGATATTACGGCCCTTGCGGAACAGCATGACATAACAGATCTTCTCGTTACTATTGCTTCAAATTTTCATGATGACATTCTCAGTCTTCTTCTTCCCGCTGTTCAAAGTGGCATTCGGGTCAAACTTGTGCCTGATCTTTTCGATGTTGTTGCCGGGCATGTGCACAACACTCAGATTCTCGGGCAGCCCCTGATGGAACTGGTACCGGACAGACTGTCATTCTGGGAAAAGCTGGTGAAGACTGCCGGAGATTATGTAATCAGCCTGATGGTTATTATTCTTGGATTGCCTCTCTGGATAATTGTCAGCATTATGATCGTTATCGATTCAAAGGGTGGTGTATTCTACCGGCAGAAGAGGACAGGAGAAGGTGGCCGGGAATACAAAATTTTTAAATTCAGATCTATGGTCGCCAATGCCGAAAAGGGTACCGGTGCTGTATGGGCGGGAAAAGATGATGCCAGGGTGACAAAGATCGGTAAGATCATCAGGAAAACCCGTATTGATGAAGTTCCACAATTCCTCAATGTCCTTACCGGTGAGATGGCAGTGGTTGGCCCAAGGCCGGAAAGACCTGAGATTATTGAACAGCTTAGAAGTATTTACCCCTTCTATGATAAACGCTTAACTGTTAAGCCGGGGATAACCGGATGGGCCCAGGTTAACCTGGAATACGATACAAATCTCGAAGATGTATCAAAGAAACTCACACATGATTTTCAGTACATAGAGAATCAGTCGCTTTTCCTTGATCTGGAGATTCTTGCGAGAACAGTTCTCGTAGTTCTCACCGGAAAAGGCGCGCACTGAGTCCTATAGTGAAAGGAATTAAACAATGCAAGTACCACTTCTCGACATAAACCGCCAGCATGCGGATATAAAAGATGAGTTGACACAAGTGTTCGCCGATGCTCTTTCAACTTCAAGGTTTATCAAAGGGCCTGATATGGAAGCACTTGAAAGGGAATTCTCAGAATACTCCGGAACTGCAGATGCAATTGGTTGTGCTTCGGGAACAGATGCCCTGATCCTTGCTCTTCAGGCAATCGGACTGAAGAGAGATGAGCTTGTAATTACCGTACCTTTCACTTTCTTCGCCACGGCAGGTGCCATTGTCAGAGCTGGAGGAACCCCGGTTTTCATTGATATTCTGCCCGACACTTTCAACATGGATCCTGATCTTCTTGAAGAGTGGCTCAATGCCAACTGTGCTGTTACCAACAGAGGAACTGTCCACAGAAAAACCGGAAAAAGAGTAGCCGCAATCATGCCTGTGCACATCTTTGGTCAGATATGTAATATGGACTCTATCAATGCTACTGCATCCAACTGGGATCTGCCGGTGATTGAGGACGCTGCCCAGGCTGCCGGAGCAAAGTGGAGAGACTCAAGAGCAGGTTCTCTTGGCTCAATTGGATGCTTCAGTTTCTTCCCATCCAAAAATCTGGGTGCATTGGGAGACGGTGGAATGCTGACCACAGACTCGCCCGATCTTGCAGAAAGACTTAGAAGCATCCGCGAGCACGGCGGCAAGGGTTACTTGCACGCTGAAGTTGGCACCAACAGTCGTCTCGATGCAATTCAGGCAGGCTTCCTCAGAGTGAAGCTGCGCAAGCTTGAGGAATGGCACGCTGGAAGAAGAGCAAACGCCGACAGATACAATAAGGCTTTTGATGATGTGGACCAGGTTAAAACTCCAGTTATTGACCCGAGGGCATTGTCTATCTACAACCAGTACACAATTCAAGCAGAAAACAGGGACGAACTTCTCAGCTTCTTGAGAAGCAAACAGATTGGCTGTGCTGTTTACTATCCTCTCCCCCTTCATCTTCAGGAATGCTTTGCTGATCTTGGCTACTCAAAAGGAGACTTCGTAATTTCAGAAAACTGCAGCGAAAAAGTCATTTCTCTGCCGGTATTTGGAGAACTCACAAGGGAAGAGCAGGATGAAGTTATTGCAGCAGTTAAGGAATTTTACCAGAGGTAGATTCCTGATTGCCGTTCTTGCAGCGGCAGTTGCAACAGGCCAGGATACTATTGAAAGAACATTGGAAACCGGTGAAAACCTCTTCACTGCGGTTCCTGCAGCTATTCTTGCAGCGGGAACTGCAGGATCTTTTTTTGCATTCAAGACCGAGAGCCTCGCAGGATACAGGGGATTACTTCCGGAACGACCCTTTAATACATTTGACAAAGTAGACAATTTTCTTTTCGGAGAAGCTCTTCCAGTATCTGCCGCTACTTTGTGGGTAGCAGGCAAATTGTCTGATTCAGATGAAATGGAAAACACCGGGGAAGAAATGTGCAGGGGTCTCCTGTACACGTACAGTATTGTTCAAACACTTAAGTTCACCACTGGAAGAACCAGACCGGATGGATCCAATGACAGGAGTTTTCCTTCAGGTCATGCTGCAGGAGCCGCGTGTACAGCAGCAGTTCTCTGGAACAGGTACGGGCCTGAAGTTGGAATACCTCTCTCGGCTCTGACTCTCTATACCTGTGTCTCGAGAGTCAATCTCGCGAAGCACTTTCCATCGGATGTTATTCTGGGAGTCGCTATTGGCGCTGCCTGTGGTATTGCCTCCTCCAGGGCGAGTAACAATCAGGGCGGAGGGAATTTCTCTCTCTCCTTATCAGTGGATACAGAAGGAAGGATAACTCCCGGCCTATGGTAAAGAAAAGAATTGAAAGTTTCGGACATGCCTTCAAGGGCCTTGCGATCCTGGTAAGAACCCAGCCAAATGCAAAATTCCACCTTTTTGCCACCATTTTTGTTATTATTCTTGGCCTTTTCCTCAATATCAGCTACACAGACTGGGCAATCCTTGCACTTGCCGTTGGTTCTGTATGGGCGGCCGAAGCCCTGAACACCGGTCTTGAGTTCCTGGCAGACCGAGTAGCACCTGAGTGGCATGAGCTTGTTGGCAATGCTAAAGATGTTGCAGCCGGCGGCGTTCTGGCAGTATCAATTACTGCGGCCGTTGCCGGTCTTCTTATATTCCTCCCTTATATTTTTTAGAATTAATTCATTCGGAGATGAAAAATGCTTGACAGAAAATTGCTTAGAAAAGAGCCGCAGAAAGTCGCAGAAGCCGCAATGGCTAAGAATGAAAAAATAGATATTGAGCAGTGGATTGAGGCTGATTCCACAAGAAGAGCCCTCATGCTTGAGATCGAAGATCTCAGGAAACAGCGAAATAAACTCTCCAAAGCAGTATCAATGAAAAAAAGAATCGGGGAGAATGCTGACGAGGAAATGGCACTAAGCCGCAACACCGGGGAAAAGCTCACTTTACTGGAAAGCAATATTGCAGATATAGATGCCAGTCTTGCTGAAATGGAGAAAAGTTTCCCGAATATTCCCGACTCCGATGTTCCGCTGGGTGGTGAAGAAAATAATGTTGTGCTTCGGTCCTGGGGTGAAATTCCTGAATTCAATTTCCGGCCCAGACCGCACTGGGAACTCATGGACAATGTTTTTCAGCCGGAAGCTGCCGGCAGAATAGCCGGGTCTAATTTCATTCTCTTCCGTGGATGGGCAGCAAAGTTTCAGAGAACTCTTATCAGCTGGATGCTCGACTACCATATAGAGGCCGGCATGGAGGAGATCTGGGCCCCTTTTGTAGCTAAGCCCGAGTCAATGACTGCCACAGCCCAACTTCCTAAAATGGATGATGATATGTACAAGATCGGACGGGACAATCTCTATCTTATCCCTACAGGCGAGGTTCCTATTACTAATCTTTACAGGGATCAGCTTCTTGAAGAGGCTAATCTTCCTGTGAGACTGTGCGGTTACACTCCCTGTTTCAGAAGAGAAGCTGGCAGCTATGGGAAAGACAATAGAGGGCTGAACAGAGTTCACCAGTTTGAGAAGGTGGAAATGGTTCGTCTTGAGCATCCCGACAGATCAGATAAGGCTCACGAAGAGCTTCTCAACCACGCAACTTGTATGCTGGAAGTTCTTGGCATACCCTACCGGGTTCTGCTTCTTGCTTCTGGAGATCTCAGTTTTGCTGCAGCAAAATGCTTCGACATTGAGATATGGTCTGCCGGCCAGGAAAAATGGCTTGAAGTCTCATCCATTTCCAATTTCCGCGATTTCCAGGCCAGAAGAGGTAACATGAGATATAGACCGAGCGGGGGGGGGAAACCGCAGTTTATACATACACTGAACGGCTCAGGGCTTGCTCTGCCCAGACTGATCATCTCTCTGGTGGAAAACGGCCAGCAGGCAGATGGAAGCATCAAACTTCCATCCGCTCTTGCTGAAAGAATGGGAACGGAAGTAATCCGGTAAACCCGGCTTACTTCCCCTTTTTCCTTCTGAAATCATTCCTGATTTCCTGCTTCAAGATGTTCCATTTGTTCCAGGCTTCCGGGTTCTCTCGACGAAGCTGGTGCCATCTCTCACGGGAGAAAAGAAAGACCACTAGAAACAGCATAGTAACAATGAATAACTCAATCCAGATATAAAGTTTCTTTGGCTTACTCTTCCACCCGGGATGCCTGGGAGGATCCAGTATCCGCAGGGAACTTGTAATATTAGCTTCTTGAATAAGAGCCTGCTCAACCCGAAGCTCAAGAGCAGTTGACATCTTCAGTTGCATCTGAAAATCGGTTTGCAGCCTTGCATATTGTATCATCGCAGGAGGTAGATTACTCAAACCCACTCCAAGGTTAACACCGCCTGAAGATGAACCGTACTCAATCATTTCAATTGACTGTCTCAGCGCCTCGGCAGTAGTTTCGAGTTCAAGAAGCTGTGCTGTAGTCCCTGATCTTATTCCATCCCGAACAGCACTGGCCATGAGAGCTGTCTCAATGTATCTGCCCTTCATTTCTGCGAGAACAGACATTACCTGAGCTATTTCCTCGTTGGGCAGAATTGTGCCATACTCTTCCTCGAATCGAAGTATGGCTGCTGTGGTATTCTCAAGCCCTGCCTGCGCAACGGCCAGCTGATTCTCCGTACTCTCTCGGCTGACTCTATACCGGGCCAGAGTAATGCTGGTGTTTATGCTGTCAAGAAGAAAAACTACTCGTTCCGACATTTCAACAGAGTAGAGGGGTTTCCCTGTGGTTACTTCAATCTGAATAAATCCTGAAGAGGTAACTGTTGCAGAATAGTTTTTCCTGAATTGCTTCCTGGCCATAAACAATGCAACTTCCGGCTGTGCTTCATATCTTTCAGTGAAATCCAAACTGTCAATGTAACCGGTGCTGAGAATCGCCTGGTCAACGAGAGTTCTGCTGTTAAGAATCTCTGAATAGACATCCGCAAGGGTAGTCATTAAAGGTAGAGAATAGCCCATACCGCCACTGAAAAATCCTGCGAACTCGCCCAGCGAAAGCCCTCCAAGACTCAATGCAGGAGAGGCTTGTTCCTCGGGGGGAAGAATAACTGTTGTCACTGTGTATTTCTTCGGCAGAAGAAAGGTGATAGCAACTGTTATGGACATCACAATTGCCAATACTCTTATAATGAATATCCTGTTCTTTAAAAGAACATATATTAAATTATTGGGTGCCTCACTCATTTTTCCCCTTAATTACTAAATATGCTCTGATAAGCAATTACTACAGTGGCAAGCCCGGTAAGAATAGTCAGGTATTCCTCCCAGAATTTGATAGGAACTCTTGGTACCTCAATTGTAGCCCCGGGGAGCACAATATCTGTCAGATTAACATCTATTTTCTCCCCGTCAGACAGTACCACTTTCACACTGTTTCGTCTGGCAACGGAATTAAAACCTCCGGCCATTCCTATGTAATAGTTAACAGACATTCCGGGTGAGTACGGAACTGGAGCCTTAGCAATTATTTCCCCTGTGACATTAATGAATTCGGATGACGAAGGCACTACTATTCTGTCACCGGGTTGAAGTGGAACAGATGCTGCAGCCATGTCTTGAAGGCTGAACGGTACAAGAACTGATACAGAATCGGTGTTCAAACGGTACACAAAACATCCATGAAGATCAGCTGTGCTGGATGCTCCACCGACCCTTGCTATTGCCTCTCTGGCACTTTCCCCGGGAATAAATTCAACAAGCATACGATTTGTAAATGTCAACCCGGTTTCCAATCTTTCAGCAGAAAAGGAAAGAGCTCCCTCAATGATGATTGTTGCTGCAACAGTGGGCACGTGTATCCTTGAATTTCTCTGCACAAGCGGGTTGGAATGCAAATTCCCATTCAGCAGGAAATCATTAAGATTGAAAGCTGTCGAATCACCACTTATTGAGATAATGAGAACGTCCGAAGAGGCTCCGGTGGAACTAACGCCTCCGGCGCGCGCCAGGGCTTCAGTAAGTCGGGAAAGACCATTAACTGTAACAATACCCGGGTAACGGATCTGCCCGGTAACAGGAATCTGGAAACTTGCAGATCTGGCCAGCCCGGCGCTGACAATCATTCCTCTGTAGGCGCGGGCAAAAAGATCAGAAATTGTGTCTTGAAGGGTCTGAAGGGTCATTCCATTTGTATCAATGCCCTGCATGGCAGGAATATTCAGAATTCCATCCAGCCCAACTGGTAAAAATACTACTGAAACAGCTTCATCCATCCCGGAAAAGGGGACTCCTCCGGGAAAAGACATCCATATCTCATCACCGGGGCTAACCAGATACTCATCTGGATTGAAATAATCTGCCGGTGTTAACCGTGTTCCCATGCCTGCAGACAGCCCTGCTGTGGTTTCCGCCATGAGTGGCACCGAGGTGACAAGAAGCAGAGAAACAAAACCTGTAAACAGAATCAAAAATATCCTCCTTAATGTAGCGGCATCTACCTTGCGCTGTGATCCCATACTGAGACAGCGCTGGAAGTTAAAGATCTGGCAACTCCAGAAAGCGATGCAAGACACATCAACCAGAAAAAATAGGGCAATCGCAGAGAAGAGGGCATTTTGTTGCCTGATAGCTTCCCTGCAAGAGCAACCATATTAAAAACGGTGACACTTACGAAAAGATAATTAGTAGGTGAATCGTATACTGCAAGTAGCCCCCCCGCAATACTGGCTATAATTGCAAATATTCCCATATTCCACCTGAGTATCTTATGGACAGCAAGCTGCAAGGCAAGGCCGTATCTTTTTCTTTTGACAGCCTTGCCGAACAGGGAAAAGGCTGATCCTATCATCCAGCTGACGATTCGCACCAGGCGGTGGTACTGAATAGAATCAGTCGGAGTTGGCTCTGCGGCGATGGCACGATGATTGTAAAGGCATGCATAACCCTGAACACGAGTCGAAACCGCTGTTTCAAAATCATCAGCCCGAGCTGGATCAGGAGGGTTATAGAGGCTCTTTCGCACAGCAAAGACCGCTCCTGTGGCTCCAAGAACAGCCCCAATCTTACTGCCCAGAGCTTTCAGCATCTGTTCGTATCGCCAATAAATAGATTCGCATGTGATAGAGTCCAAACTGTTCTGTTTGGAACCATCTACACAACCCACCGCAGGATCAGCAAATGGATCCACCAACTCTCTCACTGTATTGGGGTTGAATTGAGTATTTGCATCGGTAAAAACAAGAATTTCGCCTTTGGCTATTTTCGAGAGTTCAACCATGAGAGCTGATTTGCCCAAACGTTTCTCAATTCTCAGGAAGTAGACACCATTCTTCTCGAATGATTTGATAATCTCATCTGTCCTGTCTGTGGAGACATCGGATGCCACAAGAATTTCAATCCTGTCCTTCGGGTAGTCCTGCTCTAGAAGATTCTGAAGCCTTTCCCCAATGCACTTTTCCTCGTTTCTAGCGGCAATCATCACACTGACAAAAGGATACTCCTGAAAAGAAGAGCCTTCCCTGCGCGAAAAAAACAATCCGAGAAGAAAGATGACAACTGGATACACCACCATCGGCAGAAGAATCATGCCCACGCTTACCCAGATTATTACTACAAGAAATGCTGCCAGAACAATCCCCTCTCCATGGAAAAACACCCAGAATTTATAGTGAATCCTTTTCTTTGCCGCAACATGGATACGCAATACTTATAAGGAGAGCAAAAACAAGCCAGAAGAATGCTCCTGTTTGCGGCCACGGAACCAGATTGTCAACAGCTTGATGAACCATGAAAGCAGCGAGACTGCAGATCAATCCCATACCCAGCGATTTATCACCACCGGATTTCAGCAGCTTGAGTGATGTCACTCCTATAGCTGCAATCAACAGTAAAAGTGATAGAGCAGAAAATATCCCCCCCTTGTATGGCATTTCAAGAATCAGACTGTTCAAACCGCCAAACCTGTTGATCTTGTTTACACTGTCCTCATGTCTTACTTCCCAGAAAGCATACAAAGATGTTCTGCCGTGAAAAAACTCTCTGCTGCCCCAGCCTGCGCCAACTATCGGGGATTTCTCAATAGAATTTATGAATCCCTTGTAGGATGTGTACCTGTGAAGAAAACTGGTATCCATAATTAAAGATCTGGTATCACCAAAAACTGTAAGCTGTCTTTTGAATTCATCAACATTAGCCAGAAGTCCACCGGCAAAAATAGTTATAGCAAGAATCGGGATCCATATTTTCTTTCTGTACCTGTAAACAAGATAGACAAAACAGGCAAAAGTTACGGTAAGAAATCCTCCTCTGGAGAAGGTATACAGAACATTCTGCATTCCTAGAAGTGCTGCTGCAAACGCAATTCCCTTCCAGATTCTTGCTTTGAAGACGAACATGGAAGCCAGCACTGCAGGTACTAAAAGTTCGAGTACACCAGAGTAGGAATTGGGTCCACCGGCAATGGTTGAATAGACTCTGCCTGCAAGATCATAACCCGAAGCTCGCTCACCCAATGTGTCGAGATTGCCAGCATTATATTGATATATACCATATATTGACATGGCAAGAAGCATTAATGAGAGCATTTTAAGCATTCGTATAAGCCACTCTCCACGACCATACCAATCATAGACCACTGGAATAAGAACCGCAGCAAGAAACAATTTGTTGGCTTCGCGAAGAGTATTACCAACAAGGTTTTCGTGATGGTGCAAAGATATGAACATTGAAACAAGCTGGGACAGATATGCGAGAAGAAGAATGTAAACAGGTAACGGGAATCGAGGAAAGTCTCTGAAACCGGCGATTTTAGTAATTAGATAGAATAACGATGCAGAGAGGACGGCAACGGTGGCAGTGGCAATGTAGAATGGTCCATACCCATAGACTGTGTTACCGAATGTGATAGCAACCGGAAGCAATAACAGCCAGCTGCGAGGGTTAGACACGTGGTACACCGCAATAAGCAACAGTGGAACACCAAGAAATCCAAAAAAAACCGGTTTGGGGAAATTCAGAAAGAAATAGAAGTATGTCAAAGTAACACCCAACACAAAAAACCAGGTCCTCTTCGAGGGCCTGTAGGCTTCCAGTTTTCCGTATTCGGAATCCTCAGTAACAAAACTCACTATTTACATCCCAGTTGATTGCGATTTCTCGGGCCCGGCCGAAGGGCCGCAGGACTCCTCAGCCGGAACCTCCAGCTCAGTTCAAACCGGCCACCTCGATGGTTATCGACCCGAAGCTGCGACTCTCTGCGAAAGCAATAAGTCTTCCAGCAAGAGCAACCTGAGAGTGGGGATCTCTCTCAATGGCCTCTTCATAAAGAAGAAGCGCAACGCCAAAGTCTCCATCCTCCATGGCATTCCCGGCAGCAACCAGGTATGCGTCGGAAGTGGACGGTATAACTGTCTCCGTCACAGAAGCCAGCAGAACCGTCGGAAGAAGCAGTGCCACAAGCACCATAACCTTCTTCATAAGAGCACCTCCATTTCCTCCACATGTTTCAGCGGAGCGTCAGGCAACCCGGCCATCCTTCCCGAAAGGGCTAGGACCCGTGGGCTTTGCGTCCCGGGATCTCTCCCGGTTTGCGTTTTACAACGGCAACCCGGCCATCCTTCCTGTTTCCCCGCAACAGGGTAGGACCCGTAGGCTTTGCGTCCCGGAATCTCTTCCGGTTTGCTAGACGGTGCTCAACCGTCCGACTAAGTATGCTTTAAATCAATTACCGAGTAAAGGGCAACTTGCGTACTCACTCCTGACAAAAATACCGTAATCCGTGAATCCGCAGGATCTGATGAGAGAATTTCCTGATGAAAGTCCGAAAAATGCATTCTCCTGCTTGTGCGTGTCCGAACCCAGAGTTATCCGCCTGCCTCCCAGCTCGGCATACAAGCGGAGAACACCGGCAGTGGGGTATGTTGTTTTTTCCGGTCTTCTAAGGCCCGAAGTGTTCACTTCAAGAGCAATTCCACGGTGAATCATGGTTGCAAAAATTTCTCGTATCAGAGAAGGAAACAAAATGGTTTCATCAAAATCCACTGCCAATCCGGCCCTGGTCATACCTCTTCTGAAAATACCCATGTGAGCAAGAATGTTGATGGAACTATACTGCACAATTTTCAAAGTCTCCCTGTAGTACTTCTCAACAATCTCCCTGTGATCTCCATGAAGAAAGGGGGCCTCATCAAGGATGAGCCCGTCCTCAATCCAGTGTAACGCTCCGGTAATGAAGTCGTACCGGCTTTCGGTAAAAAGCGATTCAGCCTTATCCATAAATATATGCGGCTCACCAACCTCAAGCCCCCGTAGAACCCGAACACCTGATGATTCTGCAAGATCAAGCTCCTCAAGGTAATCTGATTCAGAGAAACCGTTGTAACAGTAGTCAGAAGGATGAAGATCAACATGGGCAACAAAGCCAATGGTTTCCACTCCGGCCTCAAGAGCCATTCCACAGAGTTCAACAGCGGGAAGATCAGCGTCGGGCGAAGACGATGTATGAACATGCATATCGTTGAATTTCATTTTTACACCCCACTGTTACTAATTCATACATGCGATTATAATTTGTAGTTAGGCTTCGAAAGACGAAGTCTCATTAAACAGCTTTCTTAATATAACAGGAGAAAATTATGAAATCCCTGCTTTTCATTGCAACTTTACTCCTTGCCCTTCCTCTGGTCGCACAGGCTTTTGAAACAGCCGCATGCGGCTGGGAAGGGTCAGATACCATCCTCGGTAACTATAGCGACATCATCGCAACTATCGAAACATCAGCCCCTGTCTACAACGGCAGTCAGTCTCTTAAGCTCGTGGACGATGCTGCAAGTGGCACTCCACAGGCTTTCATCGGCTGGGTAACTAACCTTAACGATGATGATACCATAACCGCTTCGTTCTGGAGATACGACGACACTCCAGGTGCCGCTCCTTCATGTAGAATCTGGGGACACTGGAATGATGATCCAAACGATATCAACGAATACAGCGGCTCTGCAGGAGGACTGAGTGATTACGGCCCGGGTACAGGCTGGGACATGGTTGAGTATGAATGGATCGTGGTGGACGGGCACACAGGTTTTGTTCTCGAGGTAAGAACCTACTCCAACGCTGGCGATACCGTGTGGATCGATGACCTTACAATCACCGCTCCCAATGGAACCACCATCATCGTACCAGAAGATGTGGTTTCCCTTGAAAGGCAGAGCTGGGGCGGAATAAAGGCTTCTTTCTAGTACTCTGTCAAGCAATAGCTGTCGTATTCTGCTGGCTCTCCAGAGCCCCAGCGGCGTTACTGGTTCGATTACATAGCGGTGCTATGCGCATAAACCAGTGCCTTGCTGGAAAGCAGCATAGCCAACCGAATGCGTCCCAACGTTAGTATGGAAAGCAGCATAGCCAGTAACCGAATGCGTCCCAAACGTTAGTATGGAAAGCAGCAGAGCCAGCAACTGAGTGCGTCCCAAACGTTAGTATGGAAAGCAGCAGCGCCAGTAACCGAGAGCGTCCCAAACGTTGGTATGGAAAGCAGCAGAGCCAGTAACCGAGAGCGTCCCAAACGTTGGTATGGAAA
>JAGLOJ010000150.1 GCA_023139045.1 Candidatus Sabulitectum sp.
TGAAATATATGAGACGCAGCACTAGGAACTCCGGCACACCCATTTCAGCTATTTCATCGATGAGTCTTATTACTGTCGGCAAGGCAATGGCTGCAGCTGAGATCGCATCTCAGTGTGGCCATCCACTGAACAAGAGTTGGTACTTTCTGATAGCCATTCCGTAGAAAATGCTCATTTCTACCGGAAACTCTTTCGGAACCTACATTGCTCAGTGAGCCCATTTCGTGTTCCCTCCTGCGCTTGTCCTTATTCAATTGGGTTTCGTGGACACTATTCCCGCTTCCTTCTGAACTCAGTTATAACCTCCGGACGAAACAATAACCACCCCTTACTCATTACAACCCTCAATTCAGCACAACAATCTCTTCACACTCAAGAGTCCCGGTTTCGCTGGTGCATTGAACCAGGTAAGCTCCAGCAGGAAATTCTGACGCATCAACAGCCTGATAGATTCCCCGGCTACAAGACCTTCGTACAATAACCTGCAAGAGGAACGCCCGTCAGTTGAATAGATATCAACTCTGCACCTGCCCTGCTCTTCTTTAGTAAACTTAGAAACAATGACAGGAAGGAAGTAGCCATGAGTATTCATCCAAAAGATAGAGATCAATCCTGATATAGAGACATACTGATGCATCTTTTCAGTTGTCCACCTGGGCTGTTTTCTTCCCCGGACAAAGCAATACCCGGCACTTTCGTGCCGGGTATGTCATTCGACTTGGTAGCGGGGACAGGATTTGAACCTGCGACCTTTGGGTTATGAGCCCAACGAGCTACCGAACTGCTCCACCCCGCGACTGAGGAGCGAACATAGCACGTAAGGAAAAAAAAGTCAACTATTCAGCTAAATATCAATTCCCAGAGAAATTCTATGTGTGTTTCCGAGGTCGGCACAGGGTTTCCAGGCATAATCCAGGGAAAACTGATTGTACTGTGTTCCCATTCCAAAACCCATAGCATCCACAAAGCCACCACCGGCATTATCTGCCGTTTCTTTTGCCGACAGGCTCCATCCTGTTCTCAGGGCAAGCATTTCAACAGGCTTGTATTCCACTCCGGCAGCAAAATCAATATCTCCCTCTAATGGCATAGTAGCATCTGCCGCGATGAGAAGGTTACCGTTCATAAGCGATTGAGAAACTCCTGCTGCGATCTCTGTTGGCATTGGATCATTCTCTCTGCAAAACGCTTTTGTCTGTACTCCTGCATTTCTTACAACCAGTGCACCCGTAAGCCCTGGAACGGCTGAAGAGCTATACATTCCGCCCAGATCAACACTGAATCCGTTGGCATTGTAGCTGTCAATCTGCGAGTAGATAAATCTGCCTGTAACTCCTATGGAAATGGTCTCTGTAAGAAGCTTTGCCCATGTCCCGGCCAGGGCCATGCTGTTTGAAGTAAACTGTTCCCCGGTACCCATAGGGTCTTCCATGGTAGTACGATCAAAACTTCCACCAAAGAAATAGTTCAGAGACACACCTATCACGTCGTTTTCCCTGGGGTTAACCCAGCCGGCAAAACCTGCCTGCATATCCATCATGTAGCTGGTATAGGTGGTAGTAAGCATGCTGCTCGTTGTCGTTGCAGATGCAGCCGGATTCCAGTACAAAGAAATGGGATCACCGGGAACCGCCGTGAATGCACCTCCCATTGCTACCGCACGGGCTCCTGCGGGAACCTGAAGGAAGGTGAATCCCGTTGTTCCTTCGGCAAAGGCCGAAAGAATCACAAACAATGCCAGAGCACAAATCAGTTTCATATTACTCTCCTGTTATTGCTGAGTCCGGCTCAACCGGAACTGAATTCTCTAACTCTTCCACAACAGGCCTCATGGCAAAAAAGACACAGGCACTGTCTGCGGTGGCTCCGTAAAGCATATCCAGAGCAACCACAGTCACAACAAATGCCACGGGCTCAGATCCGGTGGCAAACCGCAAAACCGGCAGATCATCCGGTTCCTCGTCTATAATATCCATACCCCCCCCCTGGAGTTCCAGACGGAGATCGAGAACAGCATCTCCTCCCATCCCGCAAAGAACACCTTCAAGGCCAGCCCCCGGGAAAATCAGAAAAGAGGAAGGTTCACCAACAGTCAAATATAAACCCCTGCTCCACTGAGAAGTGTAACCGTTGAATCGGTACTCATCCAGGAACGTATCCACTTCTTCCGAAAGAACACAGAAACAGGAAAGCAGAAGAATCATGCCCATAGATCAGCCCTTGAGACCCGAGCGGGAGTAACTGGCAACCAGGTGTTTCTGAGCCAGAAGGAAAAGCAGAAGCAGTGGCAGAACGCTGAAAGTGGATGCTGCCATGAGCAATTGATAATTGCTTGACTGTTCCTGGTTGAAGTAGCTGAGTCCGACCTGAAGAACTCTCAGCTTTTCGGAATGAGTTACCACCAGTGGCCACATGAAACTGTTCCATGAACCAATAACATTGAACAGCATAATTGTTGCTATGACAGACTTGGACAGGGGCAGGGCAACTCTCCACAGATAACCGAATCTGCTGCATCCATCAAGTCTTGCTGCTTCATAAAGTGACTTTGGAAGAGTCATGAAATGCTGTCTGAGAAGAAAGATACTGAAAACATTGGTTGTCCAGGGAACAATCAGAGCAAGATAGGTATCCACCCAGCCCAGCTTGGCCAGAATCACATAACTGGGGGCCAGGTATACCGGCTGTGGAACCATCATTGTGGAGAGAAACAAAAGAAACAGCTTGTCCCGCCCGGGGTACTCCATAGTTCCAAACGAATAGGCCGCAAGAGAGCTGGTTATGAGAACTCCGATAAGAGTCAGGCCGGTTACAAAAAGAGTATTTAGAAAATACGTACCGAAAGGAACTCTGTTCCAGGCTTCCACATAGTTTTTTAGACCACCCTGCTCAAGACTGGTGGAAACCATCCAGAGAAAAGGCATGAGCATGATGATACCACCGACAAGAAGCAGGGCCTGCTTGAGGAGCTGTGCTGATTTCATGAGTAGTGCACCCGCTTCTCGCCAACTCGCCTCTGAACAATCGTAAGGCCCAGAAGCACTACAAACAGGAACACACTGATGGCACTTGCATAGCCTATATCAAACCGGTCAAAGGCCTTCTGGAAAAGGTAGAAAACTATAACGTTGGTTGTTCCAAGTGGACCTCCACCGGGAGGAGGTGTCATCACATAGACAAGGGCAAAAGTCTGGAAAGATGCTATTGTACTCATAATCAGAACGTAGAAAGTGGTGGGGGAAAGGAGCGGCCAGGTAACATGGCGGAAAGTTCCCCATTTTCCAGCACCGTCAAGATCAGCAGCCTCATAGTAGGTTCTGGGAATGTTCTCAAGGCCTGCAAGAAACAATACTGTATTGTAGCCAATGCTCTTCCACACGCTGACTATCATCAGAGAAACCAGAGCCAGGCTGGGACCGGCAGTAATACCCTCGGGCTTGATTCCCAGAGGTGAAAGTATCATCTCAAAGATGCCTCTGGGCTCTCGGAGCCACATAAGAGGGTCTCCCCCCAGTGCAGTAATGACTCCATTGATTGGACCGGCTTCCGGTTTGAAGAGCCATGTCCATACGACAGATACCGCAACAGCTGAGGTAACCACCGGCAGAAAGTAGATTGTTCTGTAGATGGCTTTTCCTCTGAGCTCCCCTCTGAGAAGCATGGCAAGAACAAGAGGAATTGCTATCCCGGCGGGAACAACACCCAGTACAAAAAATACTGTATTGGAAACACTGTTCCAGAACCTGGCGTCGGTGAACATTCTTTCGTAATTTGAAAAACCCACAAAACCGTGAAAACCACCAATGTCATAGTCGGCAAAAGAAGCAGTGAAACTGGCAAGAATTGGAACAGTCCTGAAACATATTACAATGATAAGTGCTGGCAGAATATACAGATAGGGAGATATTCGCGAACCTGTTCTCATTTTTTTCTCTCAGAAAAGGAGGGAACTGCTAAAATTGATAGACTCTCCGTCAGTGTACAGGAAAATATTGCCTTGGCGGTCGGTTCGCAAGATTACCGCACCAGTGCTTTCCCAGCCCTCGAGAACATCCCTGTGAGGATGACCGAACGGATTGTTTCTACCACAGCAGAATACGGCAAATTGAGGAAGTGCTTTTCTGAACCAGGGAGGGAAGAACGAACTTCTGCTGCCATGGTGGGGCACTTTCATAACGGTTACCGGCGTCTGGAACGGTGTCATTCGCATGATGGTTTCATTTTCAATATCTCCAGTCAGAAGAAGAGTAAATTTACCACAAGTAACCAGATAAACAGCTGAGGCCTCGTTTGGACTGCCTGCGCCCCGCTCAAGCCATACAACTTCAAGAGAAACCTGGTCAGTTAAATCCCATCTGTCCTCACCGGAAAGAACTGAGTAACCACAGCCGGAATCAAAAGCATACTGAAGCAAACCCTCATACACCGGAGACGGGTAGTCAATTCCGGGATCAATCAGCACGTCACAGTGGAAAAGCTCGAGTGCGTCTCTGCACCCACCTATATGATCCGCGTGAGGATGTGTAAAGGCAACTACAGACAGGGAATCAATTCCGCATTCTCTCAATCGCTGAACAACAGGTGCTCTCATTGCTCCCTCTCCCGGAGGACCTCCATCAATCAACCATGTGCTCTCTCCGGCCTGAAGCGTTATGGCATCGCCATTACCTATATCTAAAAATATCACGGTGAGAAGAGTATCAGTAAGCGAAGCCTCTTGCAGGAAATGAGAGGTTTCCAGTGTAACATCTGAGTTTGTCACCTCTATATAAGGAAGCAGGTTTTCAAGTGTGGCAGGTCCTATCCCTGACACATAAATAAGCTCATCAACGGAAGCGAAGGGTGATATGGTTTCTCTGTACTCAACTATTGCTGATGCCGTAGATCTACCAATACCGCACAGTCTGCAAAGCTCTTCTTCCGAAGCAGAGTTCATATCCAGCGGCACCGGGTCTAAAAGCGTTGATATGGCTATAACCAATAATAATAACATGATAGGCCTTGACACCCGCTCTCGTGTTAGAGAATGTATACGTCCAATATAATTGAAACAAGGAGGAATTCCATTTTGAATAAATATTTTTTAGCTGCATTGGTATTATTGACAACCGTCGCTTCCGCCGGGCATCTGCGCCTGGAAGACAGTGGATATGACACTATTGCCTATGTTCGCGAAGATGGAAGAATTGAGGACGCATCCTTTCAGCCCCTGGGCAGAATAGTACTGGATGATGATACGGAAAGAATCCGAATTGAGGACGCCAGCTTCAACACTCTGGGCTACATTGATGAAAATGAATTTCTCGACAGCTTTGAAGACCGCATTTTTGAACTGACAGCAGACGGAAGACTTAAGAACCACCGTTTCCGTGATGTTGCCATCATCAGAAATGATGGAACTGTAGAAGCTCTTAATTTCAGTGTTATTCTTTACACAGATGGCTCACATGATGACCTTGCACAGAGAATTGCTGTTTACATGATCTACTTCAGCAATCTGCTGGAGTAGCCTCTGAAGCAGCATCTCCGAACTACTTACAGCAACCTGCAGTCGTCCTCTTGACGGTTGTTGTCTTGCTTTTTATAGTAAACACATGTTTCCCGAAAGGAGTGTTTACATGTATGGGGATCTTACCGCAAGGCAGAAGCAGTTTCTGGATTTCATTCAATCCTTCATGGAAGACAAGGGGTATCCTCCTTCTATTAGAGAAATCCAACATGCATTCAATCTGAAAAGCACCAAGGGTGTTAAAGGGCACGTGGACCGACTGGTGGAAAAAGGGTACCTGAACAGAAAAGACGGGGCTGCCCGGGCTCTTTCTCTGCCATCGCAAAGGTCAGGTTATGGAAGGCGTGCTGCAGACTACTGGGCACCAATTATTGGTAGAGTGGCTGCAGGTCTGCCCATACTGGCGGAAGAGAATGAGGAAGGGCGCATGCCCATTCCCGAAAGATTCCACGGGATTGAAGGAATGTTCTGGCTTGAAGTCCACGGAGACAGCATGATCGACGCAGGTATTCTCGATGGCGATTTTGTTCTTGTCAGGCCTGTGCCATTTGTAGAGGAAGGCACAGTGGCTGTAGTGCTGATTGACAACGAAGCAACGGTAAAACGATTCTACCACCGAGGTGATACAATCAGGTTGGCTCCTGCCAACGATCTCTTCAAAGTAATGGAATTCCACGGGCCTGCCTGTGCCAGCATCCGTGTTGCCGGCAAAGTTGCTGCTGTATTCAGGTTTACCGGGTAACCATTTTCTCTATCAGGGGAACAATCTGTTCTACAAAATCAACGGAGGTTGCCCCCTGATGTTCCTCTGCTGAACCATATCCATAGGAACAGGCAATCACTGGAAGAGAGTTTTCCAGACCTGCCTGTATGTCGTGATACCTGTCTCCAACCATCACGGTAAAATCGTGGTCTCTGCTCATTTCAGTCAGTCTTGCTGTTTTGGAGGGCTCGTCTGTTCTGCCTGTCAAACTGGTAAATCGATCCTTTATTCCCAGGGTCTCTGTAACAAGAACGATGTAATCCCTGTGGGCATTAGATAAAATTGCGAGATCAAATCCCATTGTCAGCAGATTATCAAGCATCGGCAAAACCCCCGGATAAAGCTCTCCGCAGGTGGGTAGTGTTCTGGCCTGATGAAACTGTACCCGTTCAACGAACCTTTTGTATACAGCAGGTTCATCTGTGCCTGCGAGAACTTTACAGAACATCTCAAGGGGTTCTCCGTAAAGTGAATTAATCAAACTGTGACGCCTCCGACAAAAGTAGCACC
>JAGLOJ010000151.1 GCA_023139045.1 Candidatus Sabulitectum sp.
CCCTTGCACGCCCAACAATAACACTGTAGCACCCGATCAGGCATTAAGTTACTTTTAGATGTGGGGCTGCAGAGCGGGCTGGGACGCTATTTACTGGACAATACACACTGAAAAAAGCTGGATATGCTGTATTCACTGCCGATCACGGGGAAGAGGCTATTGAGGTTTACAAAAGGAATAAGGACGCAATTCAGTGCATTATTCTCGACCTTACTATGCCTGTAATGGATGGTGTAGAGTGTTTGAAAGAACTCATAAAATTTGATCCTTCGGCAAAAGTAGTTTTATCAAGCGGCTACAACCGGCAGGATGTTGAAAACAGAATTCATTCAGATGATATTGCTGGATACCTGAAGAAACCTTACGGCCTTAAGGCTTTACTGGCTCTGGTCAAAAGAGTGATAGGATGATAGCACGACAGTATGATGGCAGACTGATTGATCCAGCACTCTCAACTTCAGGATGTGTTCTCTCTGAAAGGATCAGGGATTCAGTGTCGGCGAAAGATTTTTTTACATGTTTTTTTCTTGATACAGGATTGAAGTGTTGCATATCATATATACGTTGAAACAAAAGAAGGAAAAATTATGAAAAATTTGACAACGATCCTCTGGGCTGTCCTGGCCTTTTCTTTTACAATTGTGTCCTGCGTGGGAGGGGAAGCCGATGATCAGGTTGAGGTTGGACGGGAAGTAATGGATGAACTGGAGATAGAAACAGCAGGTGCATTGGCAATCAGATGCAACGGTGAAGATTTTGTTCGATCCGGTTTTGTCTCTGTTGACGGATGGAATATCACATTCAGACATCTCTATGTAACCATAACAGATATTTCTGTCTATCAAACCGATCCTCCGTACGATCCTCACTCAACAGAAGAGATATCCGGGGATGTGCAAGTAGATCTGGACGGCATCTTTACAATGGATCTGGCCCTGGGTGACCAGCAGGCAGAGACAATCCTTATTGGAGTGATGGACAGCGTTCCAGCAGGTCACTACAATGCCATGTCGTGGAATATGGTTCCTGCCCTTGAAGGACCTTCTGAAGGTTATACCATTTACATTGACGCCCAGGCGGAAAAGGGTGATGAATCGTATAGTGTTTACCTCGGAATTGAAAACAGCTACACTTACTTCGCCGGAGAATTCGTGGGAGACGTGAGGAAGGGCTTCGTAACGGCGGAAGAACCCGGTGAACTTGAAATGACTTTTCATTTTGATCACATCTTCGGAGATTTCCACCAACCGTCAGACAGCGACTTGAACATGATGGCAGTCGGATTTGAGCCTTTTGCTGAAATGATGGAGGAGGGTACAGTTTCAGAGAATCTCACATCGCTTCGGGAAAAATTGTCAGAAGAGATCTACTTCAAATTGATGGATGCATTTTCCACTCTCGGACACACAGGAGAGGGACATTGTTACTGCATTGTCCGGTAAGATACCTGTTCACTGCAATTCTGCTTCTGGCTGCTTCGCCTGCTTCGGGACACGGAGCACGGATCAGCTGGGAAGTTCAGGGTGACTCCATCCGTATCTCGGGATCTTTTGATGATGGATGCCCCATGGATCAGGCACAGGTAACCGTGTTCTCCGGTGCCGCACCATCAGAGCCTTACATCACAGGCATAACTGATGAAAACGGAAAATTCGCCTTTCTGCCAGATGTTGAAGAATCGAAGTTGTGGGATGTGCAGGTGCGCAAGGCAGGACACGGTGATATTGTACACATATCACTGGCAGACGATGCCGATATCAGGAATAACCATGGGGGATTTTCTGTTCTTCAGATAATTCTGATGTCAGGTTGTGTTGTATGGGGTTTTACCGGAACTGCCCTGTTCTTCTCTTCAAAACGGAAAAGAAATAATGCACATACCTGACGGGATGGTACCTGGGGATATCTGTGTCGCAGGATTGGCTGGTGCTGCTGCTTTAACATGGTTTTGCGTGAAAAAGGCACAAAGCACATATAAAGATACAGCGAGACTGGTTTCCAGAGCTTCCGTGATGGCAGCGGTGTTTTTCGTGGTGTCGTGGATTCATATTCCCCTGCCACCGGTAAGTGTTCACCCTGTTCTTGCGGGCCTGATGGGGATTCTATTGGGCTGGATATCTTTCCCGGCCATACTGACTGGTCTTTTTTTCCAGGCAGTGATGTTCGGCCATGGAGGTTTTACCACTATTGGTATTAATTCCCTTTCAATGGGAGGTGCTGCTCTTCTGGCCAGGGGGCTGTTCGTCTTGCTGCAAAGAAAATCAGGAGAGAGAAAGATACTTGTTGCCGGATTTGTTGCCGGGTTTGCGGGAGTAATGATGGCTGTTGTTTTTACATGCTCATTTCTGATTTTGACTCTACCGGAATACATTAATACAAAGACAGAGATCTCCAGTATACTTGGAATGTCAGCAGCGCATCTCCCCCTTGCTCTGGCAGAAGGAGTGTTCACAGCACTTGTTGTTCGCTTTATTTTGAGGGTCAGGCCCGATATGCTTCTTGTTGCATGAAAGCAGAAAGTGTCAGGATGATTTTCTTTAAAAACTGGGAAACCTCACTTAAAATCCCCAGTATGTTTTTTCTTATGATGTCCATGGCTTTTATCAGAGATCCGGCTCTTATGCCCGTGCTGCCTGTTATTGCGTTGGTACTGTTCGTTTCATCCGGTCTGCCTCTATCGTTGTTTCTGTCGAGGTTTCGTGCCCCGGTTCTCATTCTGCTTTTCGTCAGCGTATTTCTGATTTTGTTTTCCGGAGAGGAAGTCCTGATCAGAATTGGCCCTGTTTCCTTGAAATCGGTGGGCGCTATTCTTGCCTTGAACACGTGCGTGCGAGTATTGAGTGTAATTACAGTGGGAATAGTAATGGTTAACACAACACCACTGTCCGGTTTGTCCGGCAAGCTGAAAAGAATGCGGATTCCTCATCTTCTTGTTGATATTGGCGTAATGACCGGCAGGTATATAATGGTCATCGGAGAAGACTACAGCAGGATGAAAACAGCCAGAAAACTGAGAGGATACATTCCAGGTACGAATATTTCTCGCAGATTCAAGGTTGCAATTCCCACGGCAGCTACAATGCTGATAAGGGGATTTGATCAATCTGAAAGGGTATTCAATGCAATGTGTATGAGAGGTTATGGAAGTGGAATATCTGGAAAGGAAAACGGTTCTTTTCCAATAAAAACCAGAAGGTTGGATGTTCTCGTGTCTCTTGCAGTTGTGGCCACTTCGTTGTTTATCATTATTCTGGAGTTCACTGTTGAAACCATATAAAACAGAATCAGGTAACCAGAGAAGCACACATGTAGCGGTTAAAAAACTGGCATTTTCCTATCCCGGAGAGCAACTTGTTCTGAAAGGGGTTGATCTGGAGATGCTTCCTGGAGAAAAAGTAGGAATAATCGGCCCTAACGGTTCAGGTAAAACAACACTCTTTCTGCTTTTTGCAGGAATACTTGCTCCGGCTTCCGGTTCCATTTCCATTCTTGGAAATCCGGTAAGAACAGGGAGTTTCAACAGCAATCTGGGTTTTGTGTTTCAGAATCCCGATGACCAGCTGTTCTGTCCCACAGTTCGGGATGATCTGGCATTTGGCCTTTTAAATCTCGGTTACTCCAAAGAAGAATCAGATTCTGTAATCGACAAGTACCTGAACAGTGTGGGATTAACTGATCTGGCGGAAAGACCTCCTCACAATTTATCAGGAGGGGAGAAAAGAATGATATCCATTGCAGGTGTGACCATTATGAATCCGGCTATTGTAATGCTTGATGAACCGGAATCAAGCCTGGACAGCAGGGCAAGAAGACATCTTATCGACTTTCTCGGGGAGTCAGAAAAATCTTTGCTGATTGCATCTCATGATCTTGAGTTTCTGCTTGAAACATGCGACAGAATTGTGGTACTTGATAAAGGCCGGATATGCGCTGATGGACCTTCAAAAAAGATAATGGGAGATGAATCTTTTATGAATTCCCACGGATTTGAAAAGCCCCATTCTCTCGTTCCCCATGTAAATCAGCATCATCGTAATAGTTATCGGGAGCATTCTCAATAAACCAATCTCTACGGTTCAGATATGCAGGAAATCACGTTGGCAGGATTCTATTCGAGAAGGAGCTCTCCCTCTTCGATCACTTCGAAAAGACCAATTGTTCCCTGGAAAGTGTCTCCTTCTTCGAATCTGGGGATGCCACTGATTGTAACCGGAATCTTTTCTCCGTCTGGTCTTATCAGGGTGAGTTGATAGGAACTTCGTTCTCCCATGCTGCGCATTTCCCTGACACTGGCAGTTCGACCCGCATCTCTGGGAGAGATGAGGGAACTCAGATTCATTCCTTTCAACCGGTCTGCTGGAATTCCCACGATATTTGAAAAAGCTTCGTTGGCAAAGAGGATTTTGTCTGCAGGATCGCACATGAGAACTCCCTGGCGAAGGTTATCAACCACCGTGTTGTAAAGAGAGTCAATTCTCTTGCGGTTCTGCTCTGTACGGTATCGGTCTATGGCCATGGAAATGCTTTCTGCGAGACCTGTAAAAAGAACAAGGTCTATATTTGAAAAAACATTTTTCATTGAGTAACTCTGAACTACCAGTACACCCCAGATTCCATCAGGCCCTCTGAGTGGAACACCCATCCATTGTTCACTGGGATTTTCAATAGTGAGAACCCGTTCTTCGTCAAACATTTTTTCAAAAGCATCCTGATCAACAAGAAGCGGTTGACCGGTTGTTCTCACGTAGTCAGTAAGGCTGCCTTTCATGGATTCCGAACGAACGAAGGTCCCAATACCATCTTCAATATCAACGGAATAGGGAAAAGTGTATGTGTCTGTTGTCTGGTGATAGAAAGCAAAATACAGGTTTGGTGTATGGATAACCCGGGACAGCTGATTGTGAATGAACTCGAGAAGGTCTTTCAGAGACCTGGTGCTGACGGTTTCCTCTGCAATGGAATGAAGTACAGAGTAGATAGACTCTGCCCTCTGCCTGACGGCAACTTCCTTCAGCAGGAGATCATTCGATCTTTTAAGCTCTGCAGTTTTTGAGTCAATTATGTTGTGAAGTCTATTCTGCAATCTTTTAAGGTCTTCTTCTGCCTTTTTCTTTTCGTTAACATCAATTGCCACTACCTCGAAGTAAACTATTTCTCCATCTTTATCCTGTTGACAGGTTGCAGTAAGTGAAACCCAGAAAATGGAATCGTTTTTGCGACGCCACCTGGTTTCAAATCCATTCACTATTTTGTATTTTTTCAGAAGAGCAAGAAGTTCATCACGGTCGGAAATTGCTACCCAGACATCGGAGAGCTGTACATTGTAGAGCTGGTGTTCATTTTCATAACCCAGCATGGAAACAAGACCATTATTCACAAAGAGAACACTACCGGTAACAGCTGATTTGAAAACACCAACGGGAGAATTTCTATCCAGACTTTCCAGGTTGTCTGAGCGGTGCATCAGTACCTTCTGAAAAAAAAGAAATTCTGTTATATCAGTGAAGGAACAGATGTATTTTCTGTTTTCCCCCTCTCCATGGGCGATTAATTTAACTTGGAACTCACATCTGTCGCTACCGGAATTGTAAGCAACCCTGCAGGCTCCCACCCCGCTATCCATCTCGACACTCATCATCATCTGCGACAGGGAGTCTTCACCACTTGTCATCAGGGCAAGAAGATCGGAAAGAGAAGAGTCTCTGCAGGAGGCAAAGAATTTATCAAAAGACAGGTTGCAATCCAGAAATTTCAATTGATAATCATAAACACCGATGCCCGCGTCATCATGTTTTCTGGCAAAAATTTCAAAAGGGTTCTGCATATTGACTGCTCCTCCCTTCCATAATGTACTTACGGGATGGCGCAGAAGGAAGCCCCCACCGTTTAAAGGCAGGGGCTTCAAAACAGTTACAGGTCTACTTCTTTTCTTTCAGAGACATTTTCTTTGCAATTCTACTACCCATAACAACATATATACATGGCTCCACTATTAAAGTCAGGATAGTTGCAGCAGCAAGTCCAAAGATCACCGTTATCGCCATTGGAGCCCATGTCTCTGCGCCCTCTCCGATACCAAGTGCAAGCGGTGTCATGGCAAGCATTGTAGTAAGTGCTGTCATCAGAATGGGCCTGAGTCTGGTAGTTGCAGCCTCAACTATTGCATCCTCCAGGTTGGTTTTTTTCCGGCGGAGTACCTGGTTCGCATAGTCAATCATAACTATACCGTTGTTAACCACAATTCCAGCCAGCATAAGAACACCTATCAGAGACATTACTGAAAGAGGTGTACCGGTGATGAAAAGACCGATAAGAACACCGATAATTGCCATGGGTACTGTGAAAATGATGATGAAAGGTTCAAGGAGTGATTCAAACTGACTGGCCATGACCATATATACCAGAAGAGCGGCAACAATGATAGCTATACCCAGATAGAGGAAGGTTTCTTTCTGATCCTTCATCTCTCCGCCAAATTCAATCCTGAGGTTATAGTCGTTGTTTTCCTCTACAACTCTCTGCACATCCGCTGCCACATCATCCAGGCTTCTGTCTGCTACATCACAGGTGATTGTGACACATCTCTGCTGGTTGGTGCGACGGATACTTGTTGAAATGAGTCGTTCCTCAAAGGAACCAAAGTTTACAGCAGGAGATCCGAATACTGACAGATAATCCAGCTCTTCCCTTGAGTCTCTCATGTGTTTCGGGTATTGCACAACAACGTTGAACTCGTCTCCCTTTTCCCGGAAAATCGTTGCAGGCGAATTACCGAAGGCATTGCTGATCTCTTCCGCAATACTGGCCGGATGCATTCCATGCAGTGCCAGCATGGTGTAATCCTGCCTGAATGTAAGTTCCGGTATCATGTTATCCATGGTGGTTTTTGGTTCGCGGACACCCTCAACAAGCGAGATAGCCTCCCGCATTTTTTCACTTTCGACAGAAAGAATATCAAGGTTATCCCCAAACACCTTAACCTCAATGGCGCTTCCCCCCATGAAGTTGCCACCCGAGATGTCGTATTCGAATCCTGCAACATTGTCGAGAAGCTGACGAATCCGCTCTTCGTATTCCTGCTGTCCTGTGCTTCTCTGTGTTACAGGCACAAGTCTGAGGATAATCTCGACAGAATAACTGCCCTTATCTCCTCCGAATACGGCATCCAAACCGCCTGCAGTTCCCACTTGAGAGTACAGAGTGATGAGATCTCCTTCTTCGAAAAGAGCTGCTATACTGTCCTCAAGAGCTACCGCCATGACACTTGTAGTCTCCAGATCAGTTCCTATTGCTGCTTCAAGAGCGATCTGAATCATTCCATCATCATTTGCAGGAAGAAATTCAGTTTTTACTACCTTGACAAGAGCAAGGCTGGCTAGAAAAACCGCTGCAGTTACAATAAGAGTGGATTTTTTTCTTGCTACCATCCTTCTTGCAAGCGTGTTGTATCTTCTTTCGAGATTCTCAAACCCTATCTTTATTTTCTCTGACGGAGAACCCTTTTTGTGCACAGGTATGAGCTTTCCCGCGAATGAGCTTAGAAGAGGCACAAGGCTCAGGGCAACGAAAAGAGACACAACAAGACTGAATACAATGGTGAGAACCATCTCCCTGAACATCTGACCGGCAAGACCCGGCACGAAGAGGATAGGAACGAAAACCGCCAGAGTTGTCAGTGTTGAAGCGGTAATAGCCATTCCAACTTCCTGTGATCCGCTTACCGCTGAATCAATGGCAGAGTCTTTCATACCCCTGTGTCTGTATATGTTCTCCAGCACAACAATGGAGTTGTCCACCAGCATTCCCACCGCCAGGGCAAGGCCTGCCAGGGAGATCATGTTCAAGTCTACATCAAAGAAGTGCATTGCGGCAAATGTTACGACTATTGAGATAGGAATGGCCGACCCTGCGATCGCTGCACCTCTTGGAGAGCGAAGGAAGAAGAGCAGAACGAGAAATGCCAGAATTGTTGCAGTAACAGCAGTAGTGGAAAGGTTACCAATTGATTGCGTGATGAATGTTGACTGGTCGTACATCACATAGGGAACAACCTGCCCCTTGTACTCTTCAGCTATTTTGTCAAGTTCATCCTGAACAATCCTGCAGACATTTACAGTATTTGCATCACTTCGGCGTTGGATATAGACGAAGAGAGATGGGGTCTGATTCATTCTGATCAGTTCATATACCTCTGCTTCTCCATCTACAACTTCGGCAACATCACGTAAAAGAACCGGACCATTCTGACTGATTCCAACAACCAGTTGCTCCAGATCTGCAAGTGAAGTGACACTGGCTTCAACTCTGATGTTTATCTGCTCGCCACCGGAATCGAGGTTACCTGCCGGTTTGTCGTTTCTTACCCGAGCCAGGGCCCCGACCACTTGACTGATACTGATTCCGGAGCTTTCCAGTTTGGCGGGATCAACCACAATCTGGATCTCCCGGATGAGACCTCCTGCAACACTGACAGAACCAACGCCCTCCTGACGGGCCAGTCTTGGCTCTATCTCATCCTCTATCAGTGTTCTCAGTGCGAAGTCGTCAAGAACAGGGCTGGATAAACCGATGAACAGAATGGGTTGCATGGATGGGTCTAACGCAAGCACCAGTGGATCAGAGCAATCTTCCGGAAGGGCACTTCCGTAGAGGTCGAGCTGCCGCCTTATATCGGTCTCTGCCGTTTCAAGGCTGTGACCCCACTGGAATTCCGCCATGATCACACTTGATCCGTTGGAAGATGTTGAGCTGACCTCTTTCACATTTTCCACCCTGGAAACAGCCTCTTCCAGATATTTGGTTACCAGATTTTCCATTTCCTCGGGCCCGGCTCCCTGCATGGTGCTGGCAACTATCACCATGGGAAATTCCAGCTTAGGGAAGAGATCAATTCCAAGTTTGGAAAGACCAAACAAACCAACGCCTATGATGAAAATGAACACCATCATGAATGTAATTCGTCTTCTTACTGAGAGGCTGGACAGACTCATCGGTTCACCACCTCAACAGATCCATCCTGAATAACGCTGTTCTGCCCGAGAACTATTACTTTGTCTCCCGGTTCAACTCCGGAAGTTATCTGTACATCCCCCTGGCTTATCAGCCCGGTTGTGATTTCTCTCAGATCAGCTCTGTCGTCTACAACAACAGCAACCTGATAGCCGTTTCTTGTTCGTCTGAGTACACTTACAGGAAGGACCATTGCGTCTGTAATGGATTCAGTTACGATTGAAACGCGACCGGACAAACCCGGGCGCAGCAGATTCTCAGGGTCGTCAAAGTGAACTTCAGCCGATACCTGCCCGCTTACCGGATCAACAGTTGGTGATACCGCTGTGACTACCCCCGGGATTGATTGCTGATCGATAGCAGGAACTGTAACATACGCAGCCTGCCCCACTTCAAGGCTGAAAATATCAGATTCGGGCAGCAGTACACGGGCAACCACGCCGCCGCTGCCTGATATGGAGAGAAGGGGAGTTGAGCCACTCATGTTACCGGCTCTGGCCCAGACGCGGCCCACTATTCCAGAGAAGGGGGCGGCTATCCACGCATTGTCCCGTGTGGTTCTTGCCTGTGTATATCCTGCATATGCCTGATTAAGCTGAGCTTCTGCAGCTTCAAGGGCTACCCCCACACCGTCAAGTTCCTGTGCGCTTAATGCTCCGGCCTCAAACAGGGTCTGCATTCTTGAATAGTTGGATCTTGCATTTTCCGCATTTGCCCTTGCTGCACTCACAGAGGCGAGAGCGCTGGATGTTCCGGCATTTACCTGCTGATCTGTATCCATTTTGACAAGCCTGGTTCCTATCTCAATTTCATCACCTTCCACAACAAGAACTTCTTCTACAGTTCCAGGTATGGAGGCGAAGATCAGGGCTTCCTGCGCTCCTTCAAGCCTTGTGTTGGCATAAACTTCGGCAGAGATTGTGGAAGGCTCCATTATCTGGATTCTGACTCTGACGATTCGCTCTTCTTCCTCATCGCCGGCTGGTCCACAGGCAGCTGTAAGGAGAAGAAGCAGTGAAATTATCATGGCAAGTTTCTTCATTAGTTTATCTCCTTTGGTCCGATACTTAAAATCCCCAGTGACCGGGCAAGACCTGCTTCAGCAGTTTTCATGGAATAAAGAGCAGAGGCGTAATTTGTTCGGGCCTGCGTAAGGGCCAGGAAAGCTCCATCCATATCCAGTCGTGTAATAATTCCGGCCTCATAGGAAACACGTGCAATTTCGGAGCCTTCAATTGCCTGCTGTACAGTTGATTCCGCAGCCTGAACGGTCTCCCGTGCTTGATGCAGAGAGTTCCAGGCAGCTGTAAGTTGCAGAGAAGCGAAGTTTTCCATGTCGCCTGCTCTTGCGTAGGAGGCAAGTCTCTCGGCCCTTGCTGACCGGTAGCTGCTGAAATCGTTGATCCCATGAAAAATGGGGATCTGCAGAGATGCGGAGGTAGTCCAGTTTCTGGAATAATCGTCTCCATCTATTTTCATTATGTCGTCCACACCAGCCTGAAAACCGTAGCTGGTCTGAAAAACAAGCTGAGGGGCAAAGCTGGCAGCTGAAAGATTAACTTGCGCATCACCAAGTTCTCTCATTGCTGCTGCGGTGGCAAGAGTCGTACTGTTCTGCTCCATGATAAGTCGAGCTTCTTCAAAGGTTTCCGGCAGAGCAACGGGGAAAGGGTCTGTGAGTTTACCCTCGATTGCAGCGGGGTGACTCTGATCAAATCCAAGGCTGACTGCAAAGGCAGCTCTTGAGTTTTCCACCCCCGCCACTGCTGCAATTGAGTCAGGTCTGCGGTTTTCGTAGGCAACCTGGCTTTGAAGCAGTTCAAACCTGCTTATTGTACCTGCTTCGAACCTCTGCTCTGCAAGAACAAATCCCTCCCGGGCTATATTCATGGCTTCTGATGTGACATCGGACATCATCTCAGCAATAAGAACACCGTAAAATGAAACGATAACATTAGATACCGCGTTCTGCTCGGTGCCCGATAAACTAAACTCCGAAAGATTCAAAGCCCTTGAGGACAGTGAAGCGCCTGCAGGTGCATGAAGTGTAATTGGCAGACTGGCGGTAATGCCGTACATGGAGGACCACTCTGTCCCGGTGGGGATTGATCCCATACCCGGAATAGTCATTTCCTGAATATCGTGACTTTTCTGGTAGGAAAGAGAAAAATCCACATGAGGCAGGTACCATGTATGTGCAGCATTTCTACTCCATCTGCTGCTTTCCACCTCATTCCGGGCTGCGGTAACATCTCCTCGCTGCTCCATCGCCGTTTTTACCGCTTCGCTCAAGGTAAATGCGGAACTCTGCATTGAGATAAGCAAAACAGGCATCATTATTGTTGCCATTCTTTGTATTTTCATCTTATGACCTCTTTCCTGTTCCAATTCCGTCAAACACCAGTCGTATAAGCATCTCAGCAAAGCTGGCTGGACTTACTGTGTTGAAGAATTCTTTTCCATGTATGCGTATTGCGCCATCCAGCAGGGAATTGACCAGAGCCATTATCAGGTGCAGATCGGTATCTTTTCTTATTTCGCCCAGACTGACTGCTTCATCGAACACAGGTTGAAGCTTGCTGAACAATGCGACAATTCGGGAACGGGACTCTGCACCACCGAGAGTTTTGCTGGTTGCTATTATTCTTACTGCGTTAGAGAGCTCAGGCCGAGCAAGAAGCTGTTCGATTCTGCCTTCAATAATTCTTTTAAGAATGTCCTTAAAGGAAATACCAGGTTTCAAACAGTCTGTGAGCATTTCCTGCAGAGAGTCTGCCACATACTCTACAAGCTGTTTATAAAACCCGATCTTGCTATCGAAATAGTAGTAAACCATGGGTTTGGTAACACCTGCTTCCGCAGCGACATCATCCATAGAAATTTTATCAGGGGGTTTTTTCACAAGCAGCAACAGACCTGCATTCAGTAATTGCTCTCTTTTAGCTGTTTTCTTTGGCATGGCTGATCACTCCATTTTCTTACTTACGAGTAAGTAAAACATATTGAAGAAAATGAAATCGTCAATACCAGTCGTTTTATTGAATTTGCGGTTATCAGATATTCAGTTTGAAACTTTTCCGTCCCTTTCGTGTTGTCCCTAATGTTGTTAGATTCGCCTTCTGATCGTTGGTATTTCTTTCCCCAAATGGGTACATGTTTAGGAGAAAGGTTCGGTATGGCGCTATTCCTGCAAGTTGCAATGGTTCTGTTGTCTGTTCAGGCAGCAGATATTTCTTTCACAATCGATCCCGCAGTGGTGGAGTTCACCACATTCCGCGGTGAAGAAGTTGTTTACATTCCCGGAGGGGCTTCCCCGTTTGCAGACGGAGAACCTGGTCTTCCAGGAATGGGTTACTCAATGGTTATTCCCCAGGGAACATATCTTGAGAATGTTGAGGTAGAGGTACTGTCAAAAATAGATCTTCCTGGCATTCACAACATTGCCCCCGTTCTTTCTGTTCCTCTGAACCAGCCAATTCCAGCTGTTATCCCTCATTCCAGCAGCTATTCAAGAGGAATGTTCCCAACTACTGCCATCCATGATATCAACACAGGTAACAAGACCGGATTCAGGGTTGCTTCTTTTAGCTATGTACCCTTCATCTGGGATCCTTCCACCCTGACTCTCTCCCTTGTCACCAGCGCCAGGCTTACACCGGTAACCGCACCGGCCACAGATGCACCTCAGCTCAGTCTTTCTGACAATCAGGTAAGAACAGCCATCTCGGCTCTCGAGTCTGTTGTTCAAAATCCTGAGATGCTCGAAGTTTATGCACCGGAAGTAATCGGTGGCGTTGATGGAGCCCCCTGGGTTCTAATTGCCGATGAATGCCATCTTGAAACTCTTCAGCCGCTTCTTGATCTCCGTGCAACGACTCACGGCTCTGCATTCAAATCAACCCAGTGGATCTATAATAACTACGAGGGACGTGATACTCAGGAACAGATAAGGGATTACCTTATTGACGCCTACGAGAACCAGGGTCTTGTTTATGCTCTTATCGTTGGAGACGGGGCTCCGTACGGCTCCGGTGAAACCACACGTATTTCCGGCCTCAAGATTGGTTCTCAGCTCATGAACTCCGTTGCTGACTTGTATTTCAGCGATCTTGACGGCGACTGGGACGGAGACAACGACAACATCTTCGGTGAGCTCAATGACCAGATTGACTATTACTCAGATATCTATGTTGGAAGATACAGCACCGATGTTACCTCCCGTCTTGAGGTAATGGTTAACAGAACAGTGGCATACGAGACCAACGCTCCTGCGGGTGACTGGCAGACCACTGCACTGCTGGCGGGTGCAGGTCTTTGGCCTGAACTTGCTAACCCATACTGGGGTTCCTTCATCTGTGATTCCATTGCTCTCAGAATTCCAAGCTCCTGGACTGTACACAAGCTTTATGAGAATTCATCCGGTCATCCAAACAACCAGATTGACCTCTACAACGATGGTGTTTCCTACACCAGCCCCAACGGACACGGCTTCCAGAGTGGAATCAACTGGTATGAATATGCTCCCAAATGTCTAATAGGTGCAGCCAATTACACAGATCTTACCAACAATGATATGCCAACCGTTTTCCATTCCATTGCATGTCTTGCCGGCAGCATTAAGAATGTTGCTTCAATTGCCGAAAGGCTCATGTTCAGCCCCTCCGGTGGTGCCGTTGCAGTAATGTTCAACTCCAATAACGGATGGGGTTCCCCTCCCAATTTAGGAGCAAGCGAATGGCTTGAGCTGTACTTCGCCGAGGTTCTCTTCGTGGACGAGCAGTATGAAATCGGGGTTGCACATGGTATTTCCAAAGATGAGTTCAAGACTAACGTCAGCATTTCAATGCAGAAATGGGTTCTTCAGGAGAACAACCTCCTCGGTGATCCAGCGCTCAGATTTATTGCCGGCCAGATGGGAATTGAAGAAGAGGGTAACACATCAGTTATCGCTCCTTTGATTTCCGCTCCCAGTCCCAATCCTGCAAGTGGCACCTGCGCTGTGAATTTCACAATGCCGGTCACCGGTACTGCTACAGTCGCAGTTTATGATATTTCTGGAAGAATAGCCGCAACAGTCCATGAAGGACTTCTTAGTGAAGGGCAGGGAAGTCTCAACTTTGACGTTTCCAGTCTGCCTTCGGGATGCTACAGCCTTGTTATCAACTCAGAGACGGGATCTGCTTCAACACAGATGCTTGTACTTCGCTAGAGCACCATCAAGAGCTGTAAGAAGGCCGTCCGATAAATCGGGCGGCCATTTTTTCAGTAGTACCCTTTCAAGGAATACCTGCCACATCCTGCCGGCTCTTCGTGCTATGCGCATAAACCGGTGCCTTGCTGGAAAGCAGCAGAGTCAGCAACCGAGTGCGTCCCAAACGAGTATGGAACTCAGCTGGCTATAAGGCCGATAACTGAGAGCGTGCCCTGCGACAGCATGGGGAATAGCGGCACATTGATATTAAGCTGTACAGTGCACTAAAACCCGTTTGTGCTTGTTTTTTCCGGGGGTTCCAGCTCTATTCGCTCCTGCTCAGGTTTGATCATCTCTTCAATGTAAAAACCCGGAGGAAGGCCAAAGCCCCTGGAGGGAAGAGCTGTGTATTTGTTCTCTTTTCTTGATGGATTACAGAGAATATAAAATGGCATCCCTTCCCGCTCTGCGGCGAGAATGGCAGCCTCAGTTATTTCTGGAAGATCAGCAAAATACATGTAGTTCTCCTTCCCCCAATAAATACAAAAAAGGGAAGGCTTGTGAAACCTTCCCTTTTTTCAGCAGCGCCTGCCGCTACCTGTGGGGGTGTACGCCCATACTCGTTCCGGGACGGTGGTCACCCCTGCCACCGTTTTCTCCCATTCTCATCTCCATGGAACCGGGATCGAATTCTGCAACCAGAGCAAGCTGTTCCGGAGTAAGTACATCATGAATGTTTACAAGTGCCCCGGCAATAACTGTATTTGCTTCCTCCATTACCTCTACTCTTTTGTTGAGAAGAGCCTCAACCTCGGAAACTGATAAGCTGGTAGAGGAGAACAGCTCAAGGAAATCCTCTCTGTGACTGCCGGCATCCTCTGTTCCTCTGATGCTTTCAATGGATTCGCGGGCTTCTTCCATTATGTCACCAATTGCTTCTCTCTGTTCATCTGTAAGATCAAGTATTCTCATCATTGGCAGCATTCTCTGAAAGAAGTTTCCGCTGGCGCTGGCGCTGGCGCTGGCGTGGCTCTGCTCGCTCATGCCTCTGGTGCCTATTGATCTTCCGGACATTCCCCCATGCTGTGCAACTGCCGTTCCCGCCAGCAGCAGTACTGCCGCGAGCATTCCTGTGATCGTGATTCTTGTTTTCATCTCAATCTCCTTTCGAGGTTGGTTGTTCCAGGTACAGTTGTATAATGAGTGTCGGGAGACTCAGAAAAGTTAATCCAGTGTAACGGAATGTAACAAACGAAATGGGGAGGCGATTAAGCCCCCCCCCCCATGAAATGCCTGTACTGAAGATTAGAAAGAGACGTTGGCTCCGGCAGCCAGGAAGAAGACCTTTTTGTCAAAGGACTCTCCCGCGTAGATCCCGACACCCTCATCTTCGCTGAAGAAGGTGGTTCCTGCAGCCATTGTGAAATCAAGAACTTTGTTTGCCTGCCAGTTAACTCCCCCAGAGAGAAGACCGGCGTTAAGGTTGTACTCAAGATCGGTATAGGTAGAGTCACAACCACCGTAGTTGGAGAAGCTGTACCCAAGAGCACCGGCAAAGGCATCATTGAACTGGTAACGACCGCTTATGTTGGCTTCCCAGCCGTCATTGTAGGCGTCTTCAATACCGTCATCAGCTCCCTGATCCGAGGCTTCAAGGAAATAGTAATTGGCTGAACCACCCAGTCGGAGCCTGTCATTGACCATCATCTCCACACCAATAGCTGCAACTGCAGGAAGATCTCTTCTCTGTTTGGCACCATCGGCGAGGTGTGGCATCAGAACATCCCAGGTGGAGGCTGTATTTGCGGTGGTCTCAAAATCAAGAGCAGTTGCAGTTTCATACCTGGCAGCAAGATTGACCCGGTTGGAAGGTTTGTAGTCAACACTGATAACGGCAGAAATGCCATTGGCAGTTCTGTCAACATCGAGTTCGGCAGAAGTGGTGCCAACGGGAGAACCGGTAGCAAGATCGACTACAGTGAAAGCTCCATGACCCTTGTAGTTTCTGTGACCCGACGTATACCTGCCTGAAACTGCGGCGCTGAAGTTGTTGTTGAAAGCATAGGCAATACCGGCTACACCTCTGTAGTAGAACGAAGTGCCCTCCATGGAGCCTTCGTTCATTACGGCTATATGGGTCGGGCCATACTGACTCCGAACAAGAACAGTTTGAAGCAGAGGCATAATGAACAGACCATCAGCATAATAAACACTTCCGCCGCCTGCTGGAATTGTGAAGCCGCCGAATGCAGCAATGTTACCGGTTTTGTAAACGGCGTAGAAGTTTGGAATGAAGGGTGTCTCCCTGGTTGTAGAGACATTCGACTCTTCGGTTGCGCCGAGGAAAGTTCCGGTAATAGTGTAATCTTTACCTATGTACTGTCCGCTGAAATTCAGATGAATACCGTCATCCATGAATGCAAGACCTGCCGGATTATATGTAACTCCATCGGCACAGTCGGTGACTGCATTTCTGGATAGCTCCATGAGATACTCAGCACTTCTGATTCCGAGAATATCAATGTTACCTGCCAGAAGTACTCCAGACAGCAACACAGGAACAGTTGCCAATAATAGACCCCGCATTATCCCTCCTTAGCTCTGCCTTCAACCCAGATATAAGCACTGGACACCGCCGGTCTCTTGTTTTATCTTCTCTGCATGGAAAAACAAAACCTAATCAAACAGACGCTTTCGCAACCAGACAGTATCGAATATATCTGTATGTTGCTTGAGGGCGAAGAGATTCCAAGCAGGGCGAAACTTTCCGAGAAAGTATGTGAACATTTTAGTTTTGTGGATGCCAGAGGTCATCTGCAAAAGAGCAGTTGTGTAATTGCTCTTGGTGAACTTGCAGCAGCGGGGTACTTCATTCTTCCCTCACTCACAAATGGAAAAAGCAGTAAAGGAAAGAAATACTCTTCCCGTCGGTTATCAACACCTGTTCCGGACGCAGTTGATGTGCCTGCTAAAGCAGGCAATGTAAAGGGTTTGAAACTTGTTATCGTGACAACGGACGAGCAAAAACGAACATG
>JAGLOJ010000152.1 GCA_023139045.1 Candidatus Sabulitectum sp.
TGTCCGATCCTGACATAGGTTGTCACTTTGGAAAGGAGAAGATCCAAAGTGAAAAAGAACACGGCAACAAGGTATAGCGAAGCGTTTAAAAGACAGGTGGTTGGTGAAATCGCCCGGGGCAAGTTCTCTTCCCCCTACAAGGCCCGAGAGGCATATGGCATCCGAGGCAACGGAACGGTGGAGAGGTGGATCAGGAAACACGGCAGGGAGGATTTGCTGCCTAAACGCATAAGGATTGAAACGATGGAAGAAGTCGACCGGCTCAAGAAGGCTCGCAAGCGGATCAAGGAACTCGAAGCGGCTTTGGCCGACGCGCACATTGACAACTGCCTGGAGCATGCCTTCCTCGAAATCGCTTGCGAGCGGATGGAGGTTGGCATGGCTGACTTTAAAAAAAAGAACGCGTTGACGCTGTCGGGCGTACGCAGGAAGCGGGGGCTCAAATGAACCTGAAATCGAGCATAGCCAAACTCTGTAGAAAGACCGGCATGAGCCGCCAGAACTTCTACAAGGGGAGCAAGGAGCGTGTCCGCCGGGAGGTGGGCGGCGACCTGATCGAAGAACTCGTTCGCGCCGAACGCATGGTGCAGCCGCGCCTGGGCGGTAAGAAGCTGCACCGCCTGCTCACGCCGGAACTCGAAAAGGCCGGCGTGCGGATCGGCCGGGATCGTTTTTTCGGGGTGCTTGGCGAACGGGGGCTTCTGCTTGAGCCCTTGCCCAAGGCACCGAGGACGACCAACAGCCGCCACAGCCTGCCTGTGTTCCGGAACCTTTTGGCGGAGATGGAGGTGGACGCTCCGAACCAGGCCTGGGTCAGCGACATCACCTACATCCGCACGGACGAAGGATTCCTCTATCTGAGCCTGATCACCGATGACTGGTCGCGCAAGATCGTCGGCTACCACGCCGGGGACACGCTGGAGACGGAAGGGTGCCTGCGGGCGCTGGAGCAGGCCGTGAAGGAGCTTGTGGATGGAATGTTTCCCCTGCACCACTCGGATCGGGGATGCCAGTACTGCTCGCACCTGTATACCGGCAGGCTGCGCGAACACGGATTGGGGATCAGCATGACCGAAGAGCTGCATTGCTACGAGAACGCCAAGGCCGAACGGGTCAACGGGATCCTGAAGCAGGAGTATTTCCTTGGCGGTTGCTTCCGGACAAAACAGCAGGCGATCAAGGCGGTAGACCAGGCCGTATGGCTCTACAACACACGCCGCCCGCATCAGGCATTGAAATACGAGACCCCAGCCATTGTCCACGAAAAACTTAAAAAGGCAGTGTGAGAATTTCTCCCCCTCCTCCGGAGGAGGGGGGAGGCGCTCCCTCCGGGAGAACCGACCGGAACGGTTCCCTTTGGGAGCCTCGAACAGAACAAACAACAGAGCTAAAAGTGACAACTTAAAATCAGGACTGGACA
>JAGLOJ010000153.1 GCA_023139045.1 Candidatus Sabulitectum sp.
TTGATTTTGGTGAAGTAACGAAGTGCTACCTGAAAGTACCGGAAGGTACTCGTATTTACATCTTTATAATGACATTGGGAGCCAGTCGTCATCAGTATGTTGAGCATGTGTTTGATCAGAAGATGCACACATGGCTCCGGTGTCATGAGTGTGCTTTTGAATTCTTTGGTGGGGTGGTTGAAAAAGTGGTTATCGACAATTTGAAGGCTGCCGTTCAAAAACACATTTTTCGTGACCCCGTGCTTAGTGTCCCATACAGGAAGCTTGCCCAGCACTACGGATTCATTATAAGTCCGTGTAGGCCATACACTCCCACTCATAAGGGAAAAGTTGAAAAGGGAGTTGACTATGTCAAAAGAGGATTCTGTGATGGAGAGATATGGACAGATCTTGCAGACATGAACATCAGGATAGGCAGGTGGATCAAGGAAGTTGCAGGAACTCGAATTCATGGAACAACCAAAAAAAGACCCATTGAAGATTTTAGAGAGGTTGAACAGAATGAATTGAAAGCTCTGCCTGCCCAACCCCTCAATTACACAACAGCCTCTCGGCAGAAGTTATCCAATGACTTGCACATACAGATAGAGGACAGTTGGTATTCTGCTCCATATGCATACATGGACAAGCATGTTGATATCTATGCAGAAGGGCTGCTTGTTAAGATATACTGTGAGACAAAGATAATTGCCACTCATGCAAGAGCATCGGGCAAGGGACAGCGAGTAACCAATCTTGATCATTACCCCGGACAGAAAAGATTCTGGTCTGAGCACCCGCCTAAAGTTTGCCTTGTAAAAGCCGGGAAGCTTGGTAACTCAATATTCCTGCTTGTTGATAAATTGCTGTCTGACAAGGTACAGGATCATTTATCAAGTGTTCACAAGCTGCTTGCTCTTGAAGAGAAGTACGGTAAGGATCGCTTGGAGAAAGCTTGTGAACGAGCCATTCACTATCAGGATCAGAGTTACATTTGCGTGAAGAGGATTCTTGTTGCCGGAACTGAATCTGATCCCGTAAATGATG
>JAGLOJ010000154.1 GCA_023139045.1 Candidatus Sabulitectum sp.
GGTAACTGGCAGTCCTACCTCGATAATTACGCCAAAGCCCAAAGCCAAACCGGACGGCGAATCTCACGACGCTTATCATCAGCAAAATTGCCGACTCCAAATCTTGATGATAATATTCTGCAAAGTTTAATCTCCGGAATAACAGTATTCATATGCCCGGCTGATTCTCTAGAATTTACCCGGATCTACTGCCGAAACAATTCAGAATGAGATCCTGTTCTTTCAAGTATTAGTTCCGTGGGAGTGAGTGGTCTTGTATATCAACAACCAATCTGGAGCAATGTGACACTCTCGATGATGATTGTAGATTCCTGTCAATTTGTGATCTCTTTTCCCGATGGGAAGAGCAATCTCGTTCGCAAGTAGTAAAATGATTTCTTTTAGCTTCTCCGTTTTCTTGCCTTGTTTCTTAATCCTTTTGATATCCTTATGAAATTGTCTGGAAGTAACCAGGTTCAACATTATATCTCTAGACTTTTGTACATATCCTCAAGGTTCTTATGGCGAACAAGGTTTAATCCATCATCAGACTCTTCAAGCACTTTCTGAGTAAGCGCGTTCGGTATCGCCACTTCAAATGGAAGTCCCTGTCGCAACTTAACCTGTTTAAAAAAGATATTAATCGCATCCGTTGTAGAAAGTCCCAACTCATGGAAGAGTTGTTCTACTTCTTGTTTCAGGTCGGGTTCAATACGTGCTCTCACTGTTGCTGTTTTGCTCATGACATACCTCCAGACACGAATATGGCACAATTGGGCTACATCGTCAAGGTGAAGAGACGAAGAGATCCGAACAAGAAAACATGAATTGCTTACTCTTGTGATTCAAACTTAATTTGGATATCATCTGCTTGAGAAATTATAATTTAAGGCAAATAATAATTTCAACAATGGGCTGTAGCTGAATTTTTGCCAGTGAGTGAGTAGTTTCTTTTACAATCAGCTAAGCCCAAGCGTTGGAAGGTGGAAATGACGAAGCCAGCTATCACAGCGAAGGAACACTACGACCGACTGGCGGAAGCCGGTCATGGCCGAGATGATCCCCCAGTATTGCAGAACTACATGGCGCGATGGGATGGCCCGTTGTTCCACGACGCCCTTGGCGACCTGACCGGAAAGGATGTGCTTGAGGTCGGGATTGGGATCGGGCGCATCGCCCGCCAGATCCTGAACCGGGGATGTCGCCACCTCACGGGCTTGGACATCTCGCCTAAGACAATTGCGGTAGCGCAGGCGGATCTTGCGGAGTTTCCGAATCTGGAACTCGCGTTAGCTGACATCACTGAATTCAGAAGGGACCTGTCATTTGACTTGGCGTACAGCGTGTTGACGTTCATGCATGTAGAAGACAGGCCCACGGCTCTTGAGAACATCGTTGCCTCGCTTCGCTCAGGCGGGGGCGTCGTGCTCTCGATTGACCAGTCGTCGTCCGACGGTATCGACTTCGGGGAGTGGACGGTGGCAGTCTCGCGTTGGCTTCCGGCGCAATACGCGGCAGCTCTGAAGGATCTCGGGTGTGATGTTGCCGATCCGGTGCCACTCATTGACTCATGGATTGCTCCGAATGGAAAGCGATCAGAAACCTACGGTCAGTGCGTAGCGACGCTGATCAAGGGAGTGAAGAGATAGGGATTTCCAACCAGACCATGCACTAAACTCCAGCCGCTGGTGATGGTGTTGTTCACCGATCCATAATAAATTCTGCTAAACCCTGGAAATCCTGAAAAATGCCTACATGCTGACTGAACCTTTGCTGACCTACACATGAATAATCCAGGAAAATCTTACTCGGACTATTGTGTACCAAGCGATATCGATCAAAAAAATTGTAACCCTTGATCAATCTCCAAGCGGTGTGTATTGTACACATCATGAATAGTAGAGAGGTTATTGGGAAGTTAAAAAAGGATGGTTGGATTCTTCATCATGTGAAGGGGGATTCTCATCAACTTAAGCATCCAAAGAAACCAGGAAAAGCAAATTTATTGTTTATACAACAAGAGTGCGTTCCGAGCGCCATCACGGAAAGTAACTGCACCTCACCCGAAAAGAGATTTTCCTATTGGTACTCTACGCAGTATTTATCGGCAGGCAGGTTGGGAGTGGAGGTAATTAATGAAATATCCAATTGTTATTCATAAGGACGAGAACTCTGATTACGGAGTAACCTTTCCTGATCTTCCAGGATGTTTCTCTGTAGGAGCATCAATTGAAGAAGCTATTGCAATGTCTCAGGAAGCCGCTGAGTGCCATATAGAAGGAATGCTTTTAGATTCTGAGCCTATTCCCGTGGCATCCTCAATCGAGAATCACAAAGATAATCCAGATTATAAAGATGGCCTATGGGCATTGGTAAATATAGACATCAGCAAACTGTCACTGAAGGCAAAACGTATAAATATTACCATGCCTGAAAGATTGCTTAACACTGTTGATCATTATGCCAGGAATCATGGAGAAACTCGTTCCGGTCTACTGGCCCAGGCGGTTACCGAGTATATGGCTGCACATCAATAGAACGAGCGGTGAAAACTGAATCAACCAGAAACAGCTGTGACGTTCTTGGCTTGTGAGTACTGTTCTGGTAATTCAGGATGTTCAGTCTACTGAAACAGAAGGGATATCTGGAAATTGCTCCCGAAAAAACAAATTCTAATTATCGCATCTCTTTTTCTTGTTTCCTGCTCAGGCCAAAATGAAAATGATGAAGAAATTGTCAGTCTTACTCTTGATTCTGTATTTGACGGCAATGCTGATTTGAACTGTATTTACACTCCATGGGGACTTGTTATTGATCCTGAAGGCAAGATATTCATACTCGATATGATCCAGAATAAAATTCTTGTATTCCATGAAACAGGTGATTTCCTGTATGAATTTGGGAGAAAGGGAGAAGGACCTGGTGAATTCAATTCTCTCTTCTTTAATTTCAATATTGATGAATTTGGCAAAGTTTATACAATTGATGAAAACAGCACAATTGAGGTCTTTTCTAACGATGGTAGATTTCAGCGATCAATAAGCATCAGTGACGGAAGAATATTCGATATTGCAGCTCTGGATTCCTCTCATATCTATGTTAGCAAATTACCAATTGGAGCCACTTTGTTTAATTCCTCATCTAATCCTGCAGTAATTCTTATTGATGAAACCGGCGAAACCATAAGGGAAGTCGGTTTACTTCAAACCGAATCAGAAGACTTCACAGAGAAACAGGCCGTATTTTCATGTGTGATTGATATAGATCAGGACAAATCTCTGTACTACACAAGCGTAGCTGAGTATGAAGTGAACAAGTACGATTCCACTGGTACATTCATCTGGGCGACAACAGGCAATTGTCCGTTCAGTTCGTATTCTGAACAAATGCCTGGCTACGGCCACACAATCACTCCAGTTGTTTGGGACTTGGATGTATCCGGTAACAAAGTCTTTGTTCTTTGGGGGCAGGAAGGGACTGAAGCTGGATACCGCGTTGATGTTTACGACTCAAGCAGTGGAGAGTTTGTGGGCTATTTCTATTCTCAAACGCCTTCAGAGGAACGAAATACTTGCATCGAAATAGATAATGGACAATTCTATACAGCTGATTATTCAAGTGGCATTGCTTATAAGTATAACATGGAGTATCAAATAGAATAGTAGTCACTAAGAATAAGAAAATGACTTATCCACCAAATGCAGTAGAACAGTGGCAGCTTTTCCATTAATCAGCTTATCACTGTTTGCTGATTTGAGGCATGCAATACGGAATGAGATCATTATGAATGGAGGCTGCAAAGTATAATGGATGAAGCGGGAGAAGACTGAGAACCGCCGTTTTGTCAGGTGACTTGAAGCGTATTTCAGGAAAACAGAATCGGGACGATAGACATGAATTGTTTCCGCTCTATTTTTTGTATCTTCAGGTATGACCTGCTCAATTCAGGCAACCGACCTTGCAATCTGTTGCGTGAACCGGGGATTTTGAATTCAATCTCGGGGGATGGATGCTCAAACGCGACCATAAATAGCGGAGATCAGAGGATCACTGTCAGGTTATCAGCAGAGATATTGTGATTGAAGATTGTTTTAACATTTTTTGGGGCGTGCCTGAAGGCACACTTTATCAGTATTGATGTATGGGGGGCAAGAGTGAAAAGATATTTCATGACATCAGCAGTTTTTCTTGCAGCAGCACTGGCAGCTTTTCTGATAGTGCCGGGTGCAGGGGCATCCGATAACAGCCTGGAATTGGTAACCGGGTGGCAGTCTCCTCCTGAAGAGTTGCTGGATGTGCTTTATGCGCCGCAGCTTCCCTGGGTGTGGACGGCACCGACAGGGGAGTACCTGCTTCTGGCAGATCCTGTACTTCATCCCTCTCTTACCGAGCTTGCTGCACCAATGCATAAACTGGCTGGTATACGGGTTAATCCTGCACTCAACTGCATACACGCTCGTCACGGGGGTACATCCCCGCGCCTGGTTCAGGTAGATGGTGGTGCAGTTACCTCACTGGATTTACCGGAAGGTGCCGAGGTCTACGGTGTGGTGTTTACCGCCGATGGAGAGCATTTTGCCCTTACTGTCGGCCACTCCGATCACCTTGGCCTGTGGGTTGGCTCGGTGGGGGGCGATCTGATTGAAATCGAAGGTATTGCTCTTAATCCCCTTATTGGCATTGCTGTTCGCTGGCTGCCTGATCAGGAGCGTCTGCTGGTGCTCCGAATCCCTGAGCGGGGACTGGCACCTGAACCCCCGGCTATTCCCGCGGGGCCAAAGGTGGTAGAGGGGGCAGGTGCATCAGCACGATCCCCGTACGAGGCGCGTAACCTGCTTCGAACGGCCCATGATGATGACCTGTTCGATTACTACTGCGGGTCTGAACCGGTAATTATCGATCCTTCAAATGGCAGTGTGAATGTAATTGGTGATGCAGCACACTACTACAATGTCGAGTTCTCCCCGGATGGTGAGTACATTCTTGTTGAGTACCTGACTGGCCCCTGGTCCCACGAGGTGGCCTGGTGGCGATTCGCCAGGGAGATCGAGGTACGGAACGCGGAGGGCGGATTGGTGGTTGGTGTTACGTCACTTCCTCTGGCCGATGATGTTCCGGCCCACGGCGTACCCGTGGGGCCACGCTCTGTCGCCTGGCGTGCCACAGCACCACACGAGCTTTTCTGGGTAGAGGCTCTCGATGGTGGTAATCCCGTTGCCGAAGTGCCATACCGCGACCGGCTCATGCAACTCGGCGCACCGTTTACAGGGGAGCCCGAGGAGGTTTTCCGGGCTGAGTATCGAATAAAGACCTGGCAGATGGCCTGGGGTGCCGAAGGTGGCACGCTGATGCTTCCCCAGTATGAACGCATGCGTCGATGGTTTTTCGTCTGGCTTTTGGATGTGGATGAGGGCACAGCTCGCCTGTGGTATGACGGTGATGTGGGAGACCGCTACGGTAATCCCGGTTCTCCGGTTTTCCGCCAGTTGCCCAACGGCCAGAGGGTGATGCGCCAGGTTGGCGACGCTGTCTACTTCAGCGGTAATGGTGGCACAGAACATGGTGACCGGCCCTTCCTGGATCTGAGAAACCTGACTACCGGTGAAACCGAGCGTCTGTTCCGTTGCGATCCAGACCATTACGAGTACTTCAAGGCTTTTGCCGGCTCAGATGACCGCTTTGTATTGCGCTCTGAATCCAGCGTCGAGGTGCCCAACTATTATCTCACCACCCTTGGTGAAGATATTGAAGCGGCAGAGGGCGAGGCTACCAGGGCAGCGACCCGCGTACCGATCACGCGCTTCGAGGACCCTACACCCCAGTTGAGAGAGATTGAGAAGCGTATAGTGCATTTCGAGCGTGATGACGGTGTACCTCTCAGCTTCCACCTGTACCTGCCCCCCGGTTACGAGGAGGGTACACCACTGCCCACGGTAGTGCATGCTTACCCCCGCGAGTACTCCGATGCAACCACAGCAGGTCAGGTCAGGGGCTCAGCCAATCGCTTCATGCGCATTTATGGTTCCTCACACCTTTACTTCCTGCTGCAGGGCTATGCAGTACTGAATCACACTGCCATGCCGATGATTGGTGATCCCGAGACCACATACGATACCTTCGTGCCCCAACTGGTGGCCGACGCAGAGGCTGCAGTGGCCAAAGCCGTTGAAATGGGAGTTGCAGACCCCGAGCGGATTGGTGTAATCGGTCACAGCCACGGTGCACTGATGGTTGCCAACCTCCTGGCACACACAGATCTGTTCCGGGCGGGCATAGCACGCAGCGGCTCTTACAACAAAACCAACCAGCCCTTCGGCTTCCAGGCCGAGCGTCGTTCACTCTTCGAGGCGATGGATGTCTATATCCAGCTCTCACCGACCTTTTTTGCCGACCAGATCAACGAGCCTATCCTGATCATCCACGGTGATAACGATTCAAACCCGGGAACCCTCACCTTCCAGTCTCAAGTTCTTTATGAAGCGGTGCGCGGTTCAGGCGGTACAGCCCGACTGGTACTGCTGCCCTTCGAGGACCACAGCTACCGGGCCCGGGAGAGTTTGGAGCACGTGCTGTGGGAGCAGCTGAGGTGGTTCAACAAGTATCTGAAGGGTGATGGAATTACAACGCCATAAATCTGCCCCTATTGCCCTGAGGAAAGTGGTAACTGTAAAGTGTGCCCCTGTTGTTCAGGGGCACATGCTCGTTGCTGCAGCTGTTAAAGAATGCGGAAGGCTGAGCCTTCATACCCGTCACAGTTGTTGTTCCAGCATAGGAAAAAGGCAGTTCGGCGGAGCAGAGATAACAATACCGGTGAAGCGATTTCAGCCGGATTGTGTCTGTTGAGATAGAAGCAATAACAAAGTACTGACACCCTTTGGCAGATTGATTATCAATGTTGCAGGTCAGCATCAGCAGAGCAATTGAGAGCGGGTTGAAGAAGAGGCAGTGTTGGGAAGTGTTAATACCATTGCAGTTTATGTTTCCGACTTTGATACGGCAGTGAAGTTTTACGCGGAGATACCTGGAATTGAAGTTGCTGCTGAGAGTATGTTTTTAGCTGTCTCACAAATATGGAATATGAAGGGGGGATGGTTAATGATTCAAAGGAAAGAAAAAATGGGTAAGAGACCGGGACTGTTAAAGTCCGATACTACGGTTACAGCAATGCCTGCGTGCAGTAACGGCAGTGCATCAAGGCACATCGGGTTTGCAGGAATTGCAATGTGTATAACTATTATGGTAATGCTTATTGCCGGATGTAATTCGCGAATAGTCGAGGATGGAGAAATTCATGCGATAAACGACAGATACGAACCTGCTGCAGTTGTCAGATCTGCTGCAATCACAGACAGACCAAACAGTCTTGTGGCGATAAATATGATACTGGACGAGAACAATGATGTATATCTTGAGATAGAGATGATGGATGACAGATCTACGGGGCAGGCTGAAGGCGTATGGTCACAGGAGGCAAATACTGTAATCGTGCATTTCAGTGATGACTGTTCTATGGGCCTGGATGGATTATTCGGTGAATATCCGGGTTCAAGCTTTGTAAATGAATTAGTTCTTCAGGATGGGAATATTGTTTCTATGCCGGCAGGGGTTGAGCATGTCTACATTTATGGTGTCGCATGCGATATGCAGTGGCAATGGCAATACAGTCCGATCGAAAGATAAAGTTTTTTTGTGTACAGTCAGTTCCCCGACGAGAACCGGATCAACACTCAGTATTACAAAACCGGAATCGGGGAATTAATACTTGGTTCTTATGATGACAGGCTTTGTCTGCTTGATTTCAGATACAGAAAAATGAAAACAGTTGATAATAGAATCATGAAAGTACTGAATGCCGTTTTTCTGGAACATGACAGTGAGGTTCTGGAAAAAACAGGAAATCAGCTTGATGAGTATCTTAACGGCGAGAGAAAAGAGTTCGATATTCCTTTGCTGATGGCAGGGACCGATTTTCAGAAAAGTGTCTGGGAAGCTCTTATGAAAGTTCCATACGGGCCTGATAATCTGGACATTGTTACTTTGATGCCCGGTCGGTTACACCGATCACAATTGAAGAAACAGGTGTTTATTTTATTCGCCTGGTCACAAATACCGGTGATACAGCAACAGAGAGATGCACGATCATTCGCTGATCACACTCCTGAATTGGATTTCTGGAGAACGGGCCGCCTTCACAGGTGGCCCGTTCGTTATGAAACTAATTGAATCTTAAGATAAAGTCCCAGTATAAAGGCTGAAATTCCCGCCAGTACGTTTACAAGAATGAATACACCGGCAGTGATAGTATCCCCTGAACTCCAGAGTTTAACGGCATGACCGCTGAATGCACTGAAAGTGGTCAGAGCGCCCAGGAAACCAGTTGCTGCAAACAGAGCATATTTAGAATCGTGGGAAAGCAACCCCATGACAAGGCATCCTGCGATATTTACCGATACAATTCCAATTGTGCTTCCGGTAAGACTGACAATCAGGTGACGAACCACTGAGCCGGCGAATCCGCCGGCACCAACGGCTGCTGCCTCGTAGATGTAGACCAGCTTCACCTTTTTTTGTATTCCTTCAGCACTTCTTCAGCAACGGAGGCAGGTACAGCCTCATAGTGTTCGAACTGCATGGAGAATGTCGCTCTGCCCTGGGTTGAGTTTCTAAGATCGGTTGCGTAACCAAACATTTTTGACAGAGGTATTCTGGCCTTGAATTCTTTTGCATTCCCACGTGTTTCCATGGATACGATGATTCCACGGCGCTCATAGATGCTTCCTGACACTCCACCGGAGTATTCTTCCGGGCTGATAATCGAAACAGACATCATGGGCTCAAGAAGTCTTGGACTGCACTTCATGAAGGCCTTTTTAAAAGCGTTTCTGGCACAGATACGGAATGCCATTTCAGATGAATCCACCGCATGGCTGGAACCGTCCGTGAGAGTTACCTTTACATCAACAACGGGGAAGCCGCAATAGACTCCGTCTTTCATTGCATCGATGATACCCTTTTCCACAGAAGGGATGTATTCTCTGGGAATGTTTCCGCCCTTTACAGAGTTTTTGAATTCGAAGCCGCTTCCTGCTGAAAGGGGCTTGACTGTGAATATGACATGGGCATACTGACCCTTGCCACCGGTCTGTTTCTTGTATTTCTCATTCCAGTCAATGGAGCCGTTGATGGTCTCTCTGTAAGCCACTTGAGGTTCATTAACTTCCACATCAACAAAAAACTCCCGCTTGATCCGGTCAATCAGTATTTCAAGATGAAGCTCACCCATACCGGAGAGTACAGTGTCGCCAGTTTCCTCATTGGTTTCCACAGTAAAAGTAGGATCTTCCTCTGAGAGTTTGGCCAGAGCATCGGTCAGCTTGTCTCTGTCCTGCCTCTTAACGGGCTTTACTGCGATACTCAGTACCGGTGCTGGAAACTCAATTGCCTCCAGAATGATTGGATCATCGGGGGAACAGATGGTGTCGCCGGTAATTGTGTCGGAAAGACCGATAACAGCACCGATCTCACCGGTGTTCAGTCGCTCTACAGATTCACGCTTGTTTGCGTGCATCCTTAGAATTCTGCTTACTCTCTGTTTCTTGCCTGTTGTCGAGTTGAGTACATGGCTGCCTGCTTCCAATACACCGGAGTAAACCCTGATGTAGATAAGCTTGCCTGTATGCCTGTCAGTCACAACTTTGAACGCGAGAGCTGCCAGAGGTCCGTCGTTGCCGGGCTCACGCTGCTCCAGTTTGCCTGTTTTGCTTTTTCCGCTGATAGGGGGGAGGTCTACGGGGGAGGGCAGATAAGAAATAACAGCGTCAAGAAGTCGCTGAACTCCCTTGTTCTTGTAGGCACTTCCGCAGAGAACCGGACATACAAGCCCTGCATGAGTTGCCTTTCTTATAGCGTCAGAAAGTTCTTTTTTGGATATTTCTTCATCAGCACAGAACTTGTCAAGCAGTTCCTCGTCAACTTCGCTGACCTTTTCTACGAGGATTAATCGCTGTTTTGCAGAGATCATTTCCATCTCAGGAGGAATGGGTTTCTCTTCGTACTTCATACCACCCGATGACTCATCGTAATAGACAGCACAATTGTCTACGAGATCAATTATTCCGAGAAATTCCTTTTTCTCACCCAGAATGGGAATGGTGATAGGGATGGCGTTGGCATTCAGTCTGGAATGGAGTTCCTTGAGTACACCATAGAAGTCTGCACCGGATCGGTCCATTTTGTTGATGAAGGCTATCCTTGGAACTGCATATTTATCTGCCTGACGCCAGACAGTTTCACTCTGGGGCTCAACTCCACCTACTGCGCAGAAAAGAGCAATGGTTCCATCAAGGATTCTTAGACTTCTCTCGACTTCAACGGTGAAATCAACATGTCCGGGCGTGTCAATAAGGTTGATCTGGTGCTCTTTCCACTCTGTAGTAGTAGCGGCACTGGTAATGGTGATTCCACGCTCCTGCTCCTGAGCCATCCAGTCAAGGGTGGCCTCGCCATCGTGAACTTCACCGATCTTGTGTGATTTGCCTGTGTAGAAGAGGATCCTCTCGGATACCGTGGTTTTACCCGCATCAATGTGAGCCATTATTCCTATGTTGCGAATCCTTGCGAGATTGTAATCCCGTGCCATCTATTCATCTCCGTTCTTAAATGATTAATATGAGTGCCCGAATATACGGCACCCCCCTGTCCTGTGCAAAAAATTTATATTCCCAACAAATTATTCGAGGGAGATATGAATGAATATTCAAGGAAGAATCGCTTCTGAACTGAGTCTGGATTCCAGAAAAGTTGCGGAAGTTCTTTCGCTTATAGAGCAGGGATCAACCATACCATTCATCGCCAGGTACAGAAAAGAAGCTTCCGGTGGAATGGATGAGGTTGTTCTTGCAGCGCTTCGAGATACATGGCAGAAACTTGAAGCAATGGACAAGCGTAAAGCCGCTGTCTTGTCATCGCTGGAAGAGCGGGAGCTGCTTACCGATCGGTTGGAAGACCGGATAGGAAAGGCAGTTACTCTCTCCGAACTTGAGGATATTTACCTGCCCTTCAGACCAAAGCGCAGAACCAGGGCAACCAGGGCAATTGAGAACGGTCTTGAACCGCTTGCAAACCTGCTCATGGAGCAGAAAAGCGGTGATGACCCCGCATTGCTTGCAAAACCTTTCCTCACAGAATCCGTTTCCGATGCGGAAGCTGCTCTCGATGGAGCCAGAGATGTTATTGCAGAGAGGATGGCTCAGCACTGCGGAGTCAGGACAGAGATGCGAAGACTCTTTCTGAACAAAGGTTATTACATCTGCAAGGTGATAAAAGGCAAGGAAGAGGCTGGGAAAAGATTCCGTGACTGGTTTGACTGGTCTGAAAAAGTCTCAAATGCGCCTTCTCACCGGGTTCTTGCCATGCGAAGGGGAGAGAGGGAACTTTTTCTGAATCTCACGATTCGTGTTGATGAAAAAACTGCTTCTTCGATAATGACAAAACACTTCCCTGTGCGGGACAACCTGTCTGGTGACCAGGTTCTTACGGCTATGAAGGATGGTTTCAAGAGGCTTCTTGGGCCTCAAATGGAGACTGAAGTTAGACTGGCCTCCAGGGAAAAAGCAGACCGTGAAGCCATTTCCGTTTTTGCTGTAAATCTCCGTGAGCTGCTTATGGCAGCGCCTCTTGGCGGGAAAAGGGTAATGGCTATTGACCCGGGTTTCCGCACTGGTTGTAAGACAGTGTGTCTGGATGAGCAGGGGAGATTTCTGGAGTATTCTACAATCTTTCCGGTAACCGGGAAAAAGGATTCAGCTGCATCAGAGGTTGGAAGGCTTATCAAAAAACACAGACTGGAGTACATTGCTGTTGGCAATGGAACTGCCGGGCGGGAAACAGAAAGTTTTCTGCGAGAACTAAAATTGGATTTACCTGTGGTCATGGTGAACGAAAGCGGAGCATCCATATACTCAGCATCAGAGATTGCCAGGAATGAATTCCCTGACCTTGATCTTACAGTCAGGGGGGCTATTTCCATAGGAAGAAGGCTTCAGGATCCTCTGGCGGAGCTGGTTAAAATTGATCCGGGCAGTGTGGGTGTGGGGCAGTATCAGCATGATGTGGATCAGAAGCTGTTGAGGCAGGCGTTGGACGATACGGTGATGTCCTGCGTGAATTCCGTTGGAGTCAACCTGAACACTGCAAGCGCAAAGCTTCTTTCCTATGTCTCCGGGCTCAGCCCCGCAAGGGCTTCTTCTGTTGTGAAGTACAGAGACGCGTATGGAAAATTCACTTCCAGGGCTCAGTTGAAGAAGGTAGCGGGTATTGGCCCTGTTGCTTTCCAGCAGTGTGCAGGATTTCTCCGTGTTGCCGGGGCGTCAAATCCATTGGATAGCAGTGCAGTACATCCGGAGAGTTACTCTATTGTAAAAAGAATGGCTGTTGACGCAGGAACGGATGTGCGTGGTCTGATGGATCGGTCTGATCTTAGAAAATTGATCAACCTCAGCGACTATGTAACCGAAGAAAGGGGAATGCCCACGCTTCGTGATATCGTAACGGAACTGGACAAACCAGGAAGAGACCCCAGAAGTGTATTCGAGTCTTTTTCTTTTGCCGATGTACATTCCATTGATGATCTCACTGATGGAATGAAGCTGCCGGGGTTGATCACCAATGTAACGGACTTCGGAGCATTTGTAGATATTGGCGTTCATATCGATGGGCTTGTGCATGTGAGCCGCCTGAGCAGGAAATGGATAAAGCATCCTTCAGAGGTTGTTCATGTGGGCATGAAAGTGGATGTTACTGTTACCGGTATTGAGAAGGCCAGAAACAGAATAAGCCTTTCTATTATCTAGGGGTGTGTCCGAGAATAGGCATTGTGCAGTAGCTCCTCACGGGCGAGATAGAATGCATGCTAATTTGAGAAGAATAGCAGCGCTATTTGACGATAATTAGCGTGAATTATAGCCGTTCGTGTGGTTGCTAATGTCATTGCAGTATTGTCGGTCATGCTTCCAGGAACCGGAAGAGCATGGATGGGTAGAAGCTGATGAAAGGAGCTGCACTGTAGAAATGAAAAAATCTGTATTACTGTTGTGTCTGCTGGCATTGTCCGCCTGGGCGGAATCGGCCAGTGCCACTGTTGAAATAAAGAATTGCACTTCCACTGAATTCTACTTCGTATGGGTTACGGAATCCGGCAGAGAAAAGTGGATTGATATGCTGGGTCTGTCTATCCTGCCTCCAGACAGTTCTGCGATCTTTCAGGTTACTGAAGGGTGGTATGATTTCAGAATAGAAGACTGTGAATGGAGAACATTTTCCTTCTCGAACATACCCATAGAAGGAGGATCAAGTTTCCTCTGGGAAGTTTTCCCCATCCACCAGGACACAGACTAAGTATGGGCTATGTGCCTTCCAATTCCATTCTTACAGCAGCATGCATTTCAGCGATAGCTTCTTTCAGGTATGAGAATTCCTGATTTATTGCCTCGCCGTCACCGAAGGCCAGCTGCAGCAGTGCATCGTTCGCCACTCTGAGCCTTCCACTCACAACACCGGCCAGAAATCTGAGGAACAGAACAGTAATTTCCGGTTCTTTGGAAAGCATGTTTGAAAACTCTTTTTCACCCATTACCAACAGGCTTCCATTGCAGGAGGCAGTAACAGAGGCAGACCGCGTTGACCCGTCAAGAAAGGACATCTCGCCGAAGATGTCACCGCGCTTGAGCATTGCCAGTACAAAATCCTCTCCTGCAGAATCATCGTGAACTTTGAACTGACCCCGACTGATAATGTAGATATCCCTGCCGGTACTGTTCTTGTCGATAACGGTTTCCCCAACCAGTACATTTTTACGACTGCAGAACCAGACTATTTTTGCTGCAAGTTCTTTTGGAATGGTTACATTCACCGGATACCGTCCATTTTTTCAGAATTAAGGTATTCTGGTGGAGGAGACATATAATCAGGATAGTAGAGCCCTTCTCTGATGGCGTTTCTTACGAAAAAAGTGCGCCTTCTGTAGAAGAGACTGTAAGGATCAAGGGAATCCGCTCTGGTTTCAAAAACCTCTGCAAGAAGTGTCGCGGAGGAGGGTTCATTGTAGGTGTGATCGATGTCGCCATTCACTCTTCTCAGCAGTGATCTGTATGCAAGGGTTTCATCAATAATTTCCTCTGTTGTACCTGTTCCAGTTTCCCAGAGCAGGTATGCATACTCAAACCTTACATCCAGGCTGTCAGGATTGCACCGAACACCTTCTCTGATGAAATCCATGCCCTCTTCGACGCTGCCAAGGTTAATCGCAAGGTGGTAGGCGGCATCAGTGTAAACATCGGTAAAGGTTGGATCAAGCCGGGCAATCAACCACATCTGGGGTAGATAATCTGTTACGGAACTCCAGGGAATTCCCTGGTACATTTCTATGTGATGATAGTCGTCAAGCTGGAGGTACAGTGCACTTGCAGCAAAGTGCTTCATTCTCTGGAAACCTGAGCCTAACAGTTCAATGTGCTGAAAAGTATCAACACTGGCTCTTCGTGAGACGGACGCACCGGAAATTACAGCAAGAGTGAGAAATACTACCGCAGTTAACGGAAGAAACAGCTTTGTTCTCATATCTTCCTCCTTCGGCGGGTAACCAGGAATATCCCCACCGCCAGGAACAGAAATGTCAGTGCGTCTCTGAACAGCTTTCCCCATATGAAGGGCGCCGCCCAGGGTTGATTGAAGAACCACTGAGTTCCGTGATTCCTTTCTCCGGCACCGTGTACATGTCCGGAAGGACCTTCTGCATGGGCTTCCTCCATCTCTTCATCAATGGAATGCTCATGTTCGTTCTCATGCTCATGATCGTGATCGTGATCGTGATGGTCTTCCGATTCAAGGTGCTCTTCCGGTGCTACATCTGCAATGTCATAGTCTGTTCGACAACCGCTTCCGACTGAAAATACAATGAAGAGAGCAAGAGAGCAGGCCAGCCATCTCATTTCAGATCACGTCCTCTGAATACAGCCAGTGCCACAGAGAGCATGAAAGCGGAGTAACAGAGACCGTAGAAAATAGCGATGAGGAAATATACAGGCTCAATCTCGAAGCCATGGGCAATCGGGTCTTTTATATGGAACACATCGGCGTGTGGCAGTAGCATTCGCACAGCTCTCATAAGTCCCGGAGCTGATGGCAGAATGCCCACAAATTCTGAAACGCTCATCTGACTCACGATGAAGAGCATTGTGGTCAGTGGCCAGTTCAAGGGAGGGGAAGTGAAGAAGCTGAAGAAGAAAACCGTTGAGAGCAGGAACCACCCTTCAACAATTATCAGCAGAGTTGCAGGAAGCAGGTCTCCCGGAATGGGAAGTTTGTGGAAAAGAAGAATAAGCATAAGGCCGAGGCAAGTTACAAGTAGAGCGGCAGCCTGAATCAGCGCTGCTCCGAAGAACCTTCCAAGGAGGTACTGCCACCGTGAAAGGGGAACTGCGATCAGGGGCATCAGAGTTCTTGTCTCCCTGTCTCTGGGGTAAAGGTTGGCCGCGAGACCAAGAGCCAGCAGAAGCGCTCCCACTTCAATTCCAAACAGACCGAAGTCAAGCACGAACCTTCCCTGGTTTGACACGTCAAAACTGGGTACAGCAGCAATTCCCGCAAGAGCAAGAAGAATAACCAGAAGAATTCCCCAGAGGGTTCTTTTGCGGAAAAGCATCCGCAAGGTCATCAGAGAAAAAGTGAATACTGCTTTCATTGTGAATCCTTCCCGGTTGCAGCCAGGAAGACATCTTCGAGTGACTTGAGAGCCATCTCCACTTTTACTATAGGCAGGTTGTCTCTGCGCAGGGCATCTATTCTGTTTTGCAGGTCAGCTTCCGGTATGGTTTCCTCTACTTCTTCACCGGTTTTCCTGCTGACTACAGTTATTCTGTAAAGATGCTCCTCTCCCAGCAGATCCTCCATGGAACCTTCTGCCATAAGCTTGCCTCCAGCGAGAATAACTGCCCTGTTGCAGATGGTTTCCACATCAGAAAGAATGTGGGAGGAGAGAAAAACAGATGCACCTCTTCTGTTCTCTTCAATGATTATTTCTCTGAATTCCTTCCTTGCAATGGGATCAAGACCCCCGGTAGGTTCATCCATAATGAGCAGATCCGGATTGGATTGGAGAGCAATGGCCAGGCTCATTCGCTGCCTCATACCCTTCGAGAACTGTCTTATGCCTGTGGTTTCCCACCTGGCCAGCCCGACCCTTTTCAAGAGTTTCATCCAGTCTTCATCAACACCTGAAAGCCCCCGCATCGAAGCGAACATGCTCAGGTATTCCATAGGGGTGAAGGAGTCGTCGTAATCCGGGTTTTCCGGAATGTATCCGATCCTTTTTCTTATCTTTGAATCAGCCGGGGCACCTCCCCAGAGAGATATTTTACCTTCCGACAGCTTCAGAAGACCCAGAATGCACTTGATAGTGGTAGTCTTTCCCGCGCCGTTGTGGCCAATGAAACCAACAATCTCGCCTTGTTGTACATTAAAGGAAACACCTGAAACTGCCTGAACAGTGCCAAGTCCCTTTTTTCGAGGAAACTGTTTGCTCAGATCAATAACCTGAATTGGATGCACATCAGCCATAAATGCTCCTATCGTTCATCTTCCGGTTATGACAAAATATGCCAAACAGCTTCTGGATGCAAGCTCCTGTTCTGTCAGGCAACAGAGTGCTAGCCAAGGTAGCCGAGACCCTCCAGTTTTTTCCGGATATCCTCTTCCGATTCATCAGCACCGGGATCAAGTTTATCCAGCTCTCTCTCTATAATCTGAAGAACAAATTCCTCAACTGATGAATAGCCACCAGCTTCAGACACCTTATCCAGTCGATCTTTCATCACATTGTCTATCTTGAATTTAAGCTTTGCCATTTTATGCTCTCCCCATATCCATATCCATACTCGTATTCATGTTCATACCCTTACCTATACCTAAACCTTTACCTTGAACACAACAGCTCCAAGTATTGCCCAGAGACTGGAGAAAACAAGAAATACTGTAAACCAGCCCCATCTCCCACCGAGAATTATGTAGTGTGTCGCCTGAATGTGCGAATGTATTTTCTGAATACCATGCTCTGCTTCTGCATTCCAGGGATGGAAAAGGGCCTGAATGATACCGCTTCTTTCAGCTCCCCTGACCAGAATGGAACCGGAAGGTCCATTGGAGCCAAGCTTAATTCGCATAGCATTGTATACGAAAACGCCGTTACTGCCTGTAAAGGAAAAGCTCTGTTCGAGGGAGTCGGCAATGGTAACAATGGGGGAGATCAGTATTCCCTCTTCCGGTTCTCCGAATTCATCTGCGGGAATTGAGTTTTCCCAGTAAACGGTAACTGTGGAGGGATGATCAGTGTTCAGAGGCTCTCTTGAGTATCTTGCATCAAGCTGCGCCGCGATAATTACAAAGGGGATCGTAATTATCAGCATGGGTTTCAACAGATGCCACAGATAGATAAAATTATCCGTGATCAACCCGAAAGCCAGTTTCAGCACAGTGGGAGGGCTTTCCAGAAAAAGAAGCATTCCCAGCGCTCGAGATCCCATTTTTCGTCTCAGAATGGAAATTGCCTGTTGATCTGATGTTTTTTTGAACACGAGAATTATCATAATTCCCGACAGAGCGCTGATCCACATAAGACCCCAGAGAGGGTCCAGCGACTGGAAAGGTTTCAGCAGAAGGTCGAAGAGAGCGTTCATGAAACCCCGTCCTCTTCGGTGAGAATTGCATTGATAAGTGGGCCCATCTCCGTAAGAGTGGGATTCGCAGGCAAGTTTTTCATTGAGGTGACCAGTGATCCCGGACAGATATCAGGGGAGATGCAGTGTGTTCCGCTCCACGGATCCATGTTGTCGGTGATGACCTCTTCCGGGAAAGCCCCAAGGGTTGTTTCCCAGCTTGCCCTGTAGCCGTGGGAGTAGCCGACAAGCATGTCCGGTGCCCATGGAGGCATTTCAAAGCCGGGATAGAGGTCTTCCAGAATGAAGAGATTTTTCACAGGTCTGCTGCCGGTTAGCGGGTCAACAGCACCTTCCAGGGAGGATTTCAGGTTCTCCATAAGATTTCTTTTGTCTGCCGGGGCAACAACTCCATTCTTTTCCCTGTTGGCCTGATTGATGTAAAGGCCGTTGAGCCCGAGACCATACGCTCCTGTTTTGCGCCAGTCCAGACAGGCGTACATGTCACTGTTCCGTTCGTGAGGCGATGAAATATCGGCGAATCCTTCAGCAGCAAGGAAGGAATTCAGGTTGAAACTCCTGCGGAACGGTGCAAAACCGTGATCGGAGAGAAGAATTATTTCTGTTCTGTCATCAAGAAGCTCCATGGCCTCACCAACGGCTAAGTCTATTCTCGAGTAGAGATCTGCAATCACTCCGGAAAATCGGGTATCGGTTGTGCCGTAAAGAGGGCTTGCAGGATCCATCGATCTGTAGAACATGTGAACATTCAGATCGAGGCTGGTGAAGTAGAAAAACAACAGCCCTTCCCGGTATTTTGAAAGAACAGAATGGAAAAGGTTCATTCTCTCCTCAAGAACAATGTTTGCCTGAGAGAGATAATCATCGTCGTCGAAGATTCCCCTGGACAGAGCTTTTGTGTCTTCAGGGAAACCCTGTGTGTAGAAAAGACCTGCATCTTCTGCCAGATCCCTGGAGTACCAGTCCGGGCTCGATATAGGCAGTGCAGGATTCTCCGGATCTATGTTCAGCGGAGTCAGGTAGAGCTTCAGCTTTGGTGTTACCTCTTTCAGGTAAAATCTGCCTATGGCGTGAACTGTGGAGAGTGGGCCAAGTGCCGGAAAGCTGAAGTGCATCCAGGGGCTCCACTGTTTTTCACCAATAACCACGGAGTCGTTACCCATATCGATTCTCACTGCCCTGGAATCTCTGTCAACCCATGCTTTTATTTCAACGCTCATGGTCGGGTTACCTTCGATCAAGGAATTTGCCGGACCGTCCACCCGGCATGTGTAGCAGCCGTCTCCGTAGTCTCTAACAGGTATTACAACTCCTCCTCCGGTGTTATCGGATACAGACCGTGGATCATCGGTGAAGAAGGTAAAACTTCCCTGACTTCCTCGAATATCCGGGGTTCCCAGACCAGACAGGAACAACCCGTGTCTGTTGGCTGCAGGCGGGGGGAAATCAACCGGCAGCTTGACCATTGTTACAGGGATTCCCTTGTCCAGCAGGGTATTCCAGAATGGTGTACCGCGTCTGAGCAGATTGACACCGCCGCCGGAGATGGGCAGTCGGAGTTTTCCCAGATTCAATGTTGAATCGGGTGGGGATACTTCTGATATGGATAGATAGGGCATCATTGTTGCCGGGTCTCTGTGGATGAAGTCAAAGATGCCGTGTACCGGTGGCGGGGCGGCTGTGATGAAGTTTGACCAGGCAACCGGGCTCTGGGGCGGATTTGATGTGCCCAGCCTGCTGAAACTGCCCATCTCCATCAATCGTCTGGTGTTGGGCATGAGACCCCGCTCCATATAGCTTTCCACCAGATTGGGGTCCATGCCGTCAACACCAAGAACAATGAGTCTTTTACCGGATCTGCCTGTGGTTTTTCCGCAACCTGCGCCGAGAGCCGCAAGAGCAGCAGGTGTCAGTATGGCTTTCTTCAGAAAATCTCTTCTTTTCACAGCGTTCTCCCGTCCATGTAACCTGGTGGTTTTACACCAAGCATCCGGAGTACCGTTGGAGCAATATCCATAATGGACGGGTTGTCAGATTCATGTTTCCAGCTGGTGAAGAGTACTCCCTTAACCAGATCTGAATCATGACAGTGATCGCCGTTCCAGTGTCTGTTATTGGGGTATATGGCTTTTCTTCCAACGCATCCTGTTACGCACCCCCAGTCGGCCCGGTATCCCGATTCAGTACCGGGGATAACGTCAGGGCTTCTGCCTGTGTAACCCCCTGAGTAGATATCCCCGGCAAATTTAACAGAACGGATAACATTTCTATCGCCGTCTTTGAGTTGAAGCAGTTTTTCCCGAATTTCCTTCTTCAGGGAATCTGCTTCGTCCTTTGTAACGATGCCTTTGCCTTCACGGCCTTTCATATTCAAGTTTATGCCTGAAAGCCCCATGGCATAAGCCCTTGTTTCAGACCAGTTCACACCGTGGTAGGATGCATCTATTGTTTCCACACCTTTGTTCAAAACCATGTATCCGTTGTCAACCAGCCATCTGTTGAAGTCGATACATGTGTGAAATGCGGTGAACCCGTGATCGGACATTACTATAAGCCTCTGGTTTTTTTTCATTCCTTTAACTGTTTCTCCAACAAGTTTGTCCATCTCAAGGTACATGTTGTGGATCACGCTTCCCGGTTCAAGCCCCTGACCCCAGAACATGTGCTGTATTCTGTCGGAAGTATCAAAAACACAGACAGTGAGGCCATCTTTACCGTTGGTTAGCGCGTTGGTGAACATTCTCCGTCGTTCATCGTAGTACGCCCAGGCCATATCAAGGAAACTCTTTTCATCAAGATGACCGTTTGAAAGAGCCCATGTGTCTTCAGCAAGACCAAGAGTGGCAAATCGCCCCACTGCACCAGCGAGGTATCTGGAATAGTGAACCGGGTGAGAGAGGGGAACAACAGGGCTTGAGGGGTCAACATGAAGAGCGGTACAATAAACCACAGGCCCCTCTGTTATTCTGAAACGGGCGATCCCCTTAATCTTTGTCCGTCCTGTTTTGTAGCACACGGTGAGCCATCCGGAGAGTTTTCCGGCTTCTACTTTTATTTTTTCATCACCGGAGCGAACTTCCCAGCTGCTGTCTTTTCTCTGTTTAAAAAGAACATCAACAGGCTCGCAACCGTCAGGGCCAGAAATTGAACCCACCCACCGGTCTTTTTCCAGCTGCCTGAGTGAAGAGCCAATTCCGCCGGTAAACCTGGCATCCTCACCCTCCGGTGCCAATACTGTATAACTTCCCTGGCTGCCTCTGAGGTCAGGTACACACATACCGCTCAATAGTCTCCCGTCCAGTGGTTCGGGCGGGTAGGTGATTGGAACCCGGAGAATAGTTGATCTAATTCCATATTTCCCAAGAAGGCTCCAGAATGGCTTGCTCATTCTGAGCAGTGTGGAGGATACTTCTTCTTTCTTGAAACCAAGGAAGTTTCTCTTTGTGAGTGTTTTAGTTTTTACAGAGCTGAGTACAGCCAGATACCTTTTGCGATCCGCTGTCAGGAAATCGAAGATTCCGTGTTTACCCGGATTCACGCCTGTCTGGAAACTTGACCATGCAACGGGCGAGACACCGGGTGTTGTTGTTTTCATACGATTGTATGAGCCCTGTTCCGCAAGTTTTTTCAGGTTTGAAAGATCCCCGTTCGCCCAGTATTTTTCTAACAGATGAGGAGATAGACCATCCAGACCCAGAATGACAACTTTGTCGCACTGGGGTTTATGGGGGCGTTTGCTTTTCTTGATGGATCTGATGAGAACCATCACAGGCCAGAAGAGAAAAGAGAGCAGGGAAACGGCAATTGCATTAAGGAATACCACAAAAGATGTGAGAATTCCGAAGCCTGCCCCGGGTCCGATATAGCCGTGTGCAAGGGCTGGGAAAACCAGCAGACTAAAAATAAATATCAGTTTCAGTGGGGGTCCTCCCGTCCAGAGTGAAAAACAATTATACTCACAAATCTAACACAGGTGAAAAGAAAAGTTCCAAAATTGGAGGAAGCATGAAAAGGATTCTGTTTTTGGCGGCAGTTGTACTGGTAATTGGCTGCGGTGGGTCGAAGATACAGCTGAACAACGGTACCGGCTTGGATCTCGAAGAGGTAACTCTGACTATCGGTGATAACTCTCAAACATGGCAGAACATAGCAGCAGATAAAACATTCGGTTCTGACTTGGCGTTTCCCCTTGGTGCTTCATCTATTCTTCTCGAGTGGAAAACTGCAGGAGAGCAGTGGAGTATGGAGTATGTAGCGATTGATTCCGCCAGCCTTGCTGACAGAGTCAGCATTCTTTTTGCACCTGAGGAAATCAGCGTAAACTACTCATTTTGAGTACAATACACCATCATCGACCCCTAGACGACGGATAGTATGGACGGACTCCAGCATTGATGTTTCTATTCCTGCAGAAAAATGCAGTTCCTGACAAAGCTTTCCTTTTGAGTTGAGAGCCTTATCAGGTAACATCCTGAAGATAAGTTTCCGGGAGTCCAGTCAAAAGAGTGTTCCCCCTCCTGAAAAGAATCTTGTTCAAGAATCTCAATCAGTCTTCCGGAAAGATCATAAACAGACAGTTCAATGACAGAGGTCTGATTCAGATTGAAATGGATATTCAAGCTCGAAGAGAACGGGTTGGGTGAAGGAGCAGAAAGAGAAGAAACGATCTCTCCCTGATTTTCTTCTATTCCGGTCTCCGGTTCATAGCGAAAGAGTGTTCCTGTACCGTCACCGCCGCAGGCGATGTAGCCACCGGAGGAGAGCTGTCGAATAGATACCCACGGGTAAACCCGTG
>JAGLOJ010000155.1 GCA_023139045.1 Candidatus Sabulitectum sp.
GGTTTAAAGTAAACTCACGCTAGACAACTCAAGCCGCTTCCTAGGGTTTATGAAGATCGCAGAGGGCACAGTGAATCATGCGAAACTCTATCTCCGGAACATCCTCACATTCTTGCTCTGTGATACAAACGCCACAGGGCTTATCCTCGCCCACAATCACCCTGGGGGAACAGCGGAACCGAGCGGGGAGGATATCAAGCTTACGGAGAAGCTAAAGGAGACCCTCAAAGACATTGAGGTCAAGTTGCTTGACCATGTCATCTATGTCCCCGGTAACTTCGGCAGTAACCCTGAATGGGTATCCTTGCTTCAAATGGGTCATATACAGTAATGGACTACTCCGTAAGAATAAGGAACATAGCTGGATAGAAGCAAAGTTCATTCGGATGGAGATTAATGAAATACAAGAGATGGATCAGGATATTGAACATTATTCTTCTCAGACGCTTTGGCATTTCTGTTAATGATTCTTTCGATGATTGCCTGCTTAGAAGTTTCTTCAGCAGAGGTGAAACACCGATGGATATTGCGGAAGACCTGAAACAAAAGAGAGGACTCATAGATCTTTAACAATTACCTCAATTGCATAGGCTCCATAAGAAAGGACTTCTCATGACTGATGAGAAAAGAACAGTGGAGATTACTGATTCTACTGACAAACCTACTGAACCACTGATACCGGACATTTTTGAGATACCGACATCCATGCCTGATCCACAGGGTCAGTACAATTCCCCACCACCAGTGGAAATTGCCACCAAGGTTCTGCAGATACAGGGAAAGCTGGGAGCATTGCTTCCAACCGGTGTAATGAACATCCACGGGAACGAAGTGAAGTACATAACGAAACACCAGGTTATCAATGCTCTGGTTCCTCTAATGATGGACGCAGGGCTTGTCTGCATCTATGGAGGGATCCATCACATCGATACTCTTGATAAGAGGATTGCCGTTGTTGGTAACCCACGCAGGCAGGTAACTTTCCTGAAGGAAAGGCTCTGGGCCGTGTATCATCTCGTTGATGTTGACACCGGAGCAAAGTATTCCCAGATGATCCCTGCGGATGTATCAGGGATTGATGCCAAGAACGCCACAGTCGCTCTTGCCTTCGGTGAACGTGATTTCCTGTCACAGGTGTTCATGATCAGAGCCAAGGGAGATTCAGCAACCATTGAGGATATCAGCATGGCTGATTACTCACCTCTCAGTGTTGCCAGGAATCTGGATATGGAAGGTCTCAGAGAAACCCTTGAGATCAAGGCCAACAATGCCATCCACAGAGTTACCCGAAGGAAAGTGGATGAAGAGGCCAAGCGCAGGGAAGTAACAGTTCGTATGCGCACAGAGGAAATGAATTCAAGTGAGCTTATGGAAGTCATCGACATCTGTATGGAGTTGATGAACCCTTCCACTGCGAAGGAACATCTTGCCAGTATAGGAAGGGAGAAGCATCATGATCCCCGATCTGCCTAGAATCAGGAAGAGCAAGAACTGGCATCTCCAGAGGATGAAGGGAATTGGCGGCTCTGACTGGGCCGCCATTCTTTCAGACCATTACCCCCACGAATACAAATGGAGTTGTCTCCGGAGGCTGTACTACACCAAGAAGGGGATAAAGCCGGACTTCCCTGAGAAAACATCCAGAGCAGCAAAGAGAGGTAACATCCTTGAGCCTGTGGTAGCAGAACTCTTCAAGGCACATACCGGCTGTACCTTTACAGAGAAGGTTCCCAGGGCAAAAGAATTGTATCCAGGAAAGTCAGTACCTGAGTGGTGGATTGGCAATCCGGACTACATTGCTGTAATGCCTGGTGATAAGAAACTCCAAGGTCTTGAGTGCAAAACAATGAACAGCTTTGTCTGGAAGCAATTCATCGAGAATGGCCTCTCCACGAGTTACCAGATCCAGCCACAACACTACATCGGGCTCACCGGTCTTGATGTGTTTCATGTCGCAGTGATGTGGCCTGACGGTCTCGAATTCCAGACTGAACCAGTTCCCAGGAATGAAGAGATGCTCAGGCTTATGGTCGATGCTGGTGAATGGTTCATGAAGAAGATACTCATTGAGGGTAAGGCTCCTGAGCACGCCCCTGTATCAGAGCAACGCTGCGCTGGATGCATGTACGCTAAAAGATGTCTTGGGCAGTCCTACTACGAGAAACACGAACTGGATCTCACAGATCTTTCCAGTGATGAACACCTCTACGATCTTCTCAATCAACTGGAAAAACTAAAGGCTGATAAGACTTCAGGGAAAGCGCCAGATGAACTGCAGGATAAGATCAAGGATCACATTCGCAGAACCCACGGTGACAACATTGAATGGTTCTTCTGTAGGGAACATGAGGTCGCCTGGAAGAAGAGCATGGGCTCAAGATTCCAGAAAGATCAGCTACTCGCTGATGAACCTTCCCTGGCTCCAAAGCTGAGAGCATACACAAAGTTCTTCCCAAGACGAACATTTACACCAAGGATCACGAAGAAGAGCGTTAACCGCTGGGAGACCATGCGAGCAATTGCAGGATGAAGAATGGGCGTCCTTTAACGGGACGCCCGTAACAACCTAAATTCTAGTAGCGACCCTTATGCCTTTTCCCCATGAGCCTTGAAAACTATGGGATTCGCAACTAAGAGTGACACAATTTCTCTGGAATTAGACCTCCCTGAGAAGGCTCCGTTAATTCAAGACTGATACAGTATCATACCAGAAATTCGCAATATATACATAATTACCTGAAGGTAGTGAACAGATTCCTTGTGACCTGTTTCCTACTTCTACGGTTTCAAGAACAGCATTATCTGAAGTGCGGATGATAGAAACCGTTTCATCGTTAGAATTTGTTACATACACGTAATCTCCAGAGGGTAGTGAACAAATGTAATATGGACTATTGCCTACATTGATAGTTTCAACCACAGTATTATCTGAAGTGCGGATGATAGAAACCGTATCGTCACCCATATTCGCAACATACACATAATTCCCAGAGGGTAGTGAACAAATGCCATCTGGACTATTGCCTACAATAATTGTTGCAACAACAGTATTATCTGAAGTGCGGATGATCGAAACCGTATCGTCACCGCCATTAGTGACATACACGTAATCTCCAGAGGGTAGAGAACAGACTCCCCATGAAGAATCCCCTATACTTACTGTCTTAACCACAGTATTGTCTGAGGTGTGGATGATCGAAACCGTATTGTCGCTACTATTCGTGACATACACATAATCCCCAGTGGGTAGTGAACAGATGCCAAATGGTCCATCTCCTACAATAATTGTTGCAACAACAGAATTATCTGAAGTGCGGATGACTGAAACCGTATCGTCTTGATAATTCGTGACATACACGTAATCTCCAGAGGGTAGTGAACAAATGCCACATGGATCATCCCCTACAATAATTGTTGCAACAACAGCATTATCTGAAGTGCGGATGATCGAAACCGTTTCATCGCTAGAATTTGTTACATACACATAATCTCCAGAGGGTAGTGAACAAATGCAATTTGGTGCATCTCCCACAGTTACAGTCGCAATAACACTATCCGGGATACTGGGAACTTCGGAAGTGACAATTTCTATCTCATTGCTCCAACTGAAAAAATCATCGGTGTCTCTTGTCATTAAAGCATAGTAGTAGGTTTGTTCCGGCATCACAGCACTATCAGTGAAAGAAGTATCGGATGCTTGCGAAAGAGTAGCTACACAGAGAGCTGCGCTCGTGTCAGCCTGAATGTTCGGGAAATCAGAACGAAAAATCTTGTAGCTATCAAAATCTCCATCTGGACATTGTGACCAGTTTAAAATCACAAAATTGGCTGAGACAGTTACAGCTTCAAGAACGGAAGGAGTAGGGGCTCCTGGAGTAATTAGTGAAGCCTCATTGCTCCATACAGAATCGTTATTATCATCCGTGGATTTGACAGCGTAATAGTATTCTCTTGCCCATGAAACACTACCATCAACGTATTCAGATGTATTGGGATCACTGAATACTCCCAAAACCGTTGCAGATGAAATGTTTTCGGAGATGTCAGGATTCTCTGACCTGTACAGAGTGTAACTTGCGAACTCGCTCTGGTCGCAGATTGTCCATGATGCGGTTACTTCACATACACCCTTTGGTCCTGTGGTGGAAAACCTCAGAGCCTCATTCTGACCTGGTCCGGATACTGTCTTTGAAGAATCTCCAGTGAAGACTAAAGAAAGAACGGAAGGGGTCAAATTCGATCCAGAGGGTCCACTGGGGTCATCTCCACAAGATAGAACTACAAAGGCGATTAAAGAAACAATCAATAAGCGAATTCCTGTTTTCATGGACATCTCCTCTAAAAGAATTACAAAAAGAGTTATATCAACAAGTAGACTCAATATAAATATAGGCTACAGTACTTTGTGTCAATTGCTATGCTTTAAGTAGGCAAGCATCCGAATGCACGTTTGCATGTAATGCTTCTCGCTGATGAACCTTCCCTTGCTCCCAAACTCCGCGCATGCACGAAGTTCTTCCCGAGAAGGATCTTCACACCCAAGATCACCAAGAAGAGCGTTAATCGCTGGGAAACCATGAGAGCAATCGCAGGGTATACCTGTTTCAACGATCAGTCCTGTTTTCTGTGTTTAGCAAGACATAGGAAACAGGCTGCTGTTCATAACCGGTCATCAGTGAACGGTGTCAATGACACCTTTCACAGATGTGCACTGTTTTCAAGAGGGTACTTATGAGCAAATATCAAGATATTGATTTCATGGGCTGGTAATCCTCAAACGAGAAGGGAGGTGATCACTATGAAAGTCGTTGGCTATGTAAGAGTCAGCACAGATGAACAGGTTCGTGAAGGAGTAAGCCTGGAAGCTCAGAAGTCAAAGATTTCTTCCTGGGCAAATGCTCTTGACTACGAAGTTATATGCATTGAAGAAGATGCAGGAATCTCTGGCAAGAACATAAGAGCAAGAGAAGGGCTTCAGAGGGCTCTGAATCTTGCCTGTGCCGAAAAGGCCATTCTGGTGGTTCACTCCCTTTCAAGGCTCTCAAGGAGTACAAGAGACACTCTCGCCGTTGCTGAGAGGTTGGACAAGGCTGGAGCTGATCTGGTGAGTCTCTCTGAGCGCATCGATACCACAAATGCAGCAGGTAAGATGATCTTCAGAATGCTTGCTGTATTGAATGAATTCGAGCGAGATCAGATATCTGAGAGAACCTCTGCTATTCTTCAGCACAAGAAGTCAAAGCTAGAAGTATATTCATCCACTCCATATGGTTACATAAAGGATGGTAAGAAGCTGGTTGCTGACCCTCAAGAACAGAGAGTCATCTCAAAGATATACAGTCTTCACAAGCAAGGAGTAAGTTTCAGGAAGATTGTAGGATATCTCAACAGACATCGAATTCCTTCAAAGAAGGGCAGGGAGTGGCATTCTTCCACTGTCTACTACATCTTAAATAACTCCATACACACCACTTGAGTCGGTATCAGTCTTTCAGAGTATTAGTATCAAATTAATTAATGCTGCTCTTGGGCTGTAAATCTAACATGCTAATAAGTACATCTATGTAATCATTTACAACGTAACATAATACAAGGTATCGACCGTTCACTGATGACCGGTATTGTATACAAAGTGGCTCTAATATACCCAGTCTCTAACATGTGTCAGGAAAATTCACCCTCTATACAAAGGAGAAGGAAAATGAAGGTAGTTATACTAATCCACCTATTGTTGGCATCAATTGCCCTTGCCATAAGCCCGGAAGCAGAATGCTTGTGCGAGCTTGGTGAGCAGGAGATAAAAAATGAGAATTGGACATTAGCAATTTCCTATTTCAGTAATGCGATAGACATGGAGCCGGATTACGCATTGGCTTTCTACCACAGAGCTGTTACGAGAAGCAACCTTGGCCAGAACATTGCAGCAATTGCGGATCTTGATAGAGTAATTGAGCTTGTTCCTGAATGGGCAGGTGGCTACTACTGGCGAGGGAGATTACACTTTTGGCTTGCTAATTATGAGGAGGCTATTCCAGATCTGACGAGAGTAATAGAGCTTGGTTCTGGTAATTCTGAAACACAATCAATGTTGCTTGAAGCTCAAAGCCATATTGAATCAGCAAGTACAGGAGGAAAGAGATAAACATGAACCCTCACAAAGAGGTACAGCAGTGTTATTTGATGGTAAATCTCTATTTAGGAGTGTGAGTATGCGACGCATAGCTTTCAGATATGTCTTTGTTCTTCTTGTCCTGCTTCTTGGATGCGGAGAAGAGCCACAGAATACCGCTTCATTTCGCCTTATTGATGTGAGTACAGGGTGGGATGGTGGATCCTATCTGAGCCCGACCATAAACTTCACTATTGAGAATACAGGGTCCGTCAAGATATCTACTATTGGCTTAAGTTTCACATTTCGAACCGGAGGAAGTGACTCACGTATAAGCGGAAGTGATGCCGATAGATTCTACAGGAACATCCCAGTGGGTGAGTCTAGAGGATTATATACCGTAATGAGTAGTAGGGGATATACTTCAAGTGAATGGCCAGTGGCATTACAAATTCTACAAAGTAACCGTTCCAGACCTCCTACTGTAGAAGTTAGGGCACGTGTAAACGGGGGCGCTGAATTTACTTATGACACTTTTGACATCTATATACCATAAGAGTAGTACACACTAGAAGAAGAGCAAAACTCTCTTTCCGCTGAGATGGGGTAGAGAGTTGCCTTCTTGGAATCGGGTGAGGAACTGCCTTTCCATGAAGCTCAAGTTGCCAATAAAGGATAGAGGAGAAATGGGGATTTGATGGATGCTAATGAGAATCGTGCCAAAACGGCGTACAAGTTAACTCAAGTAAGGGCAAACGCCAATACCACGGTACAAACGCTCTCAGGATTGGTTGGTTTTCCATGGAATCTTGGCGTTGATGCTGCTGTAATACCAACAATATACATTCCTCTTTGGAATAGAATTCGAGGAGTGTACGGACATGGTTCAGTAGAAGGTAACGCTTCAAAGATATTGCTGAAAATACTTCCGGAGGTTTTTGTTGATCTTGCCGTAGATAAAGTTCTCGGGAGTATTCCGATTGCAGGTGCATACTTCAATGCCATTTGTGCAAAAACGCTCACCTGGAGGCTGGGGATTCTGTTTACATTCCTCTCAAGTAGAGGCAGTAATGTGGATAACGAAGTCGTTGGAAAGGCTATGAAGCTTATCCGAGGAATGTTTCCCCAGAATAGCATGTGGAAATTCGAGACTCCTTCAAAGGAGCTTTTTGTGGAGATTGTTCGATCTGTAACTGGAGACAGTCCTAAGGTATTCAGCGATAAAATTGATAGAGCTCTTAGCAGTCTAATAGATGAATGATGAAGCGGATGAGCAGATGAAGAGGCGCTCGTTTTGAATTGATGAGTCAACTGACATTGTTAGTATATAATAATTTGAGAGGATGTATAACCAAATGGATGAAGGAGCACTAATTGGAGTTTTGATCGGCGAAGCAGTAAGTGTATTCATGGCTTGGCTATTATACCGGGCTTTGATTCGCATCCCACAAGAATACCATACGATCCCGACATATTTCCCTTGGCTGGGATGTATCCCGTTTGCTGGAATAGTTTTCAACTGGATTATTATACCTTTCAAACTTCCCGAGTCTTTGCGTCTGTATTTTGCGGACCATCCGAACGATGATCTTCAATGGAATGAAGATTTTGGTAAAAATTCAGGTCTCAATTGGATGGGATTGGGGACTGCTAGCTTTATACCATTTGTAAATATCCTTACCATAATTCCAGCAATTGTGTACATGGTCAAGTACTTGATTCATCTAAACAAACTCTCAAACATGATTCCACTTTCGGAGGTTCAGAATCAAATCGCTAAGCCGAAGCAGTTTCAATTTAAAAGTCCTGTAATTTCAAGACCATATTCTCCCAAGGATAAATATGAGCAGTTGGCAAATTTAAAGAAACTCAAAGATGACGATGTTTTGACTGATGAGGAATTTGCAGTGGAGAAAAAGAAACTGCTGGATACTTGATTAACACAAGAAGAGTGACAGGAAATAGCATGAAAGTAATCTATTCACCGGAGCAGAATGCTACATTTGACCGCCAGGTTGGATCCAGCTCTCCTTCAGCAAGCAAGCCTGAGAAGGTAATGGCTGATTGGAAAGAGCACGGGATACCGATGGATGTAATTCCATCACCCAGGCTCACATTGAGGGGGATATCCAGGGTCCACAAGTCTGGGTTTGTGATGGATATCATGGACGGTGATCTGGATAATGGATTCGGAAATCGCAGCATGGAGGTTGCTGAGTCATTGCGGTATACAAACGGGCAATGCGTAAGGCTGCTGAGATGGCCTTGCGTACCGGGGAGTCTGTTTGTGCCCCAGTTTCAGGGTTTCACCATGCCGGATGGAACTCAGCAGAAGGGTTCTGCACCTTCAACGGCTTGGTGATTGCAGCAGAATACATCCAATATTCACAGGCGGAGAACCTCCATCCTTGACTGTGATTTCCATCACGGGAAAGGGACGGATGAGATTCTCGCCAGGCAAAGTCTGTATCTTGGCAATACTGTGATTTCAAAGGCTTCTCCCATCCTGCATGCTAGTACCCCGTCAGCGAATTTAAG
>JAGLOJ010000156.1 GCA_023139045.1 Candidatus Sabulitectum sp.
CTCTGTCTTCAGATTGAGGGCATACGAAATGTCAGAACGAAACATATATGCCTCTGCAGCCTGTTCTGTTTTCCAATCCAGAAATTCACTCATGAATATCAAACCGGCCATTGAGTAAAGTTCTTTGGTGGGACGTCCTATCTCCGGGTGAAATTCACCGGCAAGAACTTCCGCTGGCAGCAACTCAAGTATTACATGTCGGAACAGACCCTGCCATCCATTTTTGATTGTCTTGTAGGCAAGTGGGCTGAAAATACGCTCGAACGGGTCAAACAGCAGTTGTTGTCTTGGATCACCAATGTTCCGCATAATGGTTTATCTCCTTGCTAGGTATGCCTTTAACCTAATTCATGAGATATCCATTGTCAAGGGGTAAATCACTCTTAATCTACTGCACTCTATGTAGTTAGATGCATATTTGATGGGTACTACTTTTGTCGGAGGCGTCTTACTTGAATTTCGATAACAGTATTGATGCAGGAATTATTGCGGAGCAGAGCTGGCCGGGTGATATTGATTTTCTTATTCTGGATGACACAAGATGGCAGGATGAAAACAGTACCTTAAGGGCGTGTATGATACTAAGCCAGCTGAATGCGCCCTGCTGGTTACAGGCACTTCCAGAATGGATACTTTCAGGCAGGCAGGTGAATCACTCGCCGGGCGTTACTTCCATTACAGATTGTGGCCGCTTTCTGTGGCAGAGTTGAAGAGTGGATTCAAGCCCAGGGAAGCATTCAGCCTTTTGCAAAAATTTGGAGGTTTTCCCGAGCCGTTTCTGGGATTTGACGAAACTGAGGCAAATCGCTGGAGATCACAGTATTTTGTTGATCTTGTAAGGGAAGACATTCTGGAGTTCGGCAGGCTTCAGGAAATTCGGGTTATGCGGGTTCTGCTTGAACTGTTAAGGAAACGAGTGGGGTCTACCTCCATTGCCAGAGACCTGAAGGTCGCACCTAACACGGTCGGGCGGTATGTGGAAATTCTTGAGGTTCTTCACATTGTTTTTCTTGTTCGACCCTATCATGCGAATACTGCAAGAGCAATTATGAAAATGTCCAAGCTGTATTTTTACGAATCAGGCTATGTACAGGACGATGAAGGGGTTATCGTCGAGAATGTCGCCGCAATCTGCTTAAGAAAACACACTGATTTTAGATCCGATGTTTCAGGTGACAAGGTTGAACTTTGCTACATCCGTACCAGGGAAAAGCATGAAGTTGATTTTGCAGTAATCTGTAATGATCAGCTCGAAGTGTTGATTGAGGTGAAGACTGCCAGTACAAAAGTTACCTCAAGTTTGAAACTACCAGGGGAGAAGCTGCCGGGAGTGAAAAGGCTACATCTTGTAAGAGACCTGCGATTGGAGCAGGACGAGGACGGCATTCTTATAAGAAATCTGGCAGAATGGCTTGCAGATCTTGATGCCATACACTCATAGAGGTTACCGATTGTCATCAGCTTCCTATATTTCCGGGCTTTTCTGCATCTGAACGCTTTTTGCGTCAGGAGCCATACATATTTCTGGCTCGGGGCTGTTTACCAACATGCGGGATTCCGTTGCCGACTCTTTTGTCAGCAGACATTTCAAATGAAGAGCGGATATTTTTCATTTTCGGGACGAAATCAGCAATTACGGGGAATTCACAAGTATCTTTGACTGGGTGTACAAAGCGTATTATGTCTGCTATTTTATCCGTGTGACTATTTTTGCAGAGAAGGGATTTCATTTTGGAACATATTGAAATAGAGAAACTTATTGATATCTGTCGTGCAAATGGTGCACGCAAAGTATCTCTTTTCGGTTCGTTCGTTCGAGGAGAAGCCGGTCCTGACAGCGATATTGATTTGATTGTGGCTTTCATTCAACCAACAGGTTTTCTTGCTCTGGTTAAACTTGAACGAGAACTCTCTGAAGCAATGGGCAGGAAGGTTGATCTTTTAACTGAGCAGGCAATCAGCCCGTATCTGCGGAAACAGATACTAAGTGAACAGAAGGTTTTGTATGAAGCAGCAGGATAATTGTCTTTACCTTCGACACATTTTAGATTCAATCGCTAAAATCAGAAAATATATTGAAAGTGCAGATGAACACACATTTCGAAATACTGATTTGCTTCAGGATGGGGTTATCCGGCGAATTCAAATAATTGGAGAAGCTGCTAAACGAATTTCTCCCGATCTTTGTTCTCACTACTCGGATGTTCCATGGCGCGATATGGCCGGAATGCGCGATAAGCTTATCCATGACTACTTTGGAGTTGATGTAGATATGGTTTGGATAACAGCCACCGAAGATTTACCTGAATTAGAGAAGTCAATATCAGGTATTCTCTCAGAATTGGATTTGTCACGGTAATTCATTGTCAGAACAAGGCATTCGAATGTCAGAATACGAAGAACTGGGAAGTATTTGTCTGAGGCCGTTTCTCTTTGAGAAGCGGCCTCATTGTACTGCCGGTAAATGAATGTTTTTACCGTTTATTGTTCCTGTTTAAGTCTCCGGTTCTTTTCCACTATTTGCTCAATGCCTGCAAGGGTTTGCTTGTTGGCAGAGCCTTCAATGGCTTTTACAGCGATGTCCTGTACTTTACCGTACGCTTTTTCCAGTCTTTCATTGATCTCTGCCAGTTGTTTGGCCTGTTCTGTAACAGTACCCTGAAGGGATTCAATCTTCATCTGAAGCACATTACTCTTGCCCTCTGCCTCTACTCTAATGAAAGCTTCGTTCTTTTCTGCTATCTCATTCAATCTGTCAGAGGTATCTTTAACTGCTTTGGTAACGCGTATTTCAAGTTCTTTCGGGAAAGCTGCAACTTTCTCTTCAAGAACCTTCATGTGCATTTCTCTTTCTGCTACACCGGTTTCCCGGTCATGCAGATCTTTCTCTTTCTCCTTGACGGATTTCTCAAAGTCTTCCTTATTAAGAGCCAGTTGTTTCTCCTGTTTTTCCTTTTCATCCGTCAACTGGTTTCTGGCCAGATCCTTCTCTCGATTGAAATTGTACTCAAATTCTTCCTTTTGCCGCTGACGCAGCTTTTTCTCCTGCTCGTTTTTTTCTTTGGTGAATTCCTGAGCCGCTTGTTTCTCTTTGTTCCACTGGATGCGCGTTGATTGAATATCATCATCGAGAACTTGCTTCCTGGCATTCATTTCAATATCAAACGCTTCTTTTTTTCTGGACATTTCAGCTTCGTACTCAAACTTCTTCTGGTTCTGGGCTCCGATTAATGCCGCCAGTGCATGGGCTGATCTTTCTATTTCAAAGATTTCCCTGAGTTCACTGTCTTTTATTACGATGGCTTCCTGGATCTTCTTGTACTTCTCAGTTTCCACTTCAATATTCTCAGAGATCTGCGTAAGTGATTTGCTCATCTCTACGCGCAAGTCATTTATTTCCGTCAGTATGCTTTTCTCGGCAACGGTATCGGCAACCTTTACTACTTCTACCGCCTTTTTCTTTTCAAGTATTACTTCGGGTTTAAGCTCGTTCTGGGCTTTGGTTTCCAATTGATCCACCAGGTCATTGTAGGCTTCAATTATCTCTTTCTTTGTGTTAGACATTGAAACATCGACATCTGTTTTCTTTTTTGCAACCATGGCAAACCTCTCTGACGTAGTTAGCGGACTATTCTGGATAGTTCAATGATTTCAGTTTCCAGATGGAAACATAACACAAGCTGCCGGTCTGATTAAGGTGCTGATTTTTTGTGATAACCAGGGATGTTTTCTCGTGGGTGTGTTCAGTGGTACAGAGAGGTTGAAGAACTACCGGGAAGGGTTATACTTTTTGTGATACAGATTACTTCAGAAGAGACTTATGAGCGTGACTGACAATGGCTTTTCGGAGCAGACGAGCCCCACAGAGGCAAGTTTGAATTCAAGCGAATTAGAAGAGAAAGCAACATTACTTTTAGTCCAGTGGCGTCCCGAGCGGTTAGCACGGAATAGCAGCGCTATTTAATGATAATATGTTTGAATTGTGGCCGTCTATGTGGTCTCTTATGCCGATGCTGCATTTTCATCATCTTCCTGTACAACTGTCCATCTCATGCCTTAACGAACTGCCAGTTTTGCTGAATACACCTTCTTTTATGAGATAACCAGAGTGTCAACTTTACCCTGATTAACTGGCAAGTTACAAACGGATTCCGGTGCAAGTTTGCTCTGGATTATGCGGGAAACAGCCAATCCTGCCCGATTGACGGGAATAGTAGCATGCTGATTCATCTGCTATATTACTGGAACTGCTTTACATTTTTGAAGTGCTTTTTTTCTGGAGGGGCGAGATGCTTACACCAAAGGTTTCACTGATTGCACCCTGTCATTGTGGGTCAGGCAGGAAGTACAAAAACTGTTGCTGGAAAGCTGAAAAACGGGAATACGCCAGGGGGCGGTCTGCAGTGTCAACTGTTACTCGTGATGTTTTCGCCTTTCTGAACCACGAGTATGAGTTTGATAAGGATGGCATTGTAGACACAATAATGAGTAGTGCCTGTGATGGCTATAGTCATGAATATGTCCTGAAAGTACTGGAAACAGCTGATGGTTTCATGACTCTGCTTTTTAATGATATCGGTGTTGCCGACTATATGATCGAGCCTGGGAAAACAGCCATAGACTTGTTTCTCGAAGAAAAGAGAAATACTCTTCATCCCATGGCTATTGAATTTTTGCAGGGCTGGCGAAAGTCGGGTATTTCCCTTTACATGGTAAAGAAGGTTGATTGTAGAAAATCACTGACAGTTGCCGACTTGTTCAGTAAAGAGACAGTGACAGTTTCAGACAGCGAACGATCCGATTTTCTTGTAAGAGGGGACACTTTTTTCGGCAGAGTGGTAAAAACAGGCGAGGAGTATCTGTTCTCTCCTGCAATACTGCCGGTGCGTCCTCGCGAAGTGGATGATATCCTTGAAGAATTCAGAGAAGAAAAGGCTTTTATTCCCAGGTCAAAAACGGTTACCTGGTGTCGTTTCTTTAAAAAGAACTGGGAACTTATTCCGGAGTACTGGCTGGCAGAAGAGCTGTATCGTCGTTCTGAAGGGTCTGTAGTGTTCGATACTGAAGGAGACACTGTCAGCCTTAGCACGTTTACATTTCATCTTTTCCCCGGTAGTATTTTCCAGGTAAGGAAGCAGCTTCTGGATATTCCTGGAATGGAGAAGAATAGTGAAACCGAATATGTTCTGGTTTATGATATCAGCAATTACAAAACCGCACGGCTTGATACACTCTCCATCGCTTCTCTCACCCTGACTGACAGTTCACTAGTGCTGCGTCCCACAAGTTTC
>JAGLOJ010000157.1 GCA_023139045.1 Candidatus Sabulitectum sp.
GCACCCAGCACCCACACCTTGACCACCCAGGTTACAGGTAGTGGCTCAGTTTCAAAGGATCCTGATCAGCCGACCTATGATTACAACAGTGTTGTTGAACTAACAGCCACTCCAGTTGCGGGCTATAGTTTTGACAGCTGGTCCATTGATTTAAGCGGGTCTGCGAATCCTGAGAGCATCATCATGGATGGCGACAAGAGTGTAATGGCTACTTTTACCCTGAACAGCTACGAGTTGACCGTTGGGACCGACGGAACCCCAGGTGCTGTGGTAAGTCCTATGGGTACTGTTTCGGTGGATCATGGTCAGGCTCAGGTGATTACTATCACAACCATCCCTGCTGAATACCAGTTTATCGAGTGGACCGTAACAAGTGGTACGGGTGCATCCATTTTCAATAAGGATATGGTTACAACAACGATTACCCTGACTGATGGAGCGGCAACAGTAGAAGCATCCTTTGAACTCAAGCAATATACTTTAACGGTTATTACCGATGGAACCGACGGATCAGCAGTAAGCCCTGCTACCCCGGTAACGGTCACCCATGGACAACCAGAGACAATCTCTGTAGTTACCATGCCTGAGGGCTACCGGTTAACGAGCTGGTCCATTGTCAGCGGGTTTGCAAATATTGCAAACGATACCCTGGAAACTACAACGGCAACACTTACCAATGGAAATGCCATTATCCAGGCGAATTTTGAATTGAAAGAATACAGACTGACCCTGCTCACCGACGGTACCCCGGGAGCAGCAGTGAGCCCTGCCTTACCGGTGATGGTTACCCATGGACAACCACAGATCATTTCAGCGGTTACCCCTACAGGATATGAGTTCAAGAACTGGGAATTACTTAGTGGTACAGTCACATTGGGCAATGATACCGTAGTAATCACCACTGCTACGCTAACCAGCGATGATGTGATCCTTCGGGCCAATTTTGAATTGAAGGAGTACACGATGTCACTGATCACAGATGGCACGCCTGGAGCAACAGTATCTCCGGCTTTGCCTGTTGTGGTTGAACATGGTCAGCCCCAGCTCATCTCGGCAACTACCATTCCGGTTGGATATAAGTTTAAGAACTGGACACTTTTCAGTGGGTCAGCCACTTTTGAGGATGATACCATGGCGACCA
>JAGLOJ010000158.1 GCA_023139045.1 Candidatus Sabulitectum sp.
CAAAAACCGGTGATTCGTACGTTGTAGAGACTTGGACAGGCTCCGTTAATCCTCTTTATAATCCGAACAGATGCCCTGTTGATGCTCCGCACCCCGGTGATTCTCCTATCAAAAGATATGATGATAATTATTTATTGGGTAAGCCAATTCCCTTGAGTGGAGATAATTACCCTTGCGAGCCGAGATTCCGAACAATCAAGTGAACCAGAAATGTTGTACGTCCGTAAGAAAGGTATTTTCTCTAAATAAAGGTATCACTGGATAGCCGTTGTGCGTTTTAATGGGCACCTAGCAAATATGCTATACCTTGTTATAAAAAACATTTGGATGTATTAATATATATACTCTAGGATTTATTTTGATTCATATGTATTTGCGCCTACTTTGTGAATGCATATACAGAAATGATATAGTATTAATGTTAACGGACAACCGAAGGGAGCTAAATATGCGTAGAACAATTATGATTACTTGCTTAACCATTTTCTTATCATTCGGTCTTGCTGGATGCAAGGAGAATAGTACTGGATCAGAACCTGTCACTATCTCAGTAACCGAACCGACTTCATCGACAGTATGGGTTCATGGAGAGACTGGCGATGAGATAAGGTGGAGCGGAGCCTCGGGGAGTCAAGTTCAAGCATTATTGTACAAAGGCGGCGTCTACCAAACAGTGGCGCACGGCTGGACAGAGAACGACGGTGTATGTGGATTCACCTCTCAGATACCATCATCCTGGGGTACGGGAACGAATTACCAGATCAGACTAGAGGATAATTTAGATAATTTTGCATGGAGTGAGGAATTCGAAATCTTAGGTAATTCTGGCACTATCTCAGTAACCGAACCGACTTCATCGACAGTATGGGTTCATGGAGAGACTGGCGATGAGATAAGGTGGAGCGGAGCCTCGGGGAGTCAAGTTCAAGCATTATTGTACAAAGACGGTGTCTACCAAACAGTGGCGCACGGCTGGACAGAAAACGACGGTGTATGTGGATTCAGTTCTCAGATACCATCATCCTGGGGTACAGGAACGAATTACCAGATCAGACTAGAGGATAATTTAGACAATTTTGGATGGAGTGAGGAATTTACAATCGCTGATCACTGAGAGATATTATCTCAAGTTGGGGTCTATTCGTAGGCATAAACTTCAACTAATACTAATATAGGAGCATGTTAGCTAGGAATAAGAATTATTGCATGTCACATACCAAGAGATTAAGGCATATCGCAAAATATCTTTACCTAAGCCATAAGGAACGGTACATATGGATAGTATCATTCTTTAGCTCTGTTCTTCGTCCAATTGGCTGTTCATCACAAAGACAAACGGTGCCCAGCTGAACCGAGCTGGGCATTGTAGATACTTGAACAGGCTCTGTTAATCTTTTTTATATCCGAACAAAAGCTTAGTTGATGCTCCGCCAGCCAGGTGATTCTCCGATCAAAAGATAGTGACGATAAACACCGAAATGGTAGGCCTATTCCTTTGAGTGAAGATAATTATCATTGCGAGCTGTGATTCCGAACACATTCCGGGCAAATGCTTCGTGGTGCTTCGCAAGCTTTGTAATTTTTCATACACTATCACTCTTGTACAATCTGCCATTGGGTACTATGATTACAGAAGTAGCCTGTGAACCTGATAAAAGGCAATAAAATCTACAACAACTAAATTCAACAGAACTGCGGCTCCTGTACCAGTACTCATGTTATTGCAGTCTGCTGATTTAGAGCGTTGTAGATACTTGTGCAGACTCTGATAATCTTTTTTATATCCGAACAAATGCTCAGTTGATGCTTCGCACGCTCGGTGATTCTCCGATCAAAAAGATAGTGACGATATTTATTCAGATGGTATGCCTATTCCCTTGAGTGAAGATAATTACCATTGCGTGCTGAGATCCGAACAAAATACCCGAGCATATTCCGGGCAAATGCTCTGTTGATGCTTCGCACGCCAAGAGATTCTCCGATCAAAAAGATAGTGACGATAATTATTCAAACGGGGTGGTCGGTTAGCTCCACCTGTGTTATCATGTACTTCATAGAACTTATGGAGGAACAAAAATGGCGCTGGTACCTGGGCACGATTACCCGAATACATACCGAGGATTTGTAGAGATGTTTCCAGATAACCCTGCGTGCGTAGCTTATTTAATGCACTTGCGCTGGCCAGATGGTTTTGTTTGTCCCGCCTGCAATACACCCTCTACTCCATGGAATGAGAGCCGGGGGCGCATAGCATGTCCCGCATGTCGTCACCAAACATCAATAACGACGGGAACAATTTTTGACAAAACACGAACAGCATTGACAACATGGTTTGAGGCTGCTTGGCATGTGACGACTGCAAAAAATGGTATGTCGGCCAAAACTTTAGAGCGCACACTGGGCGTCAGTTATCGTGTGGCCTGGACGATGTTGCAACGTTTTCGGGTGACAATGAAGCTATTACCGCAAAATCCGGTTGGATTTGTGATTAGGCGATAGCCTTCTTTATCATAGCCACCA
>JAGLOJ010000159.1 GCA_023139045.1 Candidatus Sabulitectum sp.
TATTCGCTCCTCCAGCGAGACATCAACCTTATTCCTGCCCCGGATGACATTCCCCATGATCTGACTTTAAGACCATCCGAGGCCATCCGAGCACTGTAGTTTCAATCCACATTGTGAAAAGCTAGAGCGCGCTGTTGACAAAAGGCAGACGTTAGCATATCATTGTTGCATGAAATGCATAAATTGGAACTCCGAAAAAAGCAAGATATTGAAGATTAAGCGGGGAATTTCCTTTGAGGAAATTGCATATTTGATTGAGTCCGGGCAGATAATCGGGGTTGAAGAGAATCCTGGCCGGCCTGATCAGAAAATGTATGTTCTGGAAATTGAGAACTATGCTGTTCTGGTGCCATTTGTGGAAAGCGAAGAAGAGATATTCCTCAAGACCGCATTCCCAAGTCGTAAGTACACCAAGCTGTATGGATTAAGGAGGAACGATGAAAAAAGGGGATAAGGTATTTCGGCCAATAGATCAGGAAGAGAAAGAATTGATGGAGTCAATTGAGCGGGACGAATGGCAGCCTGTCAGCAATTTAGAAGAAGAAAAAGAGAAGGCCGTTGCAGCTGCCCGAAATACCTTGAAAAAGGATAAGCGCATCAATCTTCGATTGACTCAGAAGGATTACTATCAAATTCAAATAAGGGCTATAGAAGAAGGTATTCCATATCAAACTCTTATTTCAAGTCTTGTTCACAAGTACCTGAATGGTACACTGGCTCCAACCGCTTAGAGTATGCTGTTGCTTGCAGAATTAACTGAGGAGCTGTATCAATGAACATCAAGTGGGTAAGAAAGACCATCAGATCGATAATAGTACCAATCGGATTTTCAGCAGTTGGCTTCGCGGTTGTCTTCTTTCTTAAAGTATTCTGAAAATAGAACTTAGCAGACTTATGATATCTGCTATTACCGCAAAATCCGGTTGGATTTGGGGTCAGGCGATAGCCTTCTTTATCATAGCCACCAGCTTTTCCGGAAAGTCCGACATGGCGATAAGAAGCT
>JAGLOJ010000016.1 GCA_023139045.1 Candidatus Sabulitectum sp.
CTCCGTGCTAACGCTCGGGACGCGCACTGGTTCCGGCTGCTGTGCTCTCCGCAGATTTCGCAGATCAACTTTCAGAAGTCTTTCAGGCATAGAACAGGTTCCTGTTTGAAGCCACCCCCAACTCATGTAGAAATACTGGAGAATTTCCTCAAACTTGTCAACACAGATAGTGGGCTCCTACCACAGAGATCTTACATGGCTGTACTTCTGAATGATTCTGTCTTTTGTCAGTATTGTGGCATTCTCTTCTCTGGCGGTAGCCACAATTATCTGATCAGCCGGGTCTCCATTGAATGGTTGCGGCAGGCATGTTGAACGACAGGCTATGCTGGAGGTCAGGGGAACAAGCCTGAGCTTTGGTGTATCCAGTGCTTTCTCAATCCATTCCTCTGGATTACAGGAAATACCGATTCTTTTTTTCTCCAGCAACTTGCTGAATTCCCAGGGAGAAATGGCAGAAAGAAGAAGTTCTTCATATCTGTCAGATTTCACCAGAAGAGAGAGTACCCTGTTCGAGAGTTTTTCCGGATGCATGTTCCACCAGATCCATATATGTGTGTCCAGCAGGTATCTCATTTGCAAACATCCCACATGTCTTCGCCCAGGGGGGAGACAATATCGTCCTCGAATACCAGCGCCTCCGACAATTTTCCGGGAACAGGTTTGGCTTCCGAAAAGGGTATTACCTCTACAAGAGGCTTTCCCCGCCTGGTTATAACCAGAGGTTCTTTCGATTTTGCAATCTGCGCAAGAATCTGAAGTGCGTGTGCCTTGAATTCAGTAACCGCCATGGTTCTCAAATGAATCACCTCCGTTACTGCAATATGGTCATTCATAATGGTCATGTCGAGATTGTAATGCTGAACATTCCCATGCTCCTTGACTTTGCAGTGTTTCTGCTGATAATATCAAAGGTTGCAGGTCTAGATGATCGTAGTCTGATGGCAGTAGCTATGTGGAATGGAGAAGCGGGAACTGATTAAAAAGTGGCGATTGTATTCCACTGAAGATGTTGTGGAAAGCGAAAATATTCTTAGGGTCGCATCCAAACTCAAACAGAATGGAATTAAGAAGATTGACTCTTTGCATATTGCCTGCGCCATCAGTTCAAAGGCAGACTACTTCTTAACCACCGATGACGGAATCCTCAAAAAAGCAATGTTTATCAAGGATATACAAGTCACAGATCCCATAGGATTTATCAAAGAGGTGCCACTATGATTACTGATACAGAAATAAAATTACAAGGATTTCAAATCCTTTCTCAGTATCTTGGTGATGTTGAGGCAGAACGATTTATTGCACTCATGCAGAGGGAACCGTTTGACTACACTGAGTGGAGGCAGGGAATGGATGAAGAGATGAGTCTTAACGAAATCAGCAGGAGTGCAATGTCTATGAGACACAAAGAAACCGGAAAAGACTTATAAATTAAGGATATTTGCGAAATGTAGAATCCCATCCCGCCTGATTGAGTGAATTGCAAATTTAAGGGTTCTTTACACCTGGCATTGAACCTTTGATTCAAACTGAATGCTGGAGGAACTGTGTTAGGCCTGATTATTCATTTTTTACTCATTTCTCTGATTCCTTCTCCTGTGATGGATGCGGTATCCGTTGCTTTTGATTCCTCAGGTATGGTGCCGGGGGATATGAATTTCGATCGCCACTGGGCTACTCGCGTTAAGCTTGCGGACAGTACAGTTGTGAGGTGCATTCAGGATGTATGGGCTCTGCCTGAGGTTGCGGATTCCGTTTACTTGAGAGCGCGTGAGTTCTCCTTTTCTCCTGTGGACGGCGGAGTTGATTCACTGATTTCTGTACTTCTTGAAACGAAGCTCTCCTGTCTTTCCGTTCTTGACACATTGTCATGTGTCGATTCTCTCGCGCTGCTCTGCACGGGGATGTGGGCGGATAATGATTCCCTGGGAACTCCCGGTGAATGGGGAATTCTTTATTCCTCCCGTGGTGTTCCCGTTCCAATATCTGAAGATGACATGGAACTTGATCTCAATGAATACACAGAGCTTCTCACCCGCTGGCCCGGGATTGAAGGCCCTTCTCCCGAGTTGATAATCGGTCTGGTTATGGGGCTGAATTTCCCGGATGTTTACGGAACAATGCTTGCTCCGGGAGTGGCCGGCAGAGTAATAGACTACTCGCTGGGCTCGGAGATAACCTGGGTTATCGGTGACATGGGTCGCAATGTCTACACCGGGGAGACCCGGTATGACTTGATCATTGATGCGGGGGGGGATGACCTGTACCTGTGTGGAGGAGACGGTATAGGAGTTCTGGGCAGCCCGGTTGCTCTGATCGCCGATCTTTCCGGCAATGACACTTACTCTTCCGATGCTCCTGTTTCTCAGGGCTCGGGCTTCACGGGGTATGGAGCGCTCGTTGATCTTGAGGGTGATGATGTTTACAGGGGCTCTTCCATGTCGCAGGGTTCGGCAATGATGGGGGCAGGGCTTTTTGCAGACCTTGGCGGTAACGATTACATGACTGCCGATGTGCATTCACAGGCAGCAGCCACCCTGGGCAGAGCCTTCCATTTTGACGGTTCGGGTGATGATGTCCGTAAAGTAAGCGCCTCCGGACAGGGCTTCGGTGGCCCCGGTGGCATTGCAGACCTTGTTGACCGTGATGGAAATGATGTTTACCTGGCCGGGTTTACCTACTCCCATGAACCCCTTCTTCCCAGAGACAACATATCCATGTCTCAGGGCTTCGGGATGGGTCTCAGACCTTTCTGCGCCGGTGGAATTGGAACACTGTGTGATCTGGGAGACGGCAATGACACATACAGGGCAGAGGTTTTCGGTCAGGGCAGCGCCTACTACTACTCTCTTGGAATTCTGTTCGATACAGGGGGCCAGGACACTTATTCATCCGCTCAGTACGCTCAGGGCGTCGGTATTCATCTGGCTTCCGGAATACTTGTAGATCTGGACGGTGATGACCAGTATGTGAGTCGCCGTGGCCCGGCGCAGGGCAGTGCTCATGATCTTTCAACAGGTTTTCTCCTTGATATGGAGGGCGAGGACTACTATGTCACCGACGGGGGGCAGGGGCTTGCTCTGACCAATTCCGCCGCAGTTTTCATAGACTGCTCCGGTTCCGATCTGTATGCGACACGAAGTATGGGGCAGGGTCAGGCCAGATGGGCAAGAGGCTCTGCAGGATCCGGTCTTTTTCTCGACCTTGCAGACAGAGACTTCTACCTTGGTGAAGGAGCTGACTCCACGGGGTGGGTAAGGGAGTATTCAGCAGGTTTGGATCTTCCCGGTATCTCACCGACTCCGATCGATGAGATAGAGGAGATCGGTAATCCTGGTTCCCTTGAAATGGATTCTCTGTTTACCGTTGCTTCCCAGTGGGGAGTTTCAGGCAACAGAGAGAGAGTACTCGCCCACAGGGAAGAGCTTGCCTCAAGAGGAAGAGAAGCTGTTGACTACATTCTGAGAGAGCATCTTGATTCCTGGGATGGTCTGGAGCACAGGGCAATAAAGAGCGCTTTTCTTGAGAACAGCGATTATGCAGTGCGGCAGATGCTCGCGATTCTTCAGACGGATCCTGCAGGAAGAGAACTTGGCAATGTTATTCAGTGGCTGGGAGAAGTCGATGGAGAAGAAGCCCGTTCCGAGCTTGAGGCTATGCTGAACGATTCTCTTTCCACAGGGATAGTTATTACACTGATAAGAACTCTCGGCGACATTGGCAACGAAGAATCTCTTCCCCTTATCATTCCTTTCCACAGGTCAGATGAAGAGAGAGTAAGAAGACAGACAGCGGTCACACTTGGTGAATTCGGTGAATTTTCAATGGATGTACTTCGAACGCTTCTTGATGATTCTTCACTGGCAGTCAGGTCTGCTGCCTGGAAATCAATTGATGGAATAAATGGCGAGGAGTGAATGTAAAACTATTCCAGTGGGTTTGACACCATTTGCCAATGAAGCTATTTTCCTTAGTCGGAGGGCGTGACTCTTCGTAAACAGAAATTGAAAGTGAGGAAGATTGATGAAGAAACTCAGTATACTTTTCATGGCGGTACTTGTTGCTGCACTTGCCGGTTGTGCCGGTGACACAACATCACCCCCGGGCGACCTGGTTACCGTTCAGGATCTTCAGCTTGATACCACTAGTACTGGAAGAACAATTCTTCTTGTATGGTCCGAAGTTACAGAGGGTGATATTGATGGGTACGAGGTATATTTCAAAAAAGACGGAACTGGCAACTGGGCTGAAGTTGGCGATGTTACAACGCTAACCTTCACACACACTGCTACAAACGCCGGTACATATTCTGTAAGAGCCTACGAGGGCACAAACTTCTCCAAGGACTACTCCAACACAGTCACTACAATGCCTCAGGTATTCACCCAGACATACACCATCTACGACCAGTTTTCCGCCTCATCCGCCCATGGCGGCTTCATTTTCTTCGATGATAACACAAATACTTACGGAATTACAGGTCTTGCCGGTGAACCTGGCTTCCATCAGGACATGTCTGCCTATGATGACAGCAAAGGTGACAATGATGTCGCTCTATACAGTGGTAAAGAGCAGTACAGTGGTGGCAACTCCAGCTTCTTCCAGGTTCCAGCATCCGGTGTTTATGGAAACTGTGATCCCAGCGGATCTTGGCACATAAGCAAGAACCTCCTGACATCGGACAGTGTGTTGTTTGTTAAGCTTCCCTACACATCCGGGGGAAATGCCTACGCTAAGATCTACGGTATTACAGTTACCGAGGATACTACACCCAATGGCACAAAGGTTAGCTTCAGCTTCGAGTACCAGTCTAAGGACATGGGCCTCACTGTTTTCACAAGCAGTATAAACTAGGATTAGCTTGCTTTTGGGGAGGAGGGTTTGTCCTCCTCCCCTTTCTTTTTTCCCGAGAACATCAGGAGGAAGTAATACATGATCGCCTTATTCATGAGTATCATCATGGCGGCTCCCGGATCCGCTCTCAAGACCGGAGGTCTTCCTCCCATGCTTCTTAATCCGGACACAGTGGTTACAGAAACATCCGGTGGATTGCCTTCTAATCTTGGCAGTGTAATGGACAATGTTGTTAACCTTCCCGGAGCTGTATTCGGTCTTGGTGTAATTGACCTCGACTCCGGCGAGCGTCTTACCAGAAACGAACGCCGCAGGTTCTACATGGACACTCCCGATATCGTTGCAGCGGCCTACAGCGTTTCAAGGCATAATTCGGGAGAATTCAGGTTGGACAGTCTAGTGCGGCACAATACTCAGATATGGATGATGTTCAGGGACGGCCAGCAGGGTTCTCGAGAGAGGCTCCTGGCGGCAATTATTCATTGTGGCAACATGGAACCGCTTCAGGCATGGCTTTCCGCCGGTTATCCGAATACTGAATTCAACGGAGTAGCCAGAGACTGGGAAGGTGCACCTGAATCGGATCCAAACTACACTAATGTCAGCGATTGTCTGGACTTCATTGAAATAGTGTCAGATAACCTTGATATTACCGCTGTAAGAAGAATGACATCAAGCCCTCCACTTTCCGTCGAACTTGAAGCTCTCCTGGGCACATCAAATGTGGTTTACGGCTGGACAAGCGGCCGGGGAGACACCAGGTGTATTAACCTTATCATTTCAAGACCGGATGGTGCGAGGTACGGAATAACAGTACTGGCAAACGATCTGTGCTGCGCTCCCAAGGCCGATATGGGGTTTTCCCTGATATGGAACGCCCTGTAGACTTTGCGGAGATGGAAAGAGCCCTCAAAAGGTCATTCCTGCTGAAATTTACGGTGTGAATTACAGTCTTCATTGACGGTGAGTTTTAAACTACTATCTTCCGGCGATCCCCGATTTCAACAAACTCATTCGAGAGGAGTCCGTAATGGCTTTTAACCTCAGAGGAAGAAGTCTTCTCACGCTTCTTGATCTCAGCCCTGCTGAGCTTCGCTACCTCCTTGATCTTGCACACAATCTGAAGCAGGAGAGACTCGGTTTTCAGACTTATCAGAGATTTCAGGGTAAAACCCTTGCCATGCTTTTTGAGAAGCGTTCCACCCGCACACGTTGCGCTTTCGAAACTGCTTTCGGCGAAGAGGGCGGACACCCCGTCTTTCTCAGTTCTGCTGATATCCAGCTCGGAGTAAAGGAATCCGTTGAGGATACCGCAAGAGTTCTTGGAAGAATGTTTGACTGCATAATGTTTCGCGGTTTCAAACAGGAGATGGTGGAAGCTCTGCACCAGTATTCAGGAGTTCCTGTGTTCAACGGGCTTACAGACGAATTCCATCCCACTCAGATTCTCGCCGATCTCATGACCATTGAAGAGAACATCGGAGAACTCAAGGGCGTGAACTTTGTATACACCGGTGACGGCAGAAACAACATGGCCAACAGCCTTATGATCGGAATGGCAATGATGGGTGTCAACTGCACCATTCTTGCCCCTGAAAGCCTTCAGCCGGAGCAGGATCTTATTGATACGGTTATGGGCCTCGCAGAGGAAAGTGGCTCGGAGATCAGAATTACCGATAATGTTCAGGAAGCTGTTTCCGGCGCAGATGTTATCTACACCGATGTATGGACTTCCATGGGTGAAGAAGACAAGGCCGCCGAGCGTATTGCAATGCTCCAGCCATACCAGGTGAATCAGGAAATGATGGATGCCACAGGTAATCCTGACTGCCTGTTCATGCACTGTCTGCCTGCTGTAAAGGGCAAAGAGGTAACCTTCGATGTTATTGAGGGCCCACGATCCGTTGTCTGGGACGAGGCGGAGAACCGCAAGCACACCATCAAAGCTATGATGATCGCTTCCATCTGCTAAATAAAGGGCTCCCGGAGTGCCAAGCACTCCGGGAGCATCAAAAATTCAGATCTCGACTAATATGTTTTAATCTACAGACATGCTTTGGGGAAAGTGTTTCGCTGAATAAAGTTGTGAAACATTTTTTACATCTACCTTTATTTGTATTGCAGGAGATATATTTCAGGATAATTGCCGTTGACGAGTTAGTATTGCTTGAGTTATATCTACGAAAGATGTTGAGTAGGATGTTTCAAGTTCTTTGTAGACAGGTGAGTAATGCTTGACATGTATCTTGCTCGTATTGCATGAGCTTTACTAAGGAGGGTAATGTGAGGTACTCTGTCAAGGGTCTTCGGGCGGAGGATGTACAAGAAGCAATGGAGATGATTTCTCGCGTTAATGAAATTGCACATGCTAGCAAAAGGAACTGTAGCGTTAAATATGATCATCAAGCTGTGATTGATTTTCTTAAACAAGATTCAGAGGAATGCGACACTATTATCAGTTCTTTTATGCCGTCTGTATCTCGCTAGATTCTGTAGCGGTGCGGTAATACCAAAAAAACAAATATTACATTGTAGACATGTGAAAGGTGCGCGTTAATGGGAGATATTGGAGCGTTTTACGTTGAGCAATACTCTGCACTTGAAGAGAAAAGAACTAAAAGACGGATGGAATTGAAGCTTGCTGCTGACCGACTTGAGAGGTATGCTCAAGTGCATATACATGAGTCTGTTGAGCTGGTCATGTCTCTTGAACGTATGGATACCCTTATAACCAGTTATTACTACGATATAATAAGATATAAGCATTTTCATGGTATGCTTGATACAGGGAAGGAATCACCAGCAAATCTACAGAAGATTTTTTCATATACAACTAAATGGATTCTTCGAGAAATGCCTCTTTATGCGGTGATTTCTGAAAAGTATCGATCAGATGTAGCATCACGAGACGAGAAAGAATATACATCATTTAATGGATTTGCTAATCATGTTAACCAATTATGGGCACTCACATGGATGGAATCAAGCTATTATCAGCATACAAAACAGAGTGCAAAACTAAATCTTGCAGAGTATAACGGCACTAAAAATGGAGATTTTTTATATTTATTGAAGTATCGTGATTTTTCCGTTGGTGGATTCGAACAAATTCTGGATTGTGTGATGGATCATGAATTACTAAAAAAGGTGATGGACGATGAAGTACTCGATTAATTATACAGAATTCCTTGATGAAGTATTGAATGAGCCGTTAAGTAAAATTACCAGCTCAGAAAAACTAAAGAAAAGTCTGATTGATGAACGAGTATCGCACGATAAAGATATGGAAGCACAATTTGATCTGGACACCAAGAAATGGCTTTCCATTATGATTGGAATATTGTTTGTCACTTCGCATATCGTTTTAGCAACAACATTGCTCTATGTGTCTATTTTGGAAATCTACCTGATTATAAATGAAAATCTTGTTGCTGCTGAAAGATTTATTAACTCAGAGGTTATGATGTTGTTGATTGGCGGCACAATAACACAAACAGCTGTTTCGTTTATAGCCTTAACTAAGTATATTTTTCATCCCAAAAGAAACTGACACTTTTTTCCATGTCCGAGTCAGCTCTGTTATGGCCAATTTGCTTATAATTATGAGTATGTGTTTTCTTCGTGGAGCAGCTTCAAATAGGAAAGGTGCCTTTCTTTATCTACCTGACCGTTTTTTACAGCTTCCAGCACCGCGCATTCCGGTTCAGTTTCATGAAGGCAGTCTCTGAATTTGCATGCCCCGACACCATTGAATTCTGCGAAACAGAACTTCAGCTCCGCCCTGGGAATATGATCCACTGAGAAAGCCCTGAGGCCGGGGGTGTCCATGAGGAATGTATTGCTGTCAAGGGGAATCAGTCTTGCTGAAACTGTGGTGTGCCTTCCCTTGGTAGTCTTGGCGTTAACCGATCCGACTCTGAGGTTAAGTTCGGGGTGGATTGCCTGAATCAGCGATGTTTTTCCTGTGGCTGATATTCCTGCCAGAGCAACGGTTTTGCCTGCAATGAGCTTCTTGAAGTTTTCCATGCCCTGTCCTGTTACCGTGCTTGTTTTGAGAACGGTGTATCCAGCCAGCTCTCCGTAAACCTTCTCCAGTGTTTCCGGACAGGCGGCATCCATGGTGCCTGCAAGGTCAATTTTATTCAGAACCAGAGCAGCCGGAAGATGATTCCAGTCTGCTGAAGCAAGTGCCCTGTCTATGAATCCCCGTCTGAGGGGAGGGCTGGCAATTGATGCCACCACAACAACCAGGTCTATGTTCGCTGCCAGAACCTGATGCCTTCCTGTGGGCGAAGTTCGTTCAAGGCAGCCCTTTCGGTCAAGAATCTTTTCTACATACCAGGCACCCTGTTTGTTCACTACTCTTGCGATGTCTCCGCAGACAGGATTCTTGAATTTGCGGAATACATTGCTGGATACCCGGGCCTTTGCCGTTTTTCCATCAGAGAAAAGCAGAGTTACCCCTCTCTTACCTGAAGAGGCAATTCTTGCCGTTCCGGTTTTGTCATCAGAAATACTTCACCTCCATATCTTCTATTGTTTTCAGCCATTCCTCCGTGTGCAGAGGAAAATACATACCTTCAGGCACAATGACCACTTGAGTTACGCCATGTTCTCTCAGGGCTGCTTCTGATGCCTGACTCCAAACTGCTTTGTCTATTGAAATGAATCTGCCAGTGGGATCATCAATGCCCAGACTCAGACAGAAACCAGGGATAAGAAGCTCATTTGTGGCTGTTATGCCCTCTTCCGGCAGCTCAAAAGAGTGGTAGGCTTCTCTGAGTCTCTGATGCTGTTTCATCTCTGGAACAGTAGATATCCACTGGAAAGATGGAAGCAGCACTGCAACAATTACAACGGCGGTGCGGATCCGTGCTTCGAAGAGCCTGCCAATTTCCATGAAGACAAATGGTGCAGCCAACAGGAAAAGCTGGTCTATGTATCTTGGCAGAACCAGCGAACCCATGGCCAGTGAGACAGCCAGCAGCAGAAAGTTTGCAGAGAATGGTATATGAAGCTTCCATCTTCTGAATGCCAGAAACATAATTGCGGCTACAGGTGTACCCAGAATTAATAATGAACGCAGCCCTGCCCACGGGAAGAAGGTTACCGGATTGGCTGTGGGATAATCCATTGCAATTACAGAGAACTTGACTTCATCCGCCGCCCAGGTGAATGAGCCGCATGTTATTTTGTGAAAAGCAAGCCAGATAATTGCAGCAGTGCCCAGAAGCAGCAGCAGCTTCCATTTTCTGTTTTTCAGGCTGTGGTATCCGCCATAGATGAACCCCTCCGGCCTTATCAGTGAAGCCAGAAGAGCACCGGTGCTTGAGCCCCCGGTAGATTGCAGAAGGAACATAGCGCCTAGAAAAGGTACGGCAGAGTTTCCCCTGACGCAGAGAAAAATAAAAACGGGATTAAGCCCGAGAAAAAGAGCTGCTTCCAATCCGGTTCGTCCTCGACCGGCTGAATTCCAGGCAGCAACTATAACAAGAAGAGCAGTCAGCAATGTGACTGCTGAATGGTAAAGAACTCCACCTGGACTTCGAACAATGCCAATGAGAAGTTCCAGGGGTTTGGGTACGGTGTTGGGGTAATAAATCTGCCAGTTATCGAAAGTGCCATTGGGCGAAATGATCAAATTTCCAGAATTCATCAGCTGATTCGCCCACATGTCGTGAGCATTTCTGTCCGGGTCGGGGATATCGCCACCGAGCACAATCAGAAGAATCAATACAGGAAGTACCGATACAGCAAGCAGCATAACGGTTTTATTCAGTATCCGGCTCCATGAATTTAATAACAGTTTCTCCTTCGTAACCCCAGCCAAGTATTTCTCTTACTCTTTTCTCCATGTACAGAGAATCATTTTCCAGTAGATAGATTACATGATTCAAAGAATCAATTTCTGCTGCAACTAACTCATTTTCAGCAACAACGCCGTGAACGTCTTCCTGGATTTCGGTAATAGCCATGAAACCGTTTCGGTTGAAGAGCAGTATGGCGCCGGTCACCAGAAAAACCGCCGTAAGAAGCAGCGCCGTTAACAATCTGGCTCTACTGCTCTCTGGAGGGGGTGGTTTTCTGTACATCCGATTACCTTTTGATAACGCTCATTCCAGCAAACTCAGCGCTGGTCTCAAGGGCTTCTTCGATTCGGAGAAGCTGGTTGTACTTTGCTGTTCTGTCAGTACGACAGGCAGAACCGGTTTTAATAAATCCGGTATTTCTGGCAACGGTGAGGTCGGAAATGAATGTATCTTCCGTTTCACCACTCCGGTGGCTGATTACAGCAGTCATGCCGCTGCGATGGGCTGTGTCAATAGCCATGAGTGTTTCGGATACAGTTCCAATCTGATTGAGTTTGATAAGAATGGCATTCGCAGCATTCATCTCTATACCCTGCCTGAGCCTGTCTACATTGGTGACGAAAAGATCATCTCCCACGATGTGAATCGTGTTTCCCAGCTTTCTCATCATCTGCTGCCATCCGCTCCAGTCATCCTCTGCAAGACCGTCTTCAATACTTACAATAGGGAACTGGCCAACGAGTCCTGCCCAGTAATCAACGATCTGTTCGGAAGTTAATCCTGCCGGGTCTTCTCCGTGCATGAAGTAACGGCCGTTCTTGTAGAATTCGCTTGCAGCGGGATCCAGTGCAATGAAAATATCCTCTCCCGGAGCGTAGCCTGCGGCTTTTATGGCTTCAATAATGAACTCGAGTGCCGCTGTGTTGTCTGGCAGATCAGGTGCAAGCCCGCCCTCGTCGCCCACACTGGTAGACATACCGGCAGCGGCAGCTCTTTTCTTTAAAGTCTGAAAGATTTCCACACCAGCCTGAAGGGCTCTGCTGAAGGTGTCAAAGCCTGCGGGAACCACCATGAATTCTTGAAGATCAATCGGATTTGAGGCGTGTTGACCCCCATTTATTATGTTCATCATGGGAACCGGAAGCACCCTCGCCGCAGGACCTCCCAGATAACTGTAAAGAGGTATCATCAGACTGTCTGCGGATGCTCTTGCGCATGCCATTGAAACGGCAAGAATTGCATTTGCTCCCAGCTCGGATTTGTTGGCAGTTCCGTCAATTTCTTTCATCAAAGTATCGATTTCAAGCTGACAGGATGCGTCTCTTCCAAGCAGTTCAGGAGCAATCCTGGTGTGTATGTTGTTGACAGCGATCAATACTGACTTACCCATAAAGGCATCACCATTGTCCCGGAGTTCCACTGCCTCGTGTTCGCCCGTTGAAGCTCCGCTGGGAACAGCTGCTCTTCCGAAGCTGCCGTCTTCCAGGTACACATCTGCTTCTATGGTCGGGTTTCCCCTTGAGTCAATTATCTGTCTTGCCTTGATTCCGACTATTTCTGCCATTGTTTTCTCCCCTTTGATTTATACTTATTCACAGGGAATATAATCCAACGCAGTCAGTGGTGCAGAACCGGTTGGCTCCCAAGCAGAACAGAACCATAGGTCAATAGAATCTCCGTATAGGGCCGAGCTTCAATTAGTTCAATGAATTCCCTGGCAAGCTCGCGGTCAAACTGAGTTCCAGAATGCTCTTTCAGTTGCCTGAGTGCAAATTCCACTCCTGGTGATTTGCGGTAAACTCTGCTGCTGGTCATGGCATCAAAGGAATCTGCAACGGTTAAAATCCTTGCAGAAAGGGGGATATGCGTTCCTGCCAACCCATCCGGATATCCTCTGCCATCGTATCTTTCGTGATGGTATCTGATTGCAGGCAGCAGGTTTCTGAATGCCTTAATTGGTTCAAGAATGCTGCATCCTTTGACGGGATGGGTCTTGATAACTTCGTACTCTTCATCAGTGAGCTTTCCGGGCTTGTTAAGAATACTTTCAGGGATACCGATCTTTCCTATATCGTGCAGGAGTGCGGCATTCCAGAGATCTTTCCTTGCCTGATGGGTTATACCCATTTTGTCTGCCAGAGCCAGCGTGTACGCAGTGACATTCCTGGAGTGATCATTGGTGTACTTGTCTTTCGCATCAACTGCCTGAGCCATGGCGGTGATGGTTTCCAGATAGTTTCTCTGATTCTCCCTGTGCTGAAGAGAGTTGCACAGAGCTGATGTTGCGTGCCGGAGAAGCATAGGAATGAATTTCGAAGAGGGCAGAAGACGACTTCTTCCGGACCAGGAACTCATAACTATCCAACCGTGAACTTTCCCGTAATCACCAAGTTCGGTGAAGGTAAACTCCGGGTAGTTTTCGAAAGTGCGGATATTCTCTCCCACGAATGTGCCCGAGTGGACTCCATTCATAAGTTCAGAAGCAAGCACTTTACCAAGATTCTTGCCCATCTGTTTTTCCATGGAGGCAAAAACTTTCTTTTTTGGAATGGCTTCATTCATCAGGATGTAGTTGTACGGCGTACCATTTTCAAGTGAAACAAAAAAACCTGCAACATCAAATGGGATGAAGTTCCGAAGCCCGCGAGCCACAGATGAGATCACGGTAGATGTTTCAAGCGAGGCGGAAAAGCCGCTTGTTACAAGATTGATCTTTTCCAGTTCCCTGTTGTTCATAAGAAGGTCATCAGTCATTTGAAGGTTTTGCAGCTGATTTCCCAGCTGTGCCGCGAAAAGAGTCAGCAGTTTCAGATCCCTTGTTTTAAATCGATCTCTCCGCTGGCTTCTTCCTGCAAGGATAACTCCCAGATTTCCTTCGTCTGTGGGAATGACAGTTCCCATGAAAGATGCTCTGGTTCCAGACATATCTGTGTTTTCAGAGCTGTCGGGGTCAAGGAGAACTTCACCCCCCGACTGCATTGTTCTGCTGGCCAGAAAGTACCATGTGACTTCATCAGCAAATGCCCCCTGGCCTATGTCTACAGCCTTTTCCAGCATGCTGCCGCCTTTGTTGTCCTGCAGGTAAATGCGGAGAGAATCTGCTCCAAAGCTTTCAGCAGTCTTTTTCCCGAAATAGGCAAGGGAGGCCTTTTTTGAGAATTCGGTCATCTTGTTGGATACCGTGAGCTCGTGAAGAATTTTCAATTCGGTAGATGTTATATCGGAGAAATTGACTCTCTGTTCGCTTTCAGCCCTCTGTACTGCCTCAATAATCTCATTACTGGTGAATGGCTTGGTTATGAAATCGTATGCTCCCTGCCTTATGGCTTCTTTGGCCAGATCTACTGAAGCATGTCCTGTAAAGAGGATCACAAAGGTATCAGGGTTCATTTTCTTGATCTCAGACATAAGCTCAAGGCCATTAGTGTCCGGCAGCAGAATATCACAAAGCACAATGGGGTAGGTCTTCAAGGCAAGAAAATCAGAGACCTCGCTGCCGGATTGTGCAGCGTCTACCGCATACCCCTGATTTTTCAGAGTCTCAACAACAACCTCACAGATGACAGGATCATCATCAATAACCAGAACCCGGGGAAAATTACCACCCATAGGCTACCCTTTCCCCCCCTCTGCAATTCCCAGCTTCTTCATTCGAGCCAACAAGGTTGTTCTTTTCAAGCCGAGTCTTTTTGCCGCCTTCGATCTTACCCCTTTGGAGACGGCTAATGCTTTCTGAATATAGTGGCGTTCAACCGAGTTAACAATTACATTCAGATGCACGGCTCCGTCTGTATATATTGCAGGAACATCTGCTCCGGAAGAATCGGAGATCCAATCGGGAAGATGCTCCAGGCAGATGACTTCGTTCCCAGCAAGAACAACTGCCCTTTCCATAACATTTTCAAGTTCACGAACATTTCCCGGCCAGGAGTAGGTTAACAGGGCAGTAATCGCTCTGTCGTTTAATTTCTCTCCGCCGAATGGACCACGCATGCCTGCAAGGAAATGTTCTGCAAGCGGGATAATATCTGTAGGTCTTTCTCTTAAAGCAGGTATCTTGATCTCAAAGACATTCATCCTGTAGTAGAGATCTCTTCGGAAACATCCATCTTCCACATCCTGCCTGATGTCACTGTTTGTGGCAGAAACAAGTCTTGTACTGATTGGAATCGGCGTTGTAGACCCTACAGGAGTTACTTCCCTTTCCTGAAGAGCCCTGAGCAGTTTTACCTGCATGGGCTGACTCATGTTGCCTATTTCATCCATGAAGAGAGTGCCGTTTTCCGCTGCCTGAAAATGACCGATAGTGGTTGAGTGTGCACCAGTGTAAGCACCCTTTAGATGTCCGAAGAGCTCGCTCTCCAAAAGACCCTCGGGGATGCCGCCGGAGTTCACTGAAATAAACGGCCCTGCCGATCTCCTGCTCATTCTGTGAAGAGTTCGTGCAATCATCTCCTTACCTGTTCCACTCTCGCCGGTGAGCAGGACGGTGCTGTCGGTGATGCTTACTTTTTCAACAAGCTCCATAACTGTGTCCATGGCAGGGCTGTTGAAGATCAGGGATTTTCCGGATGAGTGCTTTCGAAGTCTCTGTTTCTTCACCACACCCTGCACTGCAAGGAGAAGTTCTTCTATGGAGAATGGTTTGGGAATGTAGTCCATTGCGCCCAGATCCATTGCCTCTTTGATACCTTCTATTGAGGCGAATCCGGTAATGACAATTGCTGCCATGTAGGGGTGCTTTTCTCTGGCGATTCTGATGATATCAATGCCTGAGCCATCCGGTAGACGGATATCCGTGATAAGCAGATGATACGACCGGGTTCTAAGCTTGGCCAGCGCCTGCCGGCAGCTCGATGCACAATCGCAGAGAAAACCATTGGAGTCGAGAACCTCTTTGACGAAGCTCAGAATCCCAGGTTCGTCATCCACAACAAGTGCTCTGTATCCCCCCCTTGAATCATTCATGCGTATAGTATTGATACTAATTCGGGCAATGTCAATATCCTGACGGAGGGTAAATGAAGTACTGGCAATATATTGTCACCATTCTTTTTCTGTTCGGTTGTTCAAGAGAACCGGTTCCTGATGATAGTTATTTTATTTCTCAGGATGATTATAGAGAGGATACCGTTGAAGCGATAGAAACAGATATTTCCAGTGACTCAACTATTCCTATTGTGCTCCCTGACACTCTGATTGCTGTTGGAGATACCATTGCGGCAGGTCTTTCACAGGAAGACACTCTGGCATTGCTGGAAGATAGTCTGTCTGCAGAGCCTGATTCAATTGAATCGGCTACTGATTCTCTTCAACTTGCTGCTCCTCCGGACGCATGGAGATTTATTGAAATTGAGATACAGGGATCTCTTTATCAGAGCCTGGGGGTTGTTCCCGATGTGGAATCTGACATTCTCGGAGCCCACTGCGTTCGGAATCTTGTATGGGAAATGAACCCGTGGAGTGGATTTATTGCCGGTGATATCATGCGTATTCTTTACACGACGGAAGAGCTTCCAAGAGAAAACATGGTTATTGCATTCGAGTACATCCCGGTTGGGGGTTCTTCCAATCACAACTTCTCCGGGTATGTGTTTCATAAATCAGGGGACAACTGGCCCTCAGTCTGGAAACCTGACGGTTCCGAACTTGTAAGACTGCTGGACAGATCACCTGTAAGAACATTTGAAGAAATAACCAGCGTGTTCGGCGAACCCCGGGGCAACCACCTGCATCAGGGAGTTGATTACAAAGCACCGCAGGAAACCCCTGTTTTCTCCGTTACAGGAGGAACCGTTCTTCGGACGAATTGGAATACTGCATACAACGGCTACTGTATTGAGCTGAACTTCGGGGGCTATTCCGAGATATTCCTGCACCTTTACACAATCGACAGCAGTGTTGTAACAGGTGCCCTGATCGAGCCTGGAGAGCAGATTGGAACAATTGGCAATACAGGCGTGTCTACTGCACCGCACCTTCACTATCAAATTAATGGACCCGATGATTACGCCATTGATCCTTACCTGTATTTCAGCAGTCACAGAAGAACCTTGAGCAGCGATGACATGGTCCGTTTTCAGGAGCATCTAAATCTCTGCCGCCGGATGATGGGAGGTTGATCTGAAACGCTTTGCCGTTCTTACACTGAACTGGAATGGCCTGGAGGTTCTTCCCGGATTGATTGAATCACTGGCAGACCCTGTGGAAAAACTGCACGGGGAACTTATCGTTTTCGACAATGATTCCAGAGATGATTCAGACAGGATTGCTTTGGATGCATGGGGGGACAGAAGCTGGTTCACTCTGATCAAGTCTCCGGAAAATCTGGGATTTGCAGGGGGGGCCAACAAGGCCATCGAGAACATCAACGCGGAGATCATAGTTCTTGCAAACTCCGATACCATTTTTCTTCCCGGCAGTCTTCAGGTTCTGCTTGATGCTGTTGACCGGTATCCGGAAGCGGGCATTATCGGTCCAAAACTTCTCTGGCCGGATGGGACGCTTCAAAGATCTCTCAGAGACTTTCCGTTTCCCGTGAGACTGATTGCAGAGCATATCCCTGTTTTCGGCAGGAAATCCGCTGTAAATCAGCCGCACAATGAGGAGCAGACGGTTGACTGGCTCGTTGGGGCTGTGATGGTTTTCAGGAAAGAGCTTTTCGAGGATATTGGCGGATTTGATGAGGATTTCTTCTTTTACCATGAAGAGACAGAGCTTCAATACAGGCTTTCTCTGAAGGGTCATTTGTCTTTGTTTGTGCCATCTGCCGAAGTAATTCACATAGAGGGAGCATCAGCCAGAAAGATGTTTGGTAGAGAAACATACCTTATGTATATTCAAGCAAAGCTGAAGTTTCTTCGGAAACACGGATATACAGGCTCCATTGCACTGTTCAGACTGTTTATGGGGTTGTTGCAGGCGTGCAGGCTGGCAGGCGGTTTGTTAAACCCAGGTTTGCCCCGGAGGGATATTCGATACACAGCGCCGTACTGCCGAAGAGCCTTTCACGAGCTTTTCCGGCGCAACAGACGGGATTACTGATGACTGCTATTCTCGGTATTAATTGTTTCAAGCATGACGCTGCTGCGGCCCTCCTTATCGATGGTGTACTTGTTGGAGCCACTGAAGAAGAGAGATTTTCCAGACGGAAGCATGATGCCGGTTACCCGGAAGAAGCGATCAATTACCTGCTTGAACAAGCTGACTTGAAACCCTCTGACATTGACCATGTTGCTTATTATATGAGACCCGATCAGGTGCGCAAAGAGACCATCAGGGCGCTTCCCGGATACCTGAGCAGGAAAGGTTCGATCAAGTTCTTTCTGGGCCAATTGAGTGGTTCTGTAAAGATGGGGTCTATCCCCGGCAGGATGCAGGAGCATCTTGGTGATTCATTTTCACCGGAATTCCATTTTATTGATCACCACGAGTGTCATGCATGGTCAGCATGGTTCGGAGCTGGATGCAGAAATGCCGCGGTTCTCACCATGGATGGAGCCGGCGAGAAGCATTCCTGTCTTGTGGGATCAATTACAGGTGGTGTTCTCACTGAATACAGAAGAACACATCTTCCAGTTTCTCCCGGCCTTTTCTACTCTGCTGTAACCAGATATCTTGGTTTCACACCTGATAACGATGAATATAAAGTGATGGGGCTTTCCAGTTATGGAAAACCTGTTTACCTTGACCTGTTCAGAAGAATTATCAGTGCTGAAGACGGTCGCTTCCTGATAGATTCCAAACTCCTGGATGTTTCAATGGGAGTTCACCATGCAGTCTTCAGCCCCGAGGTTCTATCAATACTGGGTGAGCCCCGCGACCCCGGAGACGGAGAACCCACGGAACGGCACGAGAATATTGCTGCCAGTGCTCAGCGAGCAATTGAGGAAGCAGGGCTTGCCGTTGTGAAGTACCTCAGGAAGCAAACAGACCACGATCTTCTTGTGATTGCCGGGGGTGTGGCTCTGAACTGTGTAATGAATGGTTTGTTTGAGCGGGAGGGTGGTTTTCAGGAGATTTACCCTTTCCCTGCACCCAATGATGCAGGCACTTCTGTTGGGGCGGCGGTGGCAGTGCACAGAATAGTTTCCCCCGATACTCTTCTGCAGAAACTGGAAACCATGTATCTGGGGTCCGGGTTTTCTACAGATGAGATTCTGACAGATATTGAGATGGCAAAACTAAGCCCTCTTCAACCGGAAAATCTTGCAGAAACAGTAGCAGAGATGATATCGCACGGGCTTGTGGTTGCTGTTTATCAGGGTAGAACAGAATTCGGGCCTCGTGCCCTGGGCAACAGGTCCATCCTGGCAGACCCCAGAAGAGCCGAAATGAAGGATATTGTTAACGGCGTTGTGAAGCACAGAGAGGGGTTCAGACCCTTCGCTCCTGCCTGTATTCAGGAAGATGCCGGCAAGTATTTTCTTGGTTGCGTGAAATCTTCACACATGATAAAGACATATCCCGTTGTTGAAGGTATGGCCAGTGTAATTCCTGCGGTAACCCATGTTGACAATACTGCAAGAGTTCAAACAGTTACTCGGGAAGAGAATGCTTTTTATTACGATATTATCAAAGAATTTGGGAAAATCACAGGTGTATCCGTTGTGTTGAATACATCTTTTAACATCAGAGGCGAGCCCATTGTGAATACGCCGATTGATGCCGTACGCTGTTACTATGGAACAGGTATTGATGCACTCGTTATGCCTCCCTTCCTGTTTGTGAAGAAACCGGCGCACGGGGAAAAGAGTTAGATTGACCACGATTCTTGGCCGGGGAACAGTTCTCTTTGTGGATTCAGATAACTCGAGAGCTTCGAGTTTACGAGCTGCTGTTTCCTCTATCGGTTACAACTGCACCATCGAAAACTCTGCCAGATCAGCCCTCAGAAGAGTTAAATCCCGTTCTGTCAATGTTATTGTGGCCAGCTCCGAGCTGAGAGATTTGTACATGGACACTTTTCTTGAATCGCTTTCAAGGGCCAATGTAAACTCAAGTGTTGTTATCTACGGGAAAAATATATCTGCCAGTGAGGCGATTTCCTGGATGAGATCTGGAGTTGTTGATATTTTACTGGATCCATCAGACTCAGAATCTTTAAGAAGTGCCCTGCAGAGTGCTTTTACCAGGTCATCTTCAAAGCTTTCAAAGGAATCAACTGCAAAAGAGAACAGATCGGTTGACGGTGTTCAGGGTGATGGCATGCTTTATCGCAGCAGAGCAATGTCGGATCTGATGAAAAAAGCATCAAGAGTGGCTCCAATCAAGGTTACTGTTCTTCTCTCCGGTGAGAGCGGTACGGGAAAGGATGTACTCGCCGGAGAAATACACACGATGAGTCGCAGAAGAGGCAGCTATATTGCAATCAACTGTGCTGCAATCCCGGAACCACTTCTTGAAAGTGAACTGTTTGGCTATGAGAGGGGTGCATTTACGGGTGCGGATGCCAGAAGGCAGGGGAAATTCGAGGCCGCCAGCGGAGGCACTCTGCTGCTGGACGAAATTGGAGATATGCCTCTTCCCATTCAGGCAAAGCTTCTCAGGGTACTTGAGGAAGAAAAAATTACACGCCTTGGAGGAAACACTCCTGTACCTGTTGATGTGAGACTGATTGCAGCAACAAATCGTGATCTTGCAAAAATGGTGGAGGAAGGTACATTCCGGGAGGATCTGTACTATCGCATCAAGGTCATCGAGCTTGATGTTCCACCTCTCAGAGCAAGGAAAAGTGACATACCGCTTCTGACGATGTCATTGCTTCGACAGGCCGCTGAGAAATTCGGACTGCCCATGCCGGAAGTTGAGCCGGAGGTTATTCAAAGGCTTAAATCCTATCGCTGGCCGGGAAATGTCCGTCAGTTGAAGAACATGATGGAGAGCCTTCTGGTGACAACCCAGGACAGGATCACAGTTGAAGACCTTCCTCCTGAATTTGAAAGAGTTAGAGAGGATGCCTGCAGTACACTGGAACTGTGTCTTCCCATGACCCTGGCCGTGGTGGAAGATAAAGTCATAAAGAAAATGCTTGATTTGACAGGCGGAAACAGAACCAGAACTGCCTCTCTTCTTGGTATAGGCAGACGAACACTTCAGAGAAAACTTGAATCATCAGGTTAGTGTAAATGAGAGGAGATGATATGAAAGTTGTGGATGTTCAGTCATTCGGGCCCAAACAGATTTTTCTGGCAGTACTTGCCGTGGCTGTTCTGGTCTGGTTGATCAAAGGTGGACCATTCTATATCGTTGGACCGGAGGAGCAGGGGGTTGTTCTTACTTTCGGCAGGCAGACTTCTGTTACCGGGCCGGGATTTCATTTAAAGATTCCATGGCCGGTGCAGTCGGTATTGAAAGCTCCTGTGAATGTGGTTCAGAGGATTGAGATTGGTTTCCGATCCTACGGATCGGGCAGAAGCACAGAGTATGTTGGTTTCAATGATCCTGATATGCTTCGGGAAGCTCAGATGCTTACCGGCGACGAGAACATTATCAACTGCTCGGTAATCGTGCAGTACAGAATCGGTGACATCGGAGCTTATTTGTTCAATGTGAGAGATCCGGCAGGAACTTTGACTGATATATCGGAGGCTTGTATCCGACAGGTCATAGGAGACAATGCCATTGATGCAGTTCTTACCACAGGCAAACTTGATGTGCAGAACCGCATAATCGAACAGGTTCAGGAAATGGTAGACAATTACACTATGGGTATTGATATCGTGGCGGTTCAGCTTAAGGATGTTCAGCCGCCGACACAGGTTTCAAACGCTTTCAAGGATGTGGCCACAGCACGCGAGGATATGCAGGCCTATATCAATGAGGCAGAGGGTTACAGAAACCAGGTTATTCCTGAAGCCAGAGCGGATTCTGTAACAATTGTTAACGAGGCAATGGGTTATGCTGCGGTAAGAATCAACAGGGCAACAGGTTCCGCCGAGAGATTTACCATGGTTGCGGCGGAATATGCCAAGAGCCCTCTGGTAACTTCAGCCAGGCTCCATCTGGAGATGCTGGAGAGTGTTCTCAGCGATATTCAGATCACCATTGTAGACTCTCGTGCAGGCGCTCTGACACACTACAACCTGGATGGAGGCATGTAATGAAGATTCCTCCAAAATTCAAGGGCTGTCTTACAGGCGTAGTAGTTCTGATTGTGGGAATGATCTTTTTCGGAGCCTTTTTTACAATTAATGAAACACAGCAGGCTGTGATTCTTCAACTGGGAAAACCGATCCGTGTAATTGCCGGCAGCAGAACCCCCGAGGAAATGGTAGACCTGGAACTCTGGATGGCAGAGAATGCCCCCGGTGTGGCATTGAGTTCAGGTGCAGGGCTTTACTTCAAGGTTCCCTTCCTTCAGCAGCTTCATGTGTTTGATGACAGAATTCTTGAGTATGATGACGATCCTTCAGATGTTGTCACACGAGATAAAAAGCATCTTCAGGTTGATTGTTACGCCAGATGGCGTATTCAGAATCCCCTTCTTTTCCTTCAGAGCGTTCAGTCTGTTTATGCTGCCAGCTCAAGACTTGATGATGTGATCTACTCGGTTCTCAGACAGGAGATTGGAAGAAGCGATCTCATCCAGATAGTGCGTAACACCAACGACCCTGTTGGTATCGGTGAATATGTCCGGCTTGTGAACAATGTTACTTACTCGGATACCACCGATGCAAGTATCGTGATGACAGAAAGCG
>JAGLOJ010000160.1 GCA_023139045.1 Candidatus Sabulitectum sp.
TAACGCTCACCACCACGACTTTTGATCGCAGCAGCTTAAGGTGGTTTGAGACCTGTACCTGTATACCGATCTCGGAGGACCTACCCCCATCTCTCTTGCAGTTACGTCCACTCCCAGAGCTGAACTCGTGGCGCAAAAACGCAGGGTATCTACACCAAGGCCCTGATCACCCTGCCCCTGGTGCAGATTCCAGAGGGTGGCCCTTACTGGCAGGATGATGTGGAATGATTCGCATCCTTCAACTGAAATGGTGCAAGGGGTGGTATAAGAGAAAGATTCTGTGGCGTTTAACATGGGATTAATGTTGTGAATTCCCAGAATAGTCAGTAGAATAATCATTCCTGTGCTCAGAAAGCAGCTATGATGAGCTCTGAGATGCAAAGGTCTTCAAATTCAGTGCCGGGGATTACATCAGTAAAGGTGATTTTTATGCTTCTAACCTGGTAGCTCTCACCGCGGTTGAAGGCTGCCCAGAACATGTCGCAGTTGAATCCTCTTTCGATGATTTCCCAGTCAATTGCAGGTATTGAATAGGTGTAAGGATGGCTACTGCTGTTGCTCTGAATATCTACTTCTACCGTGGCTTCCAATGGACGGGCATTGGCTGTGTAGGTGTATTCACTCTTTGCATAACCCGGAAGCAGCCCCGCCCAGGATACATAGGTTCCCGGTTCGAACTGGATGAGTATCCACCCGCCCGTGGTTCCCTCTGCTCCCTCGGCCCAAGTCGTACTTGGATCATTGTCGCTAAGGTTGGAGGAACCATAGTTTGCACCCAGTTCTGAGGATACGGTAACTGTATAGTTGTCCGGTGACATGCGGTGCTCTTCCAGAAAGTCGGTTGAAGCTGCTATTCTTGATTCAAATGAGAAGGATATTTCAGGGTTTGATCTGAAGTTGAGATGCTGCTCGCTGACTGTGTAGTGGTTATCATCAAGCCACTGGCCACCCTCGGGAAGAATCTGTATCGATCCATTCATTGCGTGCAGTTCCTCTGCGTTTACAGTCATGGTGAAAATACCGACAGTTCCATCGCCCCACCAGGCGGCAGGTCTCAGGTCATATACGAAAGATCGGTTCGCATAGGTGGGCAAAAAGTGTTTTGTTACTTCAAAGTCTTCATAGGTAGCCCTTAGTAAATAGCGTCCCAGCCCGCTCC
>JAGLOJ010000161.1 GCA_023139045.1 Candidatus Sabulitectum sp.
CTGAAAATAAAAGGGAACTTCCGTTGAATGAGAGAGATAATCTCTACAGAATTTTCTTCTATGATTGTCCTCCTTTCTCGAAGAAGGTTCACAATCCGATTTCTCAGGAATGTATTGATTTTTCAAAGACTGCAATTTTTAAATTTAGAACTGAATTGCACGGGGAGCTGGTAAAACTCAGAAAAGTCGCATTACGCCTTGGAAGAATTTCTGATTCAGGCGGTGGATGGAGTATTCGTCCAAGAATGATGAAAGAGTTGCTCTCAGGTAAAATTACAGCAGAAGAAGTAACAGAAGATGATGTTGTTTACTCAATGAATCAAAAGGGTGTAGACATGAAAATGGGGTTGGATATCGCTTCAATTGCTTACAAAAAACTAGCTTCCAGAATAGTACTCGTGACTGGCGATTCAGATTTTGTACCTGCGGCTAAGTTTGCTCGCAGAGAGGGTATTGATGTGATTCTTGATCCGATGTGGCAACCAATTAATAAGGATTTGTATACTCATATAGATGGTCTGAAAAGTCATTGTCCCGGAAGGTAGTAAGAGCGATATGCATATTTTTGCCAAATAGTTCTTGAAGTAGCAGCTAATTCCTGTTGACAAGCTTCACAAAAGTTCCGAAAGCATCCACTACGGGGTGTCAATTCGAATTCTGGAACTCGCAGAAGCTCTAGTAGAATCTACTCTGGGTCTTATATTAAGCTATCGAAGAATAGAATCGAATTGGATCACATTGACTATTACAAAACGGGAAGAATCTATTTACGGTAAGAATTGGCAAATCAATCAAATCAATTAGTAGGTAATAGAAATGAAAGCACTTCTTGTTCTACTCGCTTTGATAGCAGTAGCTTTTGGGGAGGATACACAGAGTCGACATGCAGTTTCGTTAGTAGGTTGGTTTGTGCCAAATCCTATGAGTGATTCATATTCCCCTTTTACTATCCCATTGGTTACTTATGAGTTTTCAATAAACGAAAAACACTCACTTGAAGCATTCACGATACCAGCAACAAGTTTTATCGGCCTCAAATACAATAGAACAGTTGGATCATTTCGCTTGTCACTTGGATATTCAGCTTCACGTGAGGTAGATTTTGATAAAATGTTTGATTTCACAGATTCTACTCCAGTTATAATCCCTTCGGTTGAGCATAGATTTGCGATCAGTGAACACTGGTATACCAAGCTTGGTGGCGGTGGGATATTTGTATTATCTAGAGGAATGCTAGGTTTGCCATTCCTTCATGCCGGCATTGGATATGCTATTTAGCGTTATAAATGAGAGTACTGACCGGTGATCTCAGACCTGGCTTGTAACTTTAGGATTGGATGGTTGAATCATACCATTACTTGAAGCAGTTAGTTCCGAAAGCATCCACTATGGGGTGCCAAAGCGAATGTACAGCCGAAAGATCACTACTTACGGCTCCTGAAGCTTCCCATTTTGCATTTGTATCAAAAAGCATACCAAGAGGATACGCAAACTCAGGTTTAACCGTTCCGCGTTCTAGTGTGCAGTTTACTTTAAACCCCCGCTTCTT
>JAGLOJ010000162.1 GCA_023139045.1 Candidatus Sabulitectum sp.
CGCTAACTGGCGCAATCATTAATGCTACAATCATCATTGCAGCTAATATTGTTTTCATCATATTCTTATCTTACTCCTATTTCTAATTAATTGCTCCATTGTTATGAGCTATAAATGTATTATCCTTCATAGTATATAAGGGTTTTGGTTGATTATATGAATAATATGAGAAGTTCAAGTAAATCACCAATACCGTCGTCATCCCCCATCGATGCATCATTATAACCCCTATTATATGAGTCTTGCATTAAACCACTAACACTATTTAATTGTTGTTGTTGTTGTCTTGATAATGCATTGACATCATTAAGTATTACCACTTGATCATTATACTCATCTACAAGTGATGAGTATTCATTATTCAATTTATCGTGAGATAATTTTACACTACGATGATTAGTATTTAAATCATTATATTTAATTCTAAGTTCTTCATAGTCAACTGTTTTACGTCTCAATTCTGTATTCAAAGGATCAACTTGCGATCGTAATGAATTACGTTCAGTTATAGCGTCACGTGAATTCGTCCTATACATATCACGTTGATCCTGCATATCATAATATGCCGGAACATAATAAAATGCCATTCCAACACCACCTATTATGATTCCACACGAAATTAATGCTAATACTTCAAATACTGTTACTTTCTCACTCATTTGTATCTTCCATCTCTTCTATTATCCGTAATTGGCACGTTTTACCGCCACATTCGATATTATCACCGTTCTGCATACAGTCATTGCAGATCCCGGTTATCCCTATGTATGACAGTCTCATGCCAGTTAGTAGTCATCCGTTGATATCACACTATACTTATTATCATCTATGATAATGAGCCGTGAGTATGTCGAATCCGGGATGGATTCGATTTTAATTGTTATCATGTTACTAACATGTAACTATATATCTATGTTGTTCATATATTGTTCCATCGTTCCACGGCACAGGCACCCATGGATTATATGGCGGATAATAAGGTACACACGGTGCGCACCTACACTTAC
>JAGLOJ010000163.1 GCA_023139045.1 Candidatus Sabulitectum sp.
GTATTGCCTGTTTAAGTCGTCGCCTCTCAGGTGATCGTGTTCCCACTGAATAAGAGCATGAATCTGGTTCGCTTTAATAACCTCAGATCAAATTTGACTATGGAAGTTCCAAAAGCATTCAGTACGGGGTGCTGGAAGAGAAAACTGAGTTTTGATCAATCTTGGCAAAAAGTCATGTCTTTCATATTCGTCAAGTATGGGTAAAAACGAAAAGCTTTATGAGCAGATATTACTTGGTCGGTCGGATGCCAATACTGCTTTTAGTAGACTTTGCATTCTTCTTGGTCGACTTGGCTTTAATGAGCGAATTAGAGGGGATCATCATATATTCACCAAGAGGGGAGTGGAAGAAATTCCAAACCTGCAACCCAGAGAAGGCAAAGCAAAATCCTATCAGGTTAAGCAGGTGAGGAATATTATTCTCAAGTATGACCTTCGCATTGGAGAGTAGATATGAGTACTAGATACGAAATCATCATTTTCTGGAGTAAGGAAGATCAGTCATATATAGCTGAAGTTCCCGAGCTTCCTGGTTGTATGGCAGATGGTGAGACTTATCAGCAGGCATTGTCCAGTGCTGAGCAGATTATCCAGGAGTGGATTGAAACTGCTCGGGAGCTTGGGCGTTCTATCCCTGAGCCTAAAGGTCGTTTAGCTTACGCATAAACAGGCTTCTTCATTCAGTTTCCTACCAGATTTGCAGTTCCCAAAGTGTATACTACGGGGGGCCAAATGGGATGGATTGTGTGACTACAAGGGACGGGCCAGTACAACTACCTGTGCATCACTGAACTTCTCACCGGAACAGGCAGCTTCAGCAAAAATTATGTATCTGCCAACAGGGTATTCATTTCCGAACCATTCAAGAATGAGAACTTCTCCGGGTACAATGGACGAATACAGATTCTCAAGTTCCATTCCCCGTACATCGAATACCTTTACAGTCACATTGCATGCCTGCATTGGAAGATTCACTTCGATCCGCAGGGGAGTGTGCGGCGGGCTGAAAATGGTTGGAGTCAGGCAGAGGAACTCATTTGATAAAACATCACCAATGCTGTTTGCCGCCCCTGGAGTTGCGCTGGAGATGGATGTTCCCCAGTTGTCCGGGATGAAACCCATTACGGTGTGAGAGCGTCTTTCAATGCTGGCACCGGCATTACCGCCCCACTGGCTGGTGTAGGGCACCATTTCTATTGCCTGAGATCCATCTGCCAGTATCAGGGAATCTCCTGAATTGTTAAGCGTGGGCCAGTGCTCTAGTTCTGCTACAGAACAGTTTACACTGCCCCAACGGTACTGAAAGTCATCTGCGCAGGCTGTGAGGATAATGAATTCACCAGGAGCCAGCTGTTCCGGTGGCAGCTTGGAAGAACTGGCTGGATCGGCAACTGTGAAATCAGAAAGTGACACTGTATTCCCTGTTCCATTGAAAAGCTCGATCCATTCAGTTTCGTGATAGAATATTTCATTGATGCATAATGTCGGAGTGGGATTCCAGATGGCTTCAGCGGTGTTATTGAAAGAGTTACCGTCTTCTGCACAGAGCAGTTCGGCAATTACCGCAGCCTGTTCTGCTGTTCCCTGCCAGTCTGCCTTGATGGTAAGGGTATCTCCAAGTGCCGGAGGAGGAGGGTTAGAGGAAAGAATTTCTGTTCCGTCAGCTGTGATTAGAATGCAGAGGCCTCCCTGGAAAACTGAATCTGTACCGGAGCAGGTCAGCCTGATTTCAATTTGTGTCTGCGTGGTTTCTTCGCCCATTGGCGGCGAGAGAATTGTTGAAACTACACAGTAGTCAACTCCCTCCGAGATACCCTCCGGTGCCGTTCCGGGGGTGGGGCCAGTGGGAGAGGAAATCCAGTTTTTTTCAAGATCAGGGTGACTGGCTGTAATTCTTTCCACACTGAGATCGGCTCCCGGGTCGAAGGGTATGCCGTCTGCTGGATTATCCGGTGTTCCATAAGTGGAAACAGTAAGAGAATCAAAAAGAAGCAATACAGGGTCAGTGCTGGAAAGACCATCGCCTATGGTGGTATTGGCCGGGTGAAAGATGGTTGTTTCCGCCGGGATGTCATAGGGCATACTTCCATTTTCGTATTCTGGATCAAGAATCAGGGCATAGCTGCCTGGTGTAAGAAATGGAGTGGTCAGAGCAATCAGCTCATCAACTGCATCATTGTCTGTAATGGAAAACTGTGTGATATCCACCTGGCCGGGGCCGGGGAAGAAAAGTTCAATGAACTCATCACAGTCTTCGTTGCCCGGGTTGCAGAGAACTTCGGTTATCACCGGCCATGCCGGATTTACCGGGATAAAGCTGCAGTGCCGTGTGTTGTTGGCCGCAGTAGTGTCTGCAGGATTCTGAATTGTGGCCACTATTACAAAAAGACCACTGTCTGGAGGGGAGAAGGGAATCGAAAGGGTGTCACTCTGGCCGGCTGACAGGTCAACAGTCTGTTCGTGGATTGTTTCTTCCGGTGAAGGCGAGAGGTTACCGTCCAGGTCATAAAAAATCGTGCATAAGCCTTCTGCATCAAACACACCGCAGTTACTGAATATTGCCTGGATTGTGTTGTCTGCATAGATCGAGTCTGTACTCAGGTCGGTCCATCCCTGATTTTCACTTACAACTCCCGGAGTACCGCCAGGTTGTGAGCCCATCCAGTTGAATTCGGCATCCGGCCCTGCGGGAGATATCCTTTCCATTGAACATCCATCTCCTGGATCAAAAGCAATGTTATCAAGCCCGTCATCGTCGCACATAAGCGGGTTGTCGTGCAGCAGGGGAGTACCTGCTGTTGAAAGAAGTGTGGCCAGTGATGGTTCACCCTGCAGGTAAAGAAGAACCGGGTCATCAGTTGTGAGACCATTCCCGAGAGTTGTGTTGGCAGGAGTGAAAAGCGGAGTATCAGGAGGAATATTCAGCGTGCCCTGATATTCCGGGTCGATGATAAGTGCTGCCTGATCTGTTTTGATATATGCACTTCCATTAGAGGAGATTATCTGGTCAACCGCATCTCCATCAGTGAAGCTGCATCCAGCCAGGAGGAAAACACCGGGGCCGGGATAGAAGACCTCGATGAATTCCTCCTGGTCCTCGCTTTGAGGATTTGCCATTACTTCGGTTATTACGGGATTGATACCGCCACCTGTGGGAAAATGGATTCTTGAAGCGATTCCCGGCGCAGAGCAGACCGCTGGATACCAGCCTGTTGCCGGTGCCGTGAAGATTACCTCAAGGGTGTCTGTTTCCTGGGGAATGAGGTTCCATGCCGGGTAGGTGTACAGCACTTCTTCCCACTGGGGAATCGAATCGCCATCTGCATCTATGAACAGAATCACATCACCTGTACCCGGTGACACTGTGCCCCAGCAGGAAACGAAGGCAGTGAGTTGGGAGGTGCTGCCGGGAATTGGATCTGGATTATCAAGAAAAAGCGAATCAATCGTTATAAAGAAGGTGTCAGGCGGGGCTTCAGAAGCCAGACCCGGGGTGGGCTCACCTGCAAACCAGCTTGCTTCGCAGTCTGGACTGTTCAGCGGATATCTGCCTATTGAGAGCCCCTCACCGGGATCGAATGGAATACTGTCAAGACCGTCATCATCGCAGTCAAACCAGTTGTCGGATTGCATTGGTGTTCCATAGGTGGAAACAACATCATTCTGTGATGATCCTGACGGACAATACAGGGTGAGAGGATCAGATGAGGCTGCAAGACCGTTGCAGATGGAGTGATCGCCTGTTGTCAGGATTACAGTTTCATCGGGGAAAGTGAGCCATGGGTCATCCGGATAATCTTCTTCCAGAAGAACTGCAAATCCGCCTGCAGGAATAATGGTGGTTCCTGTTGTCACCCCGGCTTGAGGGAAAGCACCGACCCAGGGTAGAAGGTCATCAAGGGCATCACCGTCTGTGATTGAGTAACCTGCAATATCATAAGGTTCAACTGTATCATTGTGGATCTCGATGAATTCACCTGCGGTTTCATTAACGGGATTTGAGCACACCTCTGATATCACAGGCTGGCTGCAGAGCATGGCAGTAAAAAGAATTAATGCTTCCATACTGAACAGTAACCGACATGCTTGTCACTTTTTCAAGAGGCGGGAATCAGAAGTTCAAGGGGAAGGCCATTTAGAAGGGGGAGGAGGGAGTCCGGTGTTCCCGAATCCGGGGCCAGGTCGGAAAACTCCATGAGCAGTTCACAGAAAGTGTCACTGCCCCAGAGATGAACCTCGTCCGGTGCGGCTTCCAGGCCAATTTCAGCAAAGAACATGCCAAGGGCTTGTGGCGTTGCTCTCGTGAGTGTGTTTCGCAGGATGGTCAGTGTGGTGTCCATGTCGGCAGGCGGGGTTGTGAAGAACCCCGCCAGTGCGATGAGTAAAAGTATCATTCGTTAATCAATGGCATAGGAAACGGAAACATTCAGCGTTACCGATGAGTTGTCAGGTGAAATCGGAGGTGAATCGTAGTAGTAATCATCATACCCTCCGTAGCCGTAGTTGTCGTAACCATAGTAGTCGATCCATTCGCTGACACTTACCGGGTCGCCGAGGGAAATATTCAGACCTTCAGCAAGCTGCTCTGCTGTTGCTCTTGCCTCAATGAGGGCCAGGTCTCTGGCTTCAGCTATGAGTTCACCTCTGTTGCTGATGGTGAAATTGATTCCACCCACAGAAGTCGCTCCACCTCTTACAAGGGCTGCAAGCACATCTCCCGCCTGGTCGATATCTCTTACTTTAACGCTGAAGGAGTGTGTCAGGTGGTAAATGTTTTCACCCGTGTACTCGTAAGTGTTGTAGTCGTATTCCTCTTCCATATAGAGGCTGTAACCCACAGTTTCAATATCTTCTTCACTTACTCCCAGTTCAGCTGCTGCTGCAATTGCACTTTCGGCGAGCTCTGTTGCTTCATCGACTGCAGATCCGGCATCGATGTCTGAGACATCAATGTTAAAATTTATCACAGCCATGTCTGCAACACCGACTGCCGTGCCAATTCCTGTGACACTTACTGATGGGGGGTATGGCTGATACTGACCGGCAACTCCATTACTTACATCTCCGCAACCTGCCAGCAGCAGGGCTGCTGCTCCAATTAAAAGAAACCCACGCATTCCGGATACCTCACTCTCTCTGGAGCTTGATCGAGAATTGTATTCCTGGTCAGACTCCAATAATTTTGACCATAACTCTTTTTCTTCTGCGGCCGTCAAATTCACCATAGAAGATCTGCTCCCAGGGGCCCATGTCAAGCTGCCCGTCTGTAACAGCAACCACAACCTCACGGCCCATTATCTGCCGTTTATGGTGAGCATCCCCGTTGTCCTCCCCGGTAAGATTGTGTCTGTACCGGGTGGGGTCGTGGGGTGCAAGTTCCTCGAGCCACCGTTTGTAGTCGCTGTGAAGCCCCGGTTCATCATCATTGATGAACACACTTGCCGTGATGTGCATGGCATTCACAAGACAGAGCCCTTCCTGTATACCACTCAAATGCAGTTCTTCTTCCACTTCACCGGTAATGTTGAGAAAACCGACCCGCTCGGGAGTATTGAACCAGAGATACTTTCTGTGTGATTTCATTGATCCTCTTTCTTTAAGAAACTGCTTTTGTAGAGGTTCTCGATTTCCGAAATTTCGTTCTGCGTGAGTGCAGCAAACTCTCGCATCTTTGCTCTTGAAGACAGCCTGCCGCAGTTTTGTTGCAGAAACTTGTGCAGAAGTTCAATCTTGCCGGAGGACATTTCAAGAATTCTTCCAATGCCGGAACGAAACATATCATAGTTTTGAAGGTACTGCACTTCTTCCGGTAGAATAGTTTTGATGGTGTTTTCGACGCAGTGATAGAGAAATTCAGTGTGCGCTGTGGCATCAAAATAGCGATAAAAATCAGCAGTATCGTTAATTACTTTCACATTGCCGTTTTTTGTTGGCTCCCATTCAATTAAAGGCAGTAGTCGAGAAGAGTAGTTCTCCAGTGTAGCACGATACTCTTTAATGTTTTCCAGTATTGCAGAAGAGATTGGAAATATCAGTTCAGGTGGATTGTAGCCCATTTTTGTAAGCATATGGTGTATGAGCAGTCTGTGAATACGGCCATTTCCATCTTCAAATGGATGGATGTAGATAAATCCGAAGGCGAGAACAGCAGCAGCCACAACAGCATCCAGTTCAGGAGCGAATTGCCTGTCAAAAGCGATGAGTCCATCCAGAAGGGGGTTAATATCTTTTGCCCTGGCGCTGATATGAACAGGTAGTGGAAACCCTGTGTGTCGGTCATGTTCTCCGATAAAGCCACCTGCAGATCTGAATCCTTCCTGTACGAAACGAAAATCACCAATCACTATCCGCTGAAGCCGCACCAGCTCCTGATGACTCAGGGAAATATTGCCGGATTCGCTGATTGCCTGACCCCACCGCTGAATACGATTCAGAGATGCCTGTTCACCCTCTATAGCAAAGCTGGCCCTGGAGTCATTCAGAAGCAGGAATGCTGCTGCTTTCGCAAGGACATCATCAGGAATACCGCCTATGACCTTAGTTGCTTTTGCAGGAAGATCTGTATTGCGGTAGTTTTCCAGACGCTCTGTTCTAAACACAAGAGGACAGAACTCTCGTGTTCCGGGCAGGTTGTTTTTTACTCGATGTCTCGGAGAAGAAATACCGGGAACGGTGTACTGCAAGGCAGTATCAACTACCGGGGCATAATTACCGCCTTTTGTAGTGGAATCAGGGAGGTCAAGCTCTTCATCTGTAAGCCATTCGTACAGAAACCAGAGTCGTCTTGCATAACTGCTGCCGGGAATATCTCTGACTATCCGGGTAATCGGAGAGGGACCTGTTATCCGGAAAAGACTTTTCAACAGAATCAGGTTAATTCCTTCGTACTTGAGGGCGAAGGTTAGATGACCGTAAAGAGTAGATTCAGGCATGTGTCTCGGAGTTAAAATACTCCAGCCGTTTTTTGTGTATTTTCTGTGCCTGTTGCTTATTGCACTTAATGTTACGGGTGTTGGAACCTTAAGGTTGAAGGCAAGAATCAGAGCAGCATAACCCACGGGTACGGCTTTTTCGGGAAGTACCCAGCCTGAAAGGTGCTTGTCTGCTCCCGGAAATACTATTTCCTTCATGAAAAACTGCTACCTTCCGTGAATAATGAGGATAAAAGGCTATTTTTCTGAAAAACGAGTATAGCACATGAAAACTGCGGACACAAGTGCGCATTCGTGAAAAAAGCGGATAGTCGATTGGATTTGTGAAATGTGTTTACTGAAGAGAGTACACCGAACAGAAGAGACTGTGGAGAGTTACTTCAATTGAGTGGTTGAAGCCGTGCAATGGCGTTGGTGTGGAGGTTGAAACTTCATCAAAGGGCAGGATGCTGTTGAAAACTAGTTTCCAGGAGCCTTCCACTGGTACGCCAATCCTGTAATTCTGTCTTTCCATCGGGGTCATATTGAAAATGCACAACAGGGGAGATTGGTTTTCTGTTTTCCTGAGAAAGGAAACTATTGTTGAGTCGGTGTCGGAGAAATCCACCCACTGAAACCCTTCTTCATTGCAGTCGCTTTGGAAGAATTGCGGGTGCTCCAGGGTAAATCTGTTCAGGGAAGCAACAAAATCCTTCGTCTCATCGTTACCCTCGGGAAGGCTGATGTTGTGATTCCACTCTGTCTCCTGGGCTCTCTCGCCGCCCATGAAGAGAAGTTGTTTACCGGGGAAGAACCACTGATAGCAGAGCAGAAGTCTAAGATTGGCTTCCTTCTGTGCTCTGTCGCCTGGCATCTTGTTAAGCAGAGATCCTTTTCCGTGCACTACTTCATCATGAGAGAGTGGAAGGATAAAATTCTCACTCCAGGCATACATGGCGCTGAATGTTATTTTGTTCAGCATGTGTTTTCTGTAAAGAGGGTCTGCTTTGAAGAACTCAAGGGTATCATTCATCCAGCCCATGTTCCACTTGAAGTGGAAACCGAGGCCTCCCTGTTCAGGAGGTTGTGTCACACCGGGCCAGTCCGTACTCTCTTCAGCTACCATTATCACACCCGGAAACATCGACCCTGCGTAGTGATTCAGCTCTTTAAGGAATTCCACAGCTTCAAGGTTTTCCCGACCCCCGTATTCGTTGGGTATCCACTGCCCGTCTTCCCTTGAGTAGTCAAGATAGAGCATTGATGCCACGGCATCTACTCTGATCCCGTCAGCATGGAATGTGTCAAGCCACTGGAACGCACTGGCATACAGGAAGTTTCTTACTTCATTCCTGCCGTAGTTGAATATCAGTGTGTTCCAATCGGGGTGGTAACCCTTTTTTGGGTCTTCATGCTCGTAGAGGCAGGTCCCGTCATATTTCGCCAGAGCCCATCCGTCTGACGGGAAGTGTGCCGGTGGCCAGTCTACAAGAACTCCGATTCCTGAATTGTGACATCTGTCAACGAACTTGCAGAATTCCCCGGGGGTTCCCATTCTGCTGGTCGGGGCAAGAAAGCCTGTTACCTGATAACCCCAGGAGTCGTCCAGAGGATGTTCCATAACTGGAAGAAGTTCTATGTGTGTAAAACCAAGATTCTTCACGTAGGGAATGAGCCATCTGCCCAGATCATCCCAAGTGTGAAAGTCATCACCCTTACGGGTCCATGAGGAGGCATGCAGTTCGTAGACGGACAGAGGTGATGTGAAGCAGTTCTTTCTGCCTCTTTCGGTCATCCACTCTCCGTCGGACCACTGGTATGAGAATGGATCTTCCACTCTGGAGGAATTACCCGGTCTTTTTTCGAAGGAGACCGCGTAGGGGTCAGACTTCTCAATCTTTGTGCCATCAAGTGTTGTAATGATGTATCGGTAGAAATCGCCACAGGAGACACCGGGTATGAACAGTTCCCAGACACCACTTTCACCAAGGCTTCTCATGGGGTGTCTTCTGCTGTCCCAGTTGTTGAAAGAGCCCACTGTGCTTACTGCAAGAGCATTGGGTGCCCAGACAGTGAAAAGCGTTCCGTGAACATTACCCACCTGTCTGATTCTTCCCCCCATTTTTCTGTGGAGTTCAAGGTGTTTGCCGCTGTTGAACAGATGCAGATCGATCTCACCGAACTGAGGTAGGAAAGAATAGGGGTCGGGGGTCTGCCAGGTACTGTCGTCAGCCAGTTTGATCTTCAGTTCGTATGGGAAGAAATCAGACTTTCCGTGAGAATTCCAGAGAAAGAATCCCTGTGGATCAATTTTTTCCATCTCCAGGGGCTCTCCCGAATGGATTACCTGTATTGAAACAGCGTCAGGGCAGAAAGCCCGAATGGAGATACTGTCTGCTGGTTCTACTCGATGCATTCCCAGTATGGAGTGCGGGTCTGCCATGGGGCCATTGATTACTTTATCCGTCTCCAGAGAGGTCGGATAATGCTTCACGTCATTATCTTCATGGCAAGACCAAGAAGAAGAAGATAACCCAGGGAATCGGTGCAGGCTGTAAGAAGAATGTTGCTGCCAAGGGCGGGATCTCTGCCGAGAGCCCTCAGTGTAAGGGGTATTCCCGCGCCAAGAAGACCGGCCAGAGCCATATTTGTAACAATGGAGATGAAGATAACCAGGCCCAGTGATGTTGATTGCGCAGGGGCACTGGCTGTGAGGTATGCCACTGACGCTGCAACTGTGCCCGCTACCAGTCCCAGAAGAGTGCCGAGGGCGGATTCTTTAAACAATGCTTTTCTGGCGCTTGTGAAATCCAGTTCGCCAAGGGCGATACCACGGGTAATAACCACCAGAGACTGATTGCCGATGTTGCCACCCATGCCGGCAACCACCGGCATGAAGGCAGCCAGTGTTGCAAACTGGGAGATGGTTCCCTCAAAGGCTCTCACCACTGTTGAGGCAATGAAAGCTGTTACGAGGTTCACCAGTATCCATGGGAATCGCTGTTTAAAAGCAGTGGGAACCGGGGTGAAAACGCTGTCGTCTTCAGAAAGACCTGCCATGCGGTACATATCCTCGGTAGCTTCTTTTTCCATAACTTCGAAGAGGGCATCACCGGGAATAACTCCCATAAGGTGATGGTTATCATCAACCACCGGTACAGCCATGATGTCGTATTTTCTGGCGATGGAAGCCGCTTCCTCACTGTCATCATCGGTGTCGACGGTGAATGGGTCATCAACCATAAGCTCTCGTATGGAAGTATCCTGCGGGCAGGTTACCAGCCTTCTGAGGGGGACAACACCCATAAGCCTGTTGTCTCCGTCGGCTACATACACATAGAAGGGAACATCAACAGATTCACTCTGGTTTCTTATCTGTTCAACTGCTTCACTTGCGGTGAATTCAGGCCTGACCACCATGTAGCTGGAAGCCATCAGCTGGCCTGCACTGTCTTCCGGGTAAATCATAAGTTGTTCGATACAATAGCGATTTGTATCGGGAAGAAGTTTGAGGATTGTATCGTGGCGATCTTCAGCTATCTGCGCCAGGAACTGAAGGGCGTCGTTGGGGTCCTGCCTCTTTAGAATTCTGGCTATGCTGTCATCATCAATGTCATCGAGAACCTCGGTAAGCAGAGAGTCGGGAAGCTCCGCAAGAACATCTCCCGCCTTCAGTTGACTGAAGAGCAAATCGACAAGCATTCTTGTTTCAGCCGGTGTCAGGTTAACTGAGAAGAGGTCAGCAATGTCAGCGGGGTGAATCTTGCTGATCGCAACCGCCGCACGACCCGTGGCTTTCTGGGCCAGCAGCTTGCGAATGTAGTTCATCTGAGTCGGTGTTATAGCCACAGTGACCTCCCCCCGGTGAGATATTGAACAGTCAGATTTAAGGTACTAAGTTAAACAATGACGGGCCGTTGTCAACAGGTCCCGGATATTCTATTTCACATCCGTATCAACGGGCTTGCAGATACCGAAATTGTAGGCCAGTTCTCCGAGCAGAGGAAGGGGCTGTACCTTGCCGCCGAAGCTGTTGATCAGTCCGATTATAAACAGAACCAGTGCCGCAAGTCCGAAGATTGAATCGAGGAATCCTGGAGTTCCGGGAAGATATCTTATCACAAACAGAATAGTTGGAATAAGAGATTGCTGTGCATGGAACATCACGTAGCGGTTTTCTCTGCTGGTTACCATTGCGATGATGAAGCCAGGTATGCCGAAATAAGAAATACCGGCCATTGCTTTGCCGCTCTCAATGTCTGAAGAGCTTATGTTGAATGCTGTTGCCAAGTCTGTTTCTCCTTAAAAGAAAAGGGAGCGATATGTACCGCCCCCTTAAACAATGTATCGGTATTCTGTAAACTATTCTACGTCGGGAGAACCTGGGGTTTCTGGGGCTTCCGGAGCAGCCTGAGGAGTGGTTCCCGCCTCTGGTTTGAGAATACCGAATTTGAAGGCAATCTGACCGATAAGGGGAAGAGGTTTGATCTCGCCCTTGAAGCCGTTGAGCATACCAATGATAAAAAGAACAAAAGCTCCAATACCAATGAGCCAACCAATGACAGGGATTGCTACAATAAACATGCAAATAACAAGTATTAAACTCTGCTGAGCATGGTACATAACATACTTGTTATCTTTGCTGGTCAGGAAAGCGATGAGGAAACCGAGAATACCGAAATAGGCGATTCCGCCCATTGTTTTTCCGTCCTCGATCTCTGCAGGCGTAATGTTAAACTCGTTGGCCATTAAAAACTCCCTCCGTATATGTAACTTTTTAAATCGGTACCTGATGGCACAAAGCAACATTCTGTAAAGACGATCTCATGTCAAGCTCACCAGTTTGCAGAAGGCTTACTGGTCTGCATTGTATTCCAAAACAGACAGGAGGTATCAAGTGAGTGAAGTGAGCAGGCAGGACTGTGATCTGCTGTCGATAGTGTCGATTTTTCATTATGTACTCGGTGGTTTCCAGATGCTTTTCTCCCTGATCGGTTTTGTCTATATCATCATCATCGCGCCGTGGGAATACTGATGGCAACAGGAGCGATGGATTCTGCAAAGGGGGGAGCACAACCACCTGAGCTGGGTTGGATTCTTAGTGGCGCAGGTGTTGTATTCGTACTGATTTTTCTTACTATAGGATCATTAACAGCAAGAACAGGTATTAATATTAGTCGCAGGAGACGGCGTACCTTTTGCATTGTGATTGACTCTATATTATGCATGATGGTGCCATTGGGAACCATTGTTGGTATATTCGGTTTAGTACTGCTGACAAAGTTGGAAACTGCAGAGGAATTTGAGGGGTAGGGAAGGAAGAGAGAGTTGAGCACAAACACTGTTTCTGAGAAGCGTCGGGAAAGGCGATATGACGGCAAGCTTGAGGTGGTCATCGGTACCCATGGTATGCCTGGGCGTCCGGTAACAGCTCTTAACCTCAGTGCCTCCGGCCTTTATTGCATTTGCGATGATCCGCTTGGTGACTTGACAAGGGTTGATGTGTCTGTGAATCTGGACGAGAATCAGGTAATGGCCAGAGCCGTTGTTATAAGGGAAGAGGAACTTCCTGACGGCAAATGGGGTATAGGTTTGTTCTTTACCAGAATCAGATTTGAGGACAGACAGTTTTTCGCCAGATATGTAAACGGAGAGTGATCTTTTGAGAAAAACCCTTCTTTCTTTTACCCTGATCGGGGTGCTGGCTTTTTCTGCCGGCGCAGACAAGTATGCCGGTGAGTTCATGTATGTGGGTGCGGGAGCAAGAGCTCTTGCTCTTGGCAGTGCCTATTCAGCGGTTGCTGATGACATAACAGCAGGCTACTGGAACCCTGCTGGTCTTGTTCAGAACAGAAACAAATCATTGGCTTTCATGCATTCAGAGAGATTTGGCGGTCTCATCTCTTACGACTATCTTGCCTATTCACAGGAATACAGAGGAGATATGTACGCTGTCAGTCTGTTCAGAACCGATGCAGGAAAAATAGCCGATACCAGTAATCTGCAGTGGTATGATACTGGAAGCGATGGAGTCTTCGGAGAAGACGGAACCGGTGCTCCCGGTGACAGCGGCAACGATGATTATGATCAGGCCGGCAATCCATCCGGTACAGAGGGAAATGGTGAGTGGGATCCCGGCGAGGAACTTATCTATGATGAGGGAAGAATAACCTGGAACAGTGCTGCTGATAACGCTCTTTACCTCTCCTGGGGAAGAGCTTTGAATGAGAGACTTTCTGTTGGAGCTACTTCAAAACTTATCTACAGAAAACTCATGGACTACAGTGCATGGGGCGTGGGTTTTGATGTTGCCATGAGATGGAATGCCACTGATGCCTTTGCACTTGGTTTAAATCTGCAGGATGTTTTTGGAACATACATGTTCTGGGATACCGGTGTCAGTGAGAGTGTATCACCAACGGCAAAGATGGGTGCATCATTCACCTGGCCTGTTTCCAGATTCCATTCTGTTATCACTTTTACTGCCGATGGAGACTTTCGCTTCGAGGGAAGAGAGTTTGCCACGCAATACAGTTTACCTGAAGCCGGTATCAGCCTTGATACTCACATGGGTGCCGAACTTCTGATAAAGAACACAGTAGGGCTTCGGATTGGCTCCAATGAGGGTAACATGACGGCAGGTCTGGGGTTTACAATCAGTTTCAGTGGTCACCCGGTTTCTCTGGATTATGCATGGGTTACCCATGATCAACTTGACAGCACCCACCGGATTTCTGTGAACGTTGGCCTCTAGCTTCGCGTATGGGCTACGCTATGGAAATTCTGCGTAAAGGGGTTCATTTCGGATCACTGATCATTCCCGCAGCGGCTATTTTTGTACCGAGAATGGAAATGGTTCTTATTCTTGCGGCTGTGGCTTTCGGGATGCTGATAGTTGACATTATCAGGTCTCGCAACAAGGTTTTTCGCAAATTCTTCATGGGTCTTTTTGGGAAAGTTCTAAGGGGAAAAGAGCAGGATGGCGGGATGACTGCGTCAACTGTGCTCATGGCAAGTGCAGCTTTGACGATACTTCTTTTTCGCACAGAGATTGCCGTTTCAGCCCTGGTGTTTCTTTCAGTTGGTGATTCTTTTGCTGCTCTTGTGGGCAAGAAATTCGGCAGAACAGTTCTTGTTTCAGGAAGAACCCTTGAGGGAAGTCTTGCAGCTCTGCTCAGCTGTCTTGTGCTTTCTCTTCCACTTATGCACATTTCCGCAGCAAGGGGCTGGACTCTTTCACCGGCAGGGCTTGCCGCCGGGGCTCTTGCCGCTGCACTGGCCGAGCTTTTCGAAATTCCCCTTGATGACAATCTGAGGATTCCAGTGCTGGCCGGGCTTGTTATGGAACTGGTGATACCGGGATGATATGCCATATTGAGGTATACGGCTGCCAGATGAATGTTCACGACGGAGAGATACTCTCTGGAATTCTCAAAGCTGCCGGTCATTCCGTGGTAAACAATGCAAAGATAGCTGAAGCTGTTTTTGTGGTTACATGTGCCGTGCGTGAGCACGCAGAAACAAGAGCACTTGGAAGGGTCACTCATCTGGCGGGAATCCCCGAGAAAAAGCCCTTGATGGTTTTGTGCGGCTGTGTTGCCCAGGAGCATGGCGAGAGACTTCTTGAAAAAATGAAACTGCTTGATTTTGTCATCGGACCTGACGCATACCACATGATACCGGAACTGCTTCATGAACACAGAAGAATAGCCGTTACTGAGCAGGGTATAGAAGACTATGAACAGGTCACAGCTGTAAGAGAACAGTTTCCCAGGTCATTCGTGACCGTAATGCGCGGGTGTGATAATTTCTGCACATACTGCATCGTTCCCCATGTTCGGGGGAGGGAGCGCAGTCGACCTGCAGAACTCATTCTAAAAGAAGTCGAGGGTCTTGTTGAAGCCGGTTACGGTGAGATAACGCTGCTGGGACAGAATGTAAATTCATACATTCACAATGGCATGAATTTTCCAGAACTCCTTGAAAAAGTTTCTATGGTTACCGGTAACAAGTGCCGTGTAAGATTCGTTACGAGCCATCCCAGGGACCTTACAGAGGAGCTTGCATCTGTCATGGCTTACAGGGACAACATCTGCAATCAGTTCCATCTCCCTGCTCAGTCTGGTAATGACAGAGTTCTTAAAGCCATGGGAAGGGGATACACCCGAAAAGAGTACCTTAAAAAAGTGACCATGTTGAAGGATCTCATGCCGGATATTGTGCTTTCTACAGACATGATTGCCGGTTTTCCAGGTGAAAGACCGGAGGAGTTTGAGGATACAGTTTCCCTTTTGAAAGAGGTTCGGTACGACTATGCGTTTCTCTTCAGGTACAGTGAACGGCAGCAAACTGCCGCTTTGAAAATTTCCCCGGCTGTTCCAGTTAAAGAAAGGCTTGAAAGGTTGACAATTCTTCAGGAATTACAGGCTGAAATCACCCTGGAAAAATCCAGGGAGATTGTTGGCAGAGAAATGACTGTTCTTGTCACAGGGCAAGCCAGGCGAGCAGGGCAGATGGCTTCCAGAACCATGGGTAACAGGCTGGTTATACTGGAATCACTTGATTTCACCCCGGGTGAGTTAGTGCAGGTCAGGATAGTCAGGGCAGACGGATATACTCACTTTGGAGAACCTGTCGACCTGCGGTAAAACATAGTTTTATCAAAATCAACAGCATTGTTTCTATTCTTATGTAATCAATTATCCATTCTGTATCTGTACTTCCCGCAAGTCAAACCGTTTCTGCTGAAACAGAGGGTTGAGAGTGATTCAGAGCAACACGAAAACTTCAACCGTCACAGCGGGTGGAAAATTAGACCCCCCTCGGATTAAAACCAACACAAGCCAGTTAAGCACTTGAGAATCTCAATGCTAAGAAGGTTCTGTCTGGAGAATCCAGAGTTTTCTCAGTTCTGAAGACGTCTGAGTTTCTGCAACTGTACAGCCACTGAAATGTATGCGATACCGGCAAGGATAAACATAAACCGGTAACCGAACACGACAGGAATAATCAGAGCTATTACTATTCCTATTATGGAGAAGGTCACATCGGTGCCATAAGCCAGAATGACATGATCCTCACCACGTTCTGAAGCAATCTGGAGCAACTTCGGGAAGAAACCACCCAGAAGTGTTCCCACTGGAAGGAAGAGTGCAAAGGTTAGAAGTATTCTCGGGATCAGAGCCATCTGCGACAAGCTGGAGAATGTGTCGGCGCTAAAAAATGAAGTGACCAGAATCACCAGCACTGCACCGGCAGAAAGCCGGGTCATCCCCTTCCAGCCGATTCCCCTGGTTCCCAGCAGGAAGCTGATTACGCCTCCGCCGGTTAAAAGGGAAGCCATTACAACCGTACCAGCCAGGTATGGTGTGCCGAAGATGGGAATGATTCTTTGTATAAGAAGAGTACTCATGGCCATGAATCCAAAGCCTGTAGATACAGCATAAAGCATTACTGTACTCATGAAGTTTCTGTTCAGCCCCTTCAGCCCTCCTCTGCGCCGTGCCCTTGCGAATAGTATTGAGATTGGTATCACAGCAGAAAGTGCAAGGAAAAGTGCAGTTATAGTAATTGGAGAAGGTGCAGTCTTGCCAGCTATGTAGAAGAAGGGCCTGTCGTTGGTGACCGTTTCAGCACCCGATGCAAATGCAATAAAATCCTCGTTGTCAGTAATCACCATGTCCACATAAGTGGATTCATCAAGCAGCCTGTCAAACCTTTCACGGTCAAGACCACCATTGTCGTATACCAGTATTACTCCTCCGAACATGTAATCCTCGGCAACTGCTATAGCGTAGTTCTCCCGGGGTACATCAAGTTCCAGCAGATTCCTGTACAGATGAACCGCCACAGTCGGGTAGCTTTCATCAAATCGCTCGGTGCTGTACTGGTTCATGGCAGAGGCCAGGGCAATAACAAGGCAGCCGTCCTCAGACAGACTGGAAATAGAAGTTTGTAGCCCTTCTGTGGTATACAGGTAGTTTTCAGCCTTTACAAGGCTCTGTGCGGCAGAGGTTATAAAAGTGTCCGTAAGTGGGAATAAGATCATGGAATAAGGACCAGGGTGACTCTTCAAGTAGGCCAGACCTTCGAATGAAAGGTAGTCTACATTCGGAGCGTGAATGAAGTGTTCAGAATCGGTATGAGAACGAGAGAAGGATACTACCATTGGATCCAGCTCAACTGCTGTAACACTGTCAGAAAATGATAGCAGCAGAGGTATCTGCCCACCGCAACCGGCGCCAATAATTAAACTGCTCTCTGAATGTTCAGGATACGTGAACAGTCGAGCTGGTCTAAATGTCTTGTTACCCTTCATGAGGGCCGTGGTTCCAATATTGTCGTAGGTGACATTGTAAGAACTGTCAGTCTCGAGGTAGTTCAGCTTCCTGTATGGTGACCAGCCAATGTACTCAATTCTGTAGTCGCCGGTAAAAAAGCTGCGGAAGTTATCCATAGTGCGAACTGTAACGTCTTCATACTCTCTGGGGTAGACACTCCTGAGAAGATCAAAGCTTCTTATGGATGGCATTATTGCAATGTAGGCGGCTGCAAGAAGTACAACTGGAACTATCAATCGGGTCAAAAGCTTGCCAGTATTAACCTTGAAAAGTAGCAGAACCAGCATTAGGGCAGCTACTACCGGAATCAGATAAAGCACAAGCGGATCCGCAAACCCCATCAGAAGAACAGGGAGTATGCCACCTATGGCTGATCCTACCATATCGAAAGCCCAGGTGAGAGCAGTCCTCTTCCTTCTTGCAGCAACTGTGAAGATACGAGCTGTCAGGTAACCGAACAAGCAATAGACAAACACAATAACAGGATAGATAAGGTACATACTGGCCATTATAAGCTTGAAAAAATGATCAATTGCAACGAATTGTAGAACAATTAGCGAAACGAACACAAAGAAAAGCAGTAGAAACAGCATAAACGATGGAACATGTGCCGCTAATCGACGCAGCCATGGGACTCTGTCATCGTTACCTTCAATCCGCTTTGACGAAAGCCAGATGAAGTTGCCCAAACCCAGTCCCAGAATAGCGCCAGCATATACGAAGAAGGAAGCCAGAGAGAAACCGATCCTTATTCCAGAAAGGATCTTAACGAAAATCAGTTCACTGAAGATTATCGAGAATGATGCCAGAAAGATGGCAATATGAATGTTGAACTTCTCTCGTACGATCATGCTTATCCCCTTATAAGTAAAATGGTTTGTAAGTTGTAAATCCTAATTTTAATGCGGAAATATAATTTACTGAACACGAAGAACCCAGCCTTGTGAACCTATCACAGAATCCTGATTTTCCAGCCATAACTTAAATTGGATATTGTAAAGACAGAGCTCATCCAGCTTAAGTCCGGATAAATGCTACAAGATCGTAAAGCGATGTTGTGATCTGTATCTGCTTCTTCACTGAATTCGCAGTGTGTCCCCGAAAAGCCTTGATCCCGAGAAGTTATTAAATAACCCATTGGAAAAGTACTTGCGAGAAAAGGAATTGACCTGGATTACTGCTTTGATCACCCTTCGATCTCCACAAGCATTTCAGACACAGATGCTTCCGTCTTTTTGAGTCGTTCACGAAGAGCTTTTATCAGGGTTCCCGCTTTCTGCACCCTTTCTTCCAGTTCATCCACCGGACAATCATCGCGACTGACAGAATCAACGATTTCCTGAAGTTCAGTAAGCATTTGCGAGTAAGTCAGTTTCTCAGTCATTTTTCTTCTCCTTCACAATGGCTGTGAGTGAGCCTTTATCCATAGATATTTTTAGTGTTTGCCCTTCATTTATCGCATTGATCGTTCGCAGTGGAATGCCATGAATGTCCCGAACTACAGCCCAGCCAAGTTTAAGCATTTTCCCGGGGTCCCGCATCTCCACTTGTTTTTCTACTTCTGCAATTTCGGACTCCATCTTGTGGAGTTTTGCCATAACGGTGAGATTGAGTTTTGAAGCCAGTTTCTGTAAAACCTCTGCTTTTCTCGACGGAAGAGAGGCAAGGTGAAGGGTCAGATTACCGGCCAGGTTCTTTATTCTGAGATTCTCCATCCGGATACGGGGAGAAACGCTTGAGATGAGAGACTGGCTGAGGGTGGAAACACGGTCATCAAACCTTGCTACTGCATCTACAAGAATTGATGCAGCATGTGTGGGGGTTTTTGCTCTGGTGTGCGCTGCATGATCCGGCAGAGTGGTGTCGATCTCGTGACCTATGCCTGATATGACCGGCCAGGGAAGCTGAGCTATTGTCCTGGCAATTCTCTCATCATTGAACCATGCCAGATCAGTTACAGATCCGCCGCCTCTTGTTAGAACCACAGCATCAAGCTTTTCACCTGCCGGACTCATCATCAGTCTGTTGAAGGCGGTGCAGACAGAATCTGATGTTGACGAGCCCTGCATACTGGCCCATACAGCATATACCCCGAATGGGTATCCCGATTCGTCCAGTGTTTTTACAAAGTCTCTTTCCGCAGCGGATCCCTTTGAGGTGATCAGCCCAATACTTAGAGGAACTTCTGCAAAGGGGAGGGTGCTATTCTCCTGGAGAACTCCTTCTTTTTCCAGTTGCGCAAGAAGGCGCTGGAGGTGAATGGCTGCTGAATCACCAGCGAAATCTGCATCAAACCCCTTCATTATCAGCTGAAAACGGCCTGAACGGTCCCAGAAACTCACAGAAACAAGAATTCTGACCTCTGTATCATTTTCCAGCTGAAACAGCTTTGCCTGCCTGCCGGCTTCAATAGCTATTCTGGACCTGTCTCCGGCGAAAAGGGCACAATCAGCAACCGCTGGAGGTTGTTCACCGGGATCTGAAGGATCTGCAAGCTGGAAATATGTGTGACCTCTTCCCGAAACTCTTCTGAGGCCTGTAACGACTCCTCGAATCCATAGCGGCTCGGGAAAACCCGCCTGCAAAATCATTTTTACAGATTGATTCAGCTGGAGAACAGAGAGATCAGAGGCGGAAGCCACTAGTGGATTTTCAGTGAAAACAGTCCACCATTCCCGCCTGCATCGTGGACAACCACATAGACCAACCCGGAGTTTTGAGCAGGCAGGGTTACAGATTCATTACCATCTTCCAGACCACTGACGATGGCAAATTCCAGTGCATAAAAAAAGTCTTCACGATAAGGAAGACTCATGAAATGGTCAAAATCCATTTCACTTGAAGCAGTGACAACATCGAAATTGGTCTGTCCATCAACCGATTCCAGAATAATCCAGTAAACTGTTTCATTATCAAGTGAAATTGTGTAAACAGCAGTTGCTCCCCGATCCATGGTATCGGTTACATCCAGGAGGGGAGAGTAGGCAGTAAGCACAAGCAAAAAAGCACAGACAGAAATCATGTTTTTCTCCATTCTTTACAGTACAAAAATGATGAAGAAGTACTCTCCAGTCAACCGCAATTATGCTCTTTCTGGATGAATCGCTTTCCCATGAGTGCTATATCGCCACAACAAGGAGAAATACACCGACATTGATTGCGATTGGGTATCGGCATCCCATAAGAACCACCTGTATTCCCATTGCCTCGACATAGGGCGATTTATTGTATGAATAAAATCGAATCAGCGTCAAGCATGAGTTTAGTAGATGCAATAGCATTACCGCCTTGAAGCATTTGAACAACCGCTTAAGGCATTCTTTGAAGGCTGAATTCAGACAAGTGGAGTGTGCAGTAAGTAACCACAAGAAGAGATAATAGCAGCATTGGACAGGTTTGATTCAATCAAGGGTGGGGGGTTCCCATTTACCGGTAATTAGTGTATTATCACCAATCAATAGAAGAAAGGAACAGTTACATGGGAGCAGACCACCTCAGTAAGAGAACCTCAATAGCAGTCAGAGATACATCAGGATTGATAGTTCCATTGGGATCCGCAAAGGGAGAGGCCATTCCGCCATGGGTATCCGAGGGCAGGGAAGTTTACCGAAGAGGGTTGATTCTGGCGCTCGATCTTGCTGCAAAGAGAGCGTTTCCAGAGAGGAAGCTCTGGGTCGAACACTCAATATCTCTTGGGTACAGGTGCCGGATTGAAGGGATGGAGGCAGGCTCCGAGGGTGAGGTTTGCGCCCGACTGGATAAAGAGCTTCAGAAAATCGCAGAAGAGGCTCTTCCTGTCCATTATCGTAAACTGTCTTCCGAAGAAGCATTAAGTCTTGTGGGTGAACACTCGCTGCTGCCGAGATGGCATATGGGCAAAGAGTTTTACAGGGCGAATGTTCTTGAGGATTCCTGGGCTTTTGCAATGGGTCCCACGGTTCCGGATACATCGTGGTTGACTGCCTGGGAACTGCGACCTGCAAGAGGAAGCTTTTTTCTCAGATTCCCTGGAAGCAAAGCATGGCCGGAGATTGTACCCTGGGTTGATAACCCGTCTCTGGCGAAAGAGCTGGATCTTGAAGAAAAGCATATTTCAAGAATGAAAGTTCATACGGTTGATATGCTCAACAGACGGATTCGCGAGGATGGTGGAAGAGAAGCCGTGATGATGAGCCATTTCTACCAGAACAGGCGGATCGTTCAGATAGTAAGCAGACTGGGTGATGAATTTCCCGCAAAGAGGATTATCATGGTTGCCGGTCCATCCTGCAGCGGGAAGACAACTTTTACAAGGATGCTGGCCACATACCTCAGGGCAGAGGGATACGGTACCAGAATGATCAGCGTGGACAACTACTTCAGGAACCGCTCTGAAACACCGAAAAACAAAGACGGAAGCTTCGATTTTGAGTGCATAGGAGCCCTTAATACAGAGCTGTTCGGAGATCATGTAAAAAAACTGGTTAACGGTGAGACTGTGAAACTGCCGGTCTTTAATTTCCATACAGGCGTAAGAGAGGACGATGTTACTCCAATGACACTGGGTGGTAAAGAGTTCCTGCTTATCGAAGGAATCCACGGATTGAATGACAGTCTCACTCCCGGTGTTGACGCGGCAGACAAATTCAAGATTTACATCAGTGCCCTTACAACGTTGAACATCGATCGCCTGACCAGAATGTCAACATCAGACGGCAGGCTGCTGCGAAGGATAGTAAGAGACAGTTTCAGGAGGGGATATTCCGCCACTGATACTATTCTTGGCTGGCCCAGTGTAAGACGAGGTGAGAGAATGAACATTTTCCCCTTCCAGGAGCAGGCTGATATGATGTTCAACTCTGCACTTCCCTATGAGCTTCCTGTGCTTAAGCCATATCTGGTTCCCCTGCTTGAGGATGTAGAAGAAGATTCCGGGGCGTTCAGCGATGCCGACAGACTGCTGAGGCTTCTTGACTGTGTGGAACCTATAAACGAAGGAGTCGTACCCAGACTGAGTATCATTAGAGAATTCATTGATGGCCTGCTGCTTGATTGGAGTGAATAATGCATATCCTGATGATTCTGTTCGCGATGTACAGCCCCAGATTAAGCCCAATGGTTCTTACAAGACCATTATCTCCATCAATCAATCCAGCCACTTTATCAGGAGTTTGATCTTGAGCCTGTTGATGTGCTTCACTACGATCTGTCAATTGATATAGACAGAGAGGCTGAAACCATTGATGCCACAGCAGAAGTGACCCTTGTGCCAACTGAGGAGAATCTCACGAGCTTCAGGCTCTATCTCAAGGAGCTTACAGTCTCTCAGGTCACCGGTGCCTCTTCATTCAGCCAGGATGGAGACTCTCTATTCATCACACTTGCTTCACCAGCATCAACCTCGGATACAATCGATCTTGTAATCGACTACTCGGGTACTCCGCCAGAGGAACAATGGGGAGGGTTTCACTTCCATCCCAATGTCACATATCACATGGGTGTTGGTTTTGTAAGTGATCCATCCATGGGCAAGTACATGTTCCCCTGCCATGACAGACCTTCTGACAAGGCTTCGTTTGATTTTCATATTACCGTTCCCGACACCCTTTATGCGGTGGCCAACGGTGATTCAGCAGGTGTTACAGACAACATGGATGGAACACTTACCTACCACTGGACACTGGATCAGCCCATGTCAACCTATCTGGCGGCAATCAGCGTTGCGGATTACACGGTTCTTCACGATTCCACCGATTCAAGGATCTTCTACTACGTCTATTCCTGGGATGTTGATGACGCATTGGGATCTTTTGCACACGTGGATCTTATGATGGCTCAATTCGAGAGTGTTTACAGCCCCTATCCCTGGGGTTGTAAATTCAGCTACGTACAGACTCCCAAGGGGGACATGGAGCATCTCTCCCAGGTGTACCATATAGCGTCCCAGCCCGCTCCGCAG
>JAGLOJ010000164.1 GCA_023139045.1 Candidatus Sabulitectum sp.
AGATCAGGGGCTCTTTTGCGTTTAATCAGAGGGTAGATGCTGCTGTTTACATTCGGAGTTTAATTGTGAATAGCCGTTTAATGAAAAGATGCTGGGTAAACTTCAGGGATTAAATACTCTTCAGCTGGAGGTATCAAATGAGATATGTAATCGTGATCCTTTTTACGATATTTGCGGTTGTTGCAGAAGCAATCACAATAGGCAGTCCGGCGGGATCCAGCAGGATGTTGAGGGGATCCCATACACTACCAGGTGGTAGTACTTAAAGAGGAAATAGGAACCGCTGTTACCATCGAGAGCATTTCCTTTATGATCAATACACCGGGATGGGGCTCACTCACCAAGGAAGATGTTACTTTCTATCTGGCTCTTAGTGATCAGGATGAGTTATCTGCTGTTTTTTCAGAAAACTACATCACTGGAACCAGAATAGAAGTGCTTCATCTTGATGCCATGGATCTGTCCGGTGAACAAGGTGACTGGATGCAGATTGAGTTTGAAACCCCATTCTGGTATCTTTATGAACACAATCTGCTGTTGGAGATTAGCACCCCCGAATACGATGGATGCTATGCACACTTCTACGGGTGGGATCCAGACTCTGACAGGAGTCTCTATAACTACGATATTGCAGCAGACCAGGGCAATCTTCTGAGTGAAGTACCCTATATGAAACTCGAAGGTACTCTGAGTCTGGAGCAGAATACATTCGGCAGGATCAAGGTTGTACTGGGAAGAGATGAGCATTTATAAATTTAAGAGTGTGATGAAAGGGATGCATGGCTGAACTGAAAACAGTGAGAATATTTGAAATGAGATATGAAGCTGAGATGGCTAAAGGACTCCTGCTGGAGCAGGGAATTGAATCAATGATCTCGGCAGATGATTGCGGAGGCCAGCTAATGGGGCTTACCTCTCTGAGAAAGGGTGGCGTGAAGCTGCTGATCAGGGGGGAAGACGAAGAAAAAGCAGTGGAAGCACTTCAGGTGCTGGAAGCAGACGGGCGGGACTGAATTCCCGGGTTCAAGCTTACAGACCATTCCCGCAGGAGAATGTTCAGGTCTTCCCGTCTGCAATTCTCCTCTTAATATCACTATCATCAGAGTTTATTTGAGATAATCAGATCAGCACTTTTCTGTGCGAACAAAACACCGGTTTCAGGGTATATTGGAAAAACAATTCGAAGAAAGGCCTGCATGAAATATCTGATTTTCCTTGTTCTCGCCTCTTGCTTTTTAGCTCAGGAAGAGGATTCCATTCACATCGCCGGCAGTGATTCTCTGAGTCTTGCCGAAAAAATAATTGCTCAGGCTGTCTCCTACCTTGAAGTTCCATATGTCTATGGTGGAGTTGATGAATCGGGATTTGACTGTAGCGGTCTTGCCTACAGGGTATTCAATGACAACGGAGTAAGTTTACCGCGAACAGTGACGGCAATGGGTGAGCTGGGAATTTTTGTCAGCAGAGACAGCCTGCAGCCAGGCGATCTGCTCATATTTCACGACCCGACTCACACTGGCATCTACATAGGGGATGGGGAGTTTATTCATTGTTCATCGTATCTTGATCGGGGTGTTGTTATAACAGCTATAACACAGTCAAATTATGCCAGAAGATACTATACTGCCAGAAGAGTTCTTACAGATTAGCAAATGTGCTGAGAAATAGGTATTATCGATCTTAATAGACACAGTAGTAAACTGCGTAACAGGAAGGGGCAATTTGAGTGATTTAGTATTGAAATACAAGTTGATGATTCCTGTGCCCGTAACGGTTAGCAGGGGCGATTCTCTGGTCGACAGGAATGTGGTTCTGGGGGGGGGGGCTTGTTTCTATAATGATGTTTGCAATTCCTATGTTTCTGTGTCACAGGAACAAAGGTTTCCGGGCAGTTTCAGATGGAGATTCATTTTCTGGGCCATTTTCAGAAGAAGAACTGTGCCCTGGAATGATATAGCCAGAGCTTCCATTCTTAACAGAAGAATTCTTGTGGATGAAACCCCTTCTATGGGCTTTCAGCTTGAAACAGCAATAACTGAAAAGCCGACAAAACTTTGGAGAGAAGCCCGGTATACAGTTCAAACATGAGATGGAGCAAAGGGGAAAACTTTTCTGATCAGGCATGAATTTTCACGGAGCAGTTCCCGCGATCATGATGATAATAGAGAAGTATGAATGACTGTTGTTCGCCAAATAATGAATCTGGGTGTTACTGCTGCTGAACGTTGTGGTATCGTATGTAAATCAGAGACTATCATTCTAACTGAAATAATTGATATTATGCTGGAGGTAAATGAAGGGAATCCCAGGAATGCGGGAACTAACCATTCAGAAGAGAAGAAGCAATTCCCCTCTGACGGCAGATATCAAGAAATGCCTCCATATCAGATCTGGAAAGAATGCTTTTGCGAATAGATTCCGATGTGATGTTTGAAAGTCTGGATTTCATCAATTCCAGAGCTTCGCCCAGAATATTAATTACCTTCTCTGAGTTACCTTCCTTTTCCAATGCTTTGAACAGATTCCCATACATGTAGACTATCTCATCGGCAGTTGTTTCGCTGGTATTGGCACTGGCAATGGATTGCTCGATCATCGACACAGCCCTGCTTATGCTTTTCTGTCCATCCTCCATGGAGAGAAGCAGTACTCCCTTGAAATGAAGAAGCCAGTTCCTGGATGCTAATCCTGTACACTTTCCCTCAAGATCACTGATAATTGCCAGGCACTCCTGGTAATCTCCCAGGCCTAGAAGAGCCTTTATCCGGTCCAGTTCCGTGCTGTACTCCATTTCAATGCAATTGAGTTCACCGAATATAAGAGAGGCATTGAGGAAGTATTCAGAAGCCTGGCTGCTCTTTCCGTTCACCATGGAAAGTTTTCCAAGCCCCAGCTGACCGTAAGCCATTCCAAGACGATTATCAATCTTACTGTTCAATTCGATGTACATCTGGAAATACCTTTTCGCCAGATCAAGCATGTTAAGTTGTGTATAGGTCTCCGCAAGATTGTAATAGCCAATGGCCAGACCCAGTTGATCTCCAAGGCGATTATTCAGCTTAATGACCTGCTTGAGGCTGTCCAGTGCGGAATTGTAATCGCCACTGTATGCATAGAGATCGTGCATGTTGTTAAGAATCAGGGCTTCTCCCGTTGGATCTTTCTCTCGAACAGATATTTCAAGTCCTTTTTTGTATTGCTCCAGAGCTTTTTCCGGTGATCCGATTTCATTCTCAAGGTCAGCCAGCCGGGCAAAGTACATACCTTCAAGTGCCCCGTTTATTCCCGGTGCAGTGCCTCCCATTAGTTTTTCAGCCAGCATCAATTGCTTCTTTGCTTCCTGCGGTTTGTTCTGGAGCCTGCAGATAAATGAAGTTTCAAGGTGTGCACCAACCATATTGCTGACCAGAACTCCTGTGGGAGATTCAATGGAATTACCCACGGAAATGGCCTTCTTGAAATTCTTCATTGCACTGGGGTACATGCTTCTGCGCTGGTAGTTTCTACCAAGGCGGTGGTAGATTGCACAGAGGTCTTCAGGATCATTTGTGAGAGAGAGGGCATTTATCAGATGCTTTTCCGCCAGTTCAGTCTTTCCCGTTATGGAAAACAGAATACCTATGTTGATGTGCGCCTGCAGGAAAGCTGTTTGATTGGTTTTACCGGTAACTCGATTCAGGTATTCCCGATACCAGTGAATGGATTCAGAGTGGAGGCCCCTGGAGAAAGTTTCATTTGCTGCTCTTCTTGAGTATTCCACAGCTTTACTATTATTTCGACTGCTGCAGAAATGATAGGCAATAGCGTCCCAGCCCGCTCCGCA
>JAGLOJ010000165.1 GCA_023139045.1 Candidatus Sabulitectum sp.
TCCAGGCAATCGGAAAACATTGATAAGCCGTTAATCCTGATTGTAGTCGAGAAAATATCACCTCTCGACAATCCACAAGAAACCGCCCTAATTCTATGAAAATGTGAAGTTATTTATGCGCCGTTCCTAAGTAAAGAGTTGCTGGAGGCGACATCAGAGTACCCTGTTGTAACAATACTTGGACCCCGCCAATCCGGAAAAACAACTTTAGTAAAAACTACCTTCCCTGATAAAACCTATCGGTCACTTGAAGCCCCCGATATAAGGCAAAGAGCACTTGAAGATCCCCGGAGCTTTCTTGCTGAACTAAAGGGAGGGGCAATACTGGACGAGGTTCAAAGAGCTCCCCAACTTCTCTCATACATACAGGGAATCGTTGACAACAACTCTGATACCGGCCAGTTCATTTTGACAGGTAGCCATCAGCCAATGCTGCATCAAGCTGTTAGTCAGTCGCTGGCTGGAAGAACTGCCATTCTAAAACTGATGCCGTTCTCGCTGAATGAAATTGCTGTCTACAATCAGGATTTGAAAGCATTCGACCTTTGCTGCAAAGGCTTTTTCCCAGCGCTTTACCACAGAAATCTCTCTCCTGGAAGATTCTTTTCAAGTTACATACAAACTTATGTTGAAAGAGATGTAAGGTCTCTGATGAATCTGAAAAATACTACAAATTTCCAATCATTTCTGCTTCTGCTTGCAGGCAGAACGGGACAGCTGTTAAACCTTGCAAACATAAGTAACGATGCCGGAGTATCATCCACTACTGTAAGGTCATGGATAGATGTCCTTAAACCCTCATTCATGATTATAGAACTACCTTCCTACCATGTGAACATCAGGAAGAGGGTAGTCAGGTCTCCTAAAATATATTTTACGGATACCGGCCTGCTGTGCTATCTTCTGGGAATAAATAACTCTGCTCAACTGCAAAGAGACCCCTTGAGAGGTAACATTTACGAGAATCTTCTAATCATGGAGGTTCTAAAGACCAGACTCAACAAGGGGAAAAGACCTGATCTCTACTTCTATAGAGACTCAAACGGCAATGAAGTAGACCTGCTGATAGCCCAGGGACAATCCATACAACCAGTAGAAATCAAATCATCATCAACCTTTACACCGAGCTTCATAAAAGGAATTTCCTCTCTGAAAAAGCAACTGGGAGATCGGTGCAAAGACGGAATGGTTTTCTATAACGGAGAGAATGAATTCTCATTCATGGACACTAAAATAGCAAACCCTCTAATGAATCCGGCTATCCTGAACACTGTTGAAGGCTCCTTATGAAACAGTTCTTGCCGGATGTTAGACAGTTAGATAAGAAGTTAGTGATTAAAATCTGGAGCTATAACTTCAGTCTTTTCTTTGTGATAGGATCAGTTTGAATCCAACTCATATACTCTCTTAATCCTTCTTCGATATCACTTGACGGATCAAACCCAAATGCTTCTCTGGCTTTAGATACATCCGCTAGACTGTCTCTAACATCACCAGGCCGCTCTGGCTCATACTCAATTTCTACGGATGCTTCTGAAACCTTCATCATTAGCTCTGCAAGATGATTAATGGTAACCCTGGAAGCACTACCCACATTGAAAACGCCCTATTACCGCAAAATCCGGTTGGA
>JAGLOJ010000166.1 GCA_023139045.1 Candidatus Sabulitectum sp.
GAAACTTGTGGGACGCAGCACTAGTGATCTCTAACAGCGATAGGGATTACACTCAGGGCAGAATACCCCATACTTCCTGGTATCCACTGCTCACCACTAAAAAAGTCAAAGACTGCTTCGTGTTGGCCGTATGGGCTTTTGCACCAAACCAATACACCTGATTCAAAATGTAGATCATGTCTGATATCACTAAATGGAGCCATACTAGCTGATGTAATTCCAGCAATGTAAATTGACTCAAGCTCCTCAAGAGTGGGCAAACGCCATCCTTCACCAAGTTCAGACATCAATTTCTGAACTTCATTCTCTTCGCAAAATCCATCCGGAGAAATATACCACTCGAGATTTGTTTGAGAATCGACGACAATCCCAGAACCAGTAATAAATCGATCGAATCCGGCTTTTACAGCAAACGCTCTACCGTATCTGAAAGCACTGGCAAGGTTCGCATTTACACGTTCAGCAACACCAACATTTTCAGAATCAACATAGAAATTGAATCTCCATGCAAATGTGCCCACAAGGGCGTTGGACCATACCCAGGTTCCAGTAAAACCTTTGTTTTCAAACAATCCCCAGTTATTCGCATTAATTCCTGCTTCATATAGATCCTGAAGCTGAAGAATGCTGGGCAACTCCCATCCATCCGAAAGTCCGTTAACCCAATCATTAGCTCCATTCCAGCCCCCATATGGTTCATCAGGTCCGATGCACCATTGAAGTCCTGTCAGAGTATCAGTAATGGTGCCATTTGAATCCTCTAAAAAACGTTCTTGGCAAATGGCGGTGCAGGAAAACAGCAAGATTACTATTAAGAGGATAACTGATGGTCTCATAATTTACAATCCTTATTCTGACTTGATTTGCGAGTAAATGATGAATTCTCTTTTCATACAGAAGCATAGTTGACAGTGAAATTACTGTCAAGATTGCACCTGCACTAAAGATTCTAGCTTGTCGCCCAATCCATTTTCAATTTACGATGCTGTTTAACGCAATCAAGAAGATACAAGTTAATCAGACTCTGATATGGAATGTCTGATTCGTCTGACAAAGACTTAAAGTAATCAATTATCTCAGGCTGTAACCGGAGAGTAATCTGTTTTTTCAATCGCTTTGAGTATGGATTACTTCTTGATTTCATCTTGGAAAGATCATACTCGTCTTTCATCTATATCACCTCCAATAGTGTTTTGCTTCCTTTTTTGTTGCTTTTCGGGCTGAGATAATTCTAATAAATGAATCTCTTTCTCTTACGCAATGGCATACAAGAAGCAAGCGTAGTCTCGCACTCAATCCCAACATTAAAAACTTTTTCTCCGATTCCGAATGTTCTTCGTAATAAAACTCAATTGCCAGCTCATCATAAAAAACACTTTCCGCTTCCTTGAAGGAAACTCCCTCATGTTTCTCAATATTGATCCTGGCTTTCTCAGAATCCTATTCGAACCGTAGTGTTTTCATGAATGCAATGTGGCTACATTGTATTGCGATGTCAATCGATCGAGATGAATTCTTGCTTCAGAAGCATAAATAGAACACAAAAACAATAAGAATTCAAGTGATAAAATCTTCGACAAAGTAATCAAAACTAATAAGAGATCCAAATAAAATGCATGAATTGTTTACTCTTGTGGTTCATATTCAAATGGGACATTATCTGCTTCAGAAACTAATGATTTAAGACAATCAAAATTTCAACAAAGGCATGAACTTATCAGGAAATCGGCACACCTTGGGAGAGAGAGCCAGATTCTCGCACTGGTCGCTCTGAAACGCAGAAGAATCAGCTGTAGTTGGGGAGTACTAGCACGCTTGTCAGGCAATACAACACCCGCGAAGACAAAAAGTGAAGACGACTATATCGGGCAAATCGGACAAATCTGCCTTGGTTATGGTCATTATGTTGTAATGATGATTGCCTTAGACGATTTCACCAAGTATATTTCGAAAGACGCAGATAATCAAGGTACTAACTGTGGTTGTAGAAGTCTCAATACGGAAGGTAAACCCATGGGAATGACAGAGATAAGGAACAAAAAGGGCACTGCTAAACCTGCACCTAAGGGGTACTCTTCGTGGCTGGAGTTTTGGCAAAACAGCAAACCATTGCCTGATGGCACATGCAAAGTATACTCGTGCTCAAAGCAGGCAACGGATGGTGCACATGTCATTATTAATGGACTAGGTGGGAAGGAATATATCCTTGCAATGTGCCACGAGTGCAATAGCAAGCCAGAGGATGAAGTGATGTATACCAATGATGTTTATTTAGTCCCTGTTGTTGACGACTAGATCAATCCGTTGACTCTAGTATCCTCAGACTGTAGAGGGGTTTCAAGCAGTGTTGTTGAGATGGATACAAGGACTGTTACATTACGTAGTGAGTTAGAAAAAGCAGTTAGTGATAAGTGTGTTCAATCAGAATTGAAGGCAACCTTGCAGCCCCGGAATAACAGTATTCATTCACCAGGCTGATTCATGAAAAGAACCAGAGAGTGACTTTTCCGGAGAAGAAATTCTCGGATAACAACACTACTGACAGAATTATCAAAATGAAAAAACAAAGAGATCCGAACAAAAAATCCATGAGCGGCTTCTCTTGTGATCTGAACATAGATGAGATATCATTAACCCTGCAAACGAATGATTGAAGGGAAACTAAATTTTCAACAACTAAATTCAGCAGAACAGCACCATATGATTGAGTGTCAGTGGTTTTGCTGTCTGCTGATTTAGAGCGTTATGTGAGGAAGAACCAAGTG
>JAGLOJ010000167.1 GCA_023139045.1 Candidatus Sabulitectum sp.
CAGATTGCACAAGCACTCTTTGGTGGAAAAGATCGGAGTGCAAGAATGGTAAGAAGAGTGAAAATCAGAGAAGGTTCGTCAGATCAGCATCAACCCCAGAGAAAATGCTCTGGTGTGTCAATTTCAAAATTCAGGTAAAATGATATTATGGGAATTCTCAGAATTGTAGTGATGAATGTGAGTTACAGATGAGGTATTGAAGGAATACATAGAGAATCAGGATGTCGAGCCCCAGGATGATGAAGTGTTTAAGCTTTCAGAATGATGGCTTGTGCACCGGCGAGGTTCTTTAGGCGACTTCAGTCGCAGGGCGAACCCACCTCCTTCAGGTGGTGGTGTTCAGATGCGCCAGTACAGATTACCAACCGAACGCTCTGAATAACCTGCACAAGTATCACAGGAGCCTACACCCAAGCGCGGTTGTGGCAGGTTCATTCAGTGGTTATGCCCTGTTTTTCTGCTTCTAATACCTTTCAAATAGGCAAAGAACTCCTTCGGCAAAGTTCATCGCCACAAGTTTATTATTGTTAAGGCTGGAAACAAAGTTTATGCATGAATCCGGTAAGCAATAACTGTCTAAATAGTTGCCATCCCAGTCATACCTGTCTACAGCAGTAACAGGAGCAAAATCAAGATACTCGGGATCAGAAATAAATGAACCATCATCCATATAGTTACAGATAATAACATTCAACATGCCTTCGGGACCAAGAAAAGCATTTCCCCCAATTGGAAAAAAAAACAGTATGAGTTTCTCCATCACTACCGATGAAAGGAGCGGGTGGAGTGAGGGTTGATGGATATTCTCTACTCCCTGTGTATAGGCACTCTTCTGTTTCAATGTCATAGATACTCAACAATCCCTCATACCTATTGAAGATAGCAATTCTGCCATTACCTCCAAGACACAGCCTCATTAGATCCATCCTTGTTATATCTCTGTACTCTATTAACGCAGCCTCACCAAAAGATTCTGTTATTCCTGATTCAGAATTAAGGATGTGAATGTCTCCACCAGGTTGGGAAGATGAGCCTACAGCGAAGGTCGTATCATCAATGGTAACTATATCCTGGGGAAGGGCAATACTTATGCTGTGAGAATAACTGCCATCTCGGAGAAAGAAATCGACCCGACCCATGGCATAGTTCAAAGCTGCCAAATATCGGTTTGATACCGCCAGCGTCGACATATTCGCGAACAACCCAGGACCTTTACCCTGACCACCAATTTTCCATAAAACTTCACCTTTGGAATTTAAGGCAACTATTTCCCTGGGACCATAGTCTGTAACGAAAACTGTATCACCAGCAGAACACATTGCAAATGGAGTATACACTGCTGGTTCGAGATCATCCCCAGAAACAAATGGTCCAAGATGCCGATACTCCAAACAGTATTCCGAATCGCTTTCCCATAGCCCGTCGTCACTTGATTCCAGGTACTCTACCCATTCTCTACAAACTATAAGGGTAGAATCAACCGACGCTTCCTCACGGCTTTCAGTTGTTCTTGATTCTTCCTCGCTCACACATCCACAGGATATGATTGCGACGAGTGTAATTGCGACCGTGATTAGTTTCATGGTTCCTTTCCCTTGCATAACATCTCAAATCAGTAGACAGTGTAAGGATGTTTATTGGTAGCGAAGCCGCTGTTCTACTGCATTTGATGGTTATGTGACCTATATCTCTTTAAAGCGAAGCCAGTAAACAAGATTAGTGATTCTCTAGAAACAGAAAATCATTTCGTTTCGTTTCCCATTCTTCGCGTAAAATCCCCATACAAATACGATCGTAAAATTGTCCTCTTACAAAACAACTTTTTCTTATTCTCGCTTCTTCTGCAAAACCAAGCTTTTTGCCTAGACCAATCATCATCGGATTACCTTGCCAAGTAGTAAAACCAATTCTTGTCAAGTTCATCTCTCTGAAAAGATAATCCAGCCAAAGGACTATTGTTTCAGTTCCCAATCCTTTACCCCAATATTGATCTTCCTTGATAGAAATGCCAATTTCTGTGGCATGAGGATCATTCACATTGTGACCTGCATTAACCCATCCTATGTGTTTGCCCTGGGTGGTGTAGATTTCTAAAAAACGATACGGAGGGGTTAATCCGGATTTAACTTTTCTTTTCCTTATTTCGATAAGTTTCTTAAGATTATCGTCATTTTTATACCATGGGCCATCGTATTGAAATGCTTTCAGACTGGGATCATTCCAACGCTCGTAATCGACCATATCTTCAATTGTTGTTGGACGAAGGATGATCTTTTTGCCTTTGAGTTCGAAATCTCCTTGCATTCTAGCCTTTCATAATTAACACATAACATTCTAAATCAGCAGACTGCAATAACATGAGTACTGGTACAGAAGCCGCAGTGCTGTTGAATTTAGTGGTTATGCATTGGTTCCCAATAGAACACACCATTCCAAAGTTGTAGTTTGCACAGGCAAGCCGTCTACTCGCGCACCCTCTAGTACAACACCGGGAGGTGCGGGAATTGTCTTTATTCTGCAGGAATTCTTCACTTCGACTGTCCATCCTGTATTTTGAAAGTTATCTAATAGTTTATCCCTATAGCACAATTCTGCAACGCCATACTCTTCAATCACTGCACCATTTTCTTTATCATCTTCAGGGTAGAAGCTAGAGACTGCAAGGAGCTTGCCATTGACTATTCTATGAAGTTCTTCGAGTAGCTTTCCAGGATTTTGAATATTTTGATGGCCAACATGTGTCGTAAGTAATGAAATAGAATCGGTCGCAAATGGTGTTTGCCTGGCATCGAAAGCAAGCAAGCTAACTCGATCGTAATAACCCTGCTCAATTAACCATTTTCGGTTTCTCACTAATACACTGGGGCTGAAATCTGTTACAACAATCAAATTAGGCAGGTCCTTAAGCATCCTCTTGACTAGTTCACACACTCCTGAAGCAAGATCGACAATTGGGCTATCAGATTTTGAAGCTTCATTAATCAAATAGTCCATTTGATCGTCTATACATTTGTCTGTATCTGCCGAAATGATTCCCTTGTGAGAAATGGTATAAGCAGCATTTGCTGCTTCGATTTCGCCACGGGTTCTATGGATATCACCTCTGTAAAATTGATCAACAGGTCCAAGAGTTTCGAGAGGTACATTCATGAGCCTTTTTTCAAGTTCAGGGTTCTGTTTCAAAAACTGTTCCAACTTATTGTCTACCTGTTCCCAAAGATCATTTCGCTTTAAATCTGTAGTCAGGAACACTCCTATGCCATCTCGAACGGGATACGTACTGGAACAGCTTTGACAGCACGTTTCGGCTACTTCTATTCGGTCTTGTGATTGCTCGGTAATATTCCAGTCTAGTACCCCGTCAGCGAATTTAA
>JAGLOJ010000168.1 GCA_023139045.1 Candidatus Sabulitectum sp.
TTACCCGACAATAAATTCATGACAGGGTACTTGTTTGCCGTGGCATTTAGGGCATTCCAAGATTTTTACTAGATACTTTTGCATGCGTCTCCTTTGTACTTCTATTGCATAACGCCTCAAATCAGTAGACAGTGAAAGCCTGTTTATTGGTAACAAAGCCGCTGTTCTACTGCATTTGATTGTTAACCATTGAATCTCTGCCTAATGTACTCTTGAGTCAGGCTTGCGCTGAGTTCGTTTGTTGATGGGCCTGTACGGATGTAAAATCGTTCAATCTTATCATCCTTAACGAAGATAGGGATATCTATTCGCTGACAGCGTACAACCATGACTCGGTTGTCCTCGTAATCCTCAAAATGCAAGTGAATTGCGGGCATAGCTTGTAGGCCGATCCTCGACTTAATGATATTTATGAGGTGTAGACTCATCCTGTCTTCATTTTGAAACTTGTCAGCTTCGATACCAACGGGTGTACCGTCATCGGACATACCCACTATCAGTGTTCCACCGCTGGTGTTTAGAAATCCCGCTAGTGTTTTTAGCACTGATAACTCGATCCGCTTATCCTGCTGGTCGGTATGCAGATTGATCCTGAGGGTCGACTTGAATTCCACAGCCCCAGACTCACCATCGTTGATAACGGAAGTCAAATCGAACTCCTCAATCATGGCCTCCGTTTCCGAACTAGTGATAAGTTGATTATAGCCCTCGCGGATTATCACTGCCATTAAATCACGACGCTTTTCTAAAAAGGAGTGGTATTCCATTTGTTCCCAGTTATCCGGCAATGCGTGGCAGTGATACATTCCTGCAAGTTCAGTTTCTCTGAATCGATCTTTGAACTGGGGCAGATAATCCACTGGCGGTTGATCGTCGATGTTATTGTTGTCCATCCATTCAACATAGGCATAGTTTGCAATTTGATTCGTCTCTCGCGTGTCTACTATTCTTAATTTTGCTAAATAACCTTTTGGAAAAAGATGATGTCGCTCAATTGCCGATCTGTTAGCATGGATCGCAGGATCTAGTAGCTCATTAACCTTGGCATTAGAGAATAGCACTCGTGCATCTTTTAACACCAATGCTGCATTGTACGCAAACAATGATGGACTGCGAGGTGACGATGTGGCTAGATCATTCGGTAGTGTCACAGCCCAGAAGTCATTAGTCAGAGTGATATTGCAAACATGCTCTAAGCGGCTGACAAACTGCTCCGGGTTCGTCACATCGCGAAGACGCGCCAAGTCTGATTCCATTGCCGATTCAGGTGAGCCTGTAAATCTGCCAGTAACTGATGACATGAAGAACCACTGAGCGATAAGTTTTCGTAGTACAAACTCCTCCACTCCAACTTCGGTCCGGCCAATTAAGTATAGCATGTATGAGAAAAGTAGATTGTTTTGTGAACTGATCATCTTACCGCTTCTAAAACCCGCCATACGAATACAGTTAAGGAAGTCATGCCAGAGCTGAATATTAAGCACTCGCGCTTGAGCATTCTTCAGTTTCGCGAATTGCTCAATCCTGCGTTCGTCGCTAAATTGCTCGGTCTCTAGGTCTTTACCCCGTAAAATAGAATAAACGTAGCGTAGTCGTGCACGCTTGAAGGCCACTCCTACGCATACGCGCAGGAGTTGATCTGGATATGGTTCAATGAAGTGGTTGAATGGTGATGCCTTCCCTTTAGTCGGTTTTCGAGTCTTCCAGCAAAAGCGTTCCAACTCGTCTCTCCCCGTATCCCAGAATACAGACATGAGAGTCAGTATGAAATCGGCTTGCTTTAACGGTGTACCTTTGCTATTTATTCGGACAAATACGTCAGAAACATCTTCTTCGGAAATGTCCGCTTCAAGTTCAAGTGCTGTGAAAGGATAAGACAGCAGTGCTTGTAACTTTGTAATGGCGTTCTGTATTTTAGCAATATCATCGTCAGTCAATTTGCGTGAAGCTTGAAGTCCTTCAAGATAATCAGCTGCAATATTGAATATATTGATATCATCTTTCCATATACATGAGATGTCAGCGATGAAGGATTTATCACGTCGAATGGCAGCATCAGTAACCTCGAACCTTTCCTCAAGTGGGTTAAAGGCAATGTATATTCTCTCGCTTTCATAATTCTTTCGGATTACAGGTATACCCTTGATAACTGCATAGAGAGATGTTAACCGTTGCTGGCCATCTATGATAACCAAACGTGCAGGTTTTTGCTTTGAATCTGTCCCAATCGTCCTACCATCAACCTGCCCATTCTTCCAAAACAGTAGATAGCCGACTGGATAACCTTTGTACATTGAATCAAACAAATCTCTAGCCTTAACATTTGGCCATTCAAAGGGTCGTTGAATACTTGGGAGACCAATCTCACCGAGTTCGATGTAATTAATGAGTAAACTCAAATCATAGTCAACTTTAGTGAATACAGTTTTGCTCATTTTTCTCCTTAGGGTTAACGCTCTGCATAACTTGCACAGTTATGACTGTAACCTGTTGGCACATAGGCAACTGTGACAAGTTCATGCAATTGTTGGGCATTTTATTGTCTTATGTTCCGTTCTGTTTACTTGAGAACGACAGACAATATCCTATGTTGTAATTACAAGGATAATTGGAACTAACCGTAATTCGTCTTCGTTAACGATAAGCAAAGAAACTTAGTTTCATTACTGTCCGTTTCTACATAAGAATTCTGCCGGGTAGATGAAGCACCATCATCCTTGCTGCTAATTTATTAAAATGCCCTCTGAATCCCAATGGAGGTCAAACCAAGCTCACCATTAACGTATTCTTGGAGTGCGAGAAGAAACCAAGCATTTCCGAAATGCTCATAAGCAAGCTTTACTCTCAGTCCAGCGAAAGGCTTGATTCCATTTTGGTACATAATCTCATTGTCTTCATATTCATCATTCATCCAAAACAGTTCTGGTTCAGACAAAACGAATTTGTAATTTGCTCCCCCGATTAGAGACACACGAGAATACTCCGGTGATATCAGACTTGCGCCAACAGAAACATAGTTGAACATATCCGTAGAAGGGCCAATATAACCAAAGGGCTCTGTGCCATAAAGATAGTTCCATCCAACAGACACTGCAGCGAAACGAACCGGTGAGTATGATGCTGAGATGTAAGCACCAGCAACACCCGGAACAGAAAACGCTGTTTCGTAACCCGCTGCTATTCCAATCGGTCTTAAGCTTTCTGGTCTAATTTTGCTTCTGAGTCTAATTTGATAGGAGGTCAAAGCAGAATTATGGGCAGTAATTGAGAGAAAGCAAGTCCCGTTACGCACTGGGTCAATTTCAAGTTTTTCTCTTGATGATACAGTAGATAGAAGTCGGTCTCCACCTCTCTGAGTAATTGAGCAGTTAACCAGAGCATCTTGAGTTTTTACTTCCAATATATACAGGCTGTCAGTAGAAATATTGAACTCCCAGAAATCCAAATCCGTAGGATAGCTGATTTCACCCTGACTTGTTAATCTTGCCCCAAGGGTATTTGCACCAGCAATCTCATTGTCGGAGTGTGGTATAGTGAAGAAATCACTGTAACCCTTAGAAATTTCACCCACAGCATTTCTTGATCTGACTTCCACTTGGTAATTATCGCCACCACTCCAAGTTTCTGGAATTGTTAATTCTGCTCTAAAGTCACCTGTGGTGGTTACCCAACCCTCCGTGATATCGAAGACGACTGAACCGTTTCTTTGCAAGCGTAGCCATACATCAGAGTCATTTCCTGATCTCCATGAAATAAGTGGACTTAAATCACCTCTTTCCCAAACGCTCCGGCTATCGGGCGAAGTAACACAGATATCATTAATATGGAATCGATCCGAATTGGCTTCATTACCATAGGAATCGGTGATTTGAACAAAGTAAGTTCCCTGGGGATCCAACTCCTCTGGTAACAGAAGTGTGGATGATCCATTGTTACTAACAATACCTAAGCTTTGGTTGGCTTGACCACCAGTAGAACACAAATTTACTCCAACTAGCGAACCACCAAGGCCTTCCCATCTAGCAAAAATTTCTCCTGAAGTTGTCGAAACCTGACTGCTGGATTGTGGTTCAGTAACTTTTGCATTGGACCGTATTGTAAAGTAGTCACTCCAATAAGAAGAACCCAGGGAATCCGTCAGTCGAATTTGAAACCTTGAGCCACTTCCCCAGGAAATCGGAACCACTCCCTGGTACAAGTAGCTATCAGTACCATCAGGATTGTAAATGCTGTCCGATATTTTCGCAACATAAGCACCGTTTCTCCACAACTCTAGTTCAACCAAAGATCCTGGTATGAAAGTCCAAATAACTGCAAGTCCATACTGGCCATGTTGCATTGAGTTAAAAGACAACATAACTTCTGAGGATTGAGCAAAAGCAATAGCAGACAGTATGAGGATAAGGATTAATACTCGCATTAATTGTTCTCCTTTTATCTGAACACCTTTATTGTACTAGAACTAGGATAATCGCTTGAGACATATACTTCCGATCCGTCAAGACTAGGGAGAACCCAGCATGCACCAGGGAAATCAAGACCACCTAAAACAAGACCAGACTCTGTATGAATAACGACCACAGCGTAACCGTTTACCCCTACACCTCCTGATGCACAGCATACATACACATAATCACCATTGGGCAAAGAGCAGATTCCGAAAGGCCTAAGACCAACGCTAATTTGATCGGTAACAGTATTGCTGTTGGTGTCAATAACCGAAACACTACCAGAGTAGCAGGACACGTAAATTGATTTCCCATCAGGTAGTGCGCAGATTTGAGATGGTTGATGAGCAACAGAAATACTTGCAACTACTGAATCGTTTCCTGTGTTAATCACTGAAATTTCATCACTATCATAATTTGCAACATAAAGATATTCATCTGATACAGACAAACACATTCCCGTTGGTTTTTCTCCAACCGAAATAGTGTCAGAAATTTCATAGCTGTTGCTGTCAATAACATAAACACAATCATCCCATTGCATTGAGACATAAACCTTATCCTGCATGCACACAAGATCACTTCCGGTGCCTGCTAAATCGGTGGTTTGTGTTATCTCATATGTGTAAGGATCGATCGTATAGAGATCTTCTGCCACTACATATACGAGGTCTCCAGTAGGATTAACGTCAATTCCGCTTGCAGAATATGCTCCAATGGTTATATCAATAACCTTTGTATAAGATGCTAAATCAAAAACCCCAACACCACCCGGATAGTCCGAGTCTAGTAGAAATAGCTGGTTCTTTTCTGCTACAATACACCCCGAATGAACATTGCTACTATAGACAATTGTTTTGTACAGCTCGCGAGGAATGTCATCAGGAAGCCCAAGAGAGGCTGGATCTGTAACGCAGCCATTCACTACAAGCAAGGATACTGTCATCAGAAACAAATAGTATTTCACTGCTCACCTCAATTCATGTTTTGTGTACAATGTTTGAACCCCATTCAATATTTAGAATCACTCACTTGTAATCTGTAGTAAAGTAATTCATTTTAACGAAACAATTAGGATAAGTCAATATCTTTCAATACTCACTTTACTTCAGAATAGTGCTACCAGTTCATTCAAATTTCTGATGTGTTTGAATCAAAGTGCAAGATGGAGCATCTTCTCTATCCCCATTATCCAATTTGTACGTCTCTTTCACATATTTCCCGATGGTTTGATTTACATTGTTGAGCCCATGCTCGGAAACGGTTCTGAGATAGTCGTGGATCAGGTCTGGGTCATTCTGGATGGTTAGAAATACCTCATTAGTTATTCGCTTGTTGAAGCGAGCTATGGCCTTTGCAGCGAATTCTCGTGATGTCATTTTGCCTCTTTCTCTTCTTGACTGCCCAACATCCTGAATAACCTGCACAAGTATCACAGAAGCCCACACTCAAGCGGTTGTGACAGGTTCATTCAGTGGTTAGATTCCTATTGCTCTATTTTGCGTTCACTATTGTAATGGCCCTGTATTGGGCATTTTTTCCGGATATCCCTTATCTCGTCTGTATATTTCCTATTTTCATTTTTTTCTGTCAACTTATGTACTAGTTTTTTCATCATCATCCCTGCCTCGACAGCTTCATTGTGGTAATCTTCTTCCTTTAAATTGGGAAGGCATGAATCAATTAATACCTTAAGTACCCTTCTTAGGTTAAGCTCATCATCTGCAGATAGAAACGCAGTAGCTGCGCCGGCAAGATCGTAGGTTGCCAGAGCAAATAGCCTATTTGTCAGACGACTCATTCCTTGTAATTGAAGCAATCCCCCATGGGTTTGCGAGAGACCTTTCTTTAGCTGCTGTTCATATTTGCTTGTTTTATCCTCTATGATATTTGCCAGTTTAACTTCGAGATCTTGACCAATCTCCTCAATTCTTTGCTGCATGCTTCTCTCAAGAGCATCCTTTTCTCTTTGCATCATACGATTTTGCAATATTTGGAGAAGTATTGGCATCAACACTCCAACAATACTTATCGCAGCGATTGCGAAGATTAGTAACTGGGACCACGCATCCGCGTAAAATCCATGAACTTTGTCGAGTATTTCCATTGATTCATTCATAGTGATTCCATTCTATCAAACGCCAAGTCTCCTGACCGCAGGTCGAGAAGGACTAGTTGTTAGATTTTTGTACTTCAATGTTGAACGATGCTAAAATCTTATCAAAATTTGAACAAAACGACGATTGAAGAAGCTTGTTTGACAGAATCGAACTATAGTTGATGGCGTTTTGCTGTTCACTACTTGGGTACTTGTCAGCTGAATACTCTTGGGTCTTCAAGGTAGAGGTTAGTATTACCTGTTTATTGAGTCCTTGATACTCCTTAATCATTTTTAGTTCTTTGTAGGTCGAGAGTTCCCCATCGCGGAAACAGTCGACAATGATCGGGAAGGGTATTTTCAGGTGCTTTGAAATGGATACAAGCTTACTAAAATAGAAGATTTGCTCTTCGCTTCCTGAAAAGTTTTCGTTGTGCTTAGTGAAGAGTCCTTCGATGCTTGAGTTTTCTACTTCGTCTATATCTGCATAGTAACTTTTCATCTCATCAACTATTTCTGCGATCCTCTTATTTGTATTCTGGATTGATTGTCCTTCGAGCAGTTCTTGCTGAGCCAACTGCTGCTCTATTAGCTGTTGCTCATTGGTGAGTTCGACTATCTTCTGGTCGTTGTCTCTTTCGTTCAGAACGGCTTCGCGACTGATAATAATATCTGTCACTTCCGCTGGGATAGCAGCAAGCCTTGACTGAAGTTCTAACTGGAGCCGTGAGATTTCGTTACTATACTCGGATATTGCTACACTTATATTCGAAATCTGTGCATGGATAGAGGAGATGATCTCACGTCTGACAATGTCATTGCTGACCTCAAATGTGAATTCACCATTAGAATATACGATCTTCTCGCTACCACAGTCGGCACATTTGACTTTCCCAATCTTAATACTTCTGTTGAGAGAATTAAGCTGGGAAACTAGGTTTTGAAGCTTGCAACGACGATTGGTTGCCCTATTTCTCTTAGTAGAGTTCGCCGAAATTTCCTTGTTAGTTTTCTGCAAAGCATTGCTTTGCTCTTGGAAGTCAACATTATTGACGCTTTGAAGGACTTGCCTAGCAACAGCGGGGTTTTCTCTAGCGAAAGATAACCGTCGACTGAGTACCGCAATCTGCTTAATAATTTCTTTTCTTCTTGTCTTTAGTACATCGAGCTCTAGAGAATCAAGATTTGAATAATTCGGGTTTATCAAAGCCTTAATCATTGAATTAAAGTCGCTCTTATTGAACCGACCACCATTGATGATGGTCGAAGTATTTCTTTTGTCTTGCGGCAGAAAGAAAGTTTGAAAGAATAGACTCAAGTCTGCCATGGTTGGTCGCCCGTCTTTAACAAAGCGAGGGAGTCGAAATATCTCCTCATTGAAGAATATTTTGAAATCGGTGATTGAGTCAAAAAGGGATACAAGCCCATGTTCTCTTACAAGGATACTATTGCCGCTCCTAAGGAACTCTAGAATCCTTTTATTATGGCGAAACTTCGAGTAGAAATGATATCTTTTATACTCCAAACTTGTCGGGAAAATCGGTACATTGCCGATGGAGAACATGATACTCTGGATGAGTATTGTCTTTCCTTTGTTGTTATCATTACTGTATATGATATTGAGTCCATCCGCGAACCGATTCTCAATGAACGCCTCTTCATGATTTCCAAGGGCGACAGCAAGTAGAATCATTGTAGACCATCCTTAATTCGAGCAACAAGAAACATCACACTTGTTTGGTCCAGTGTGGGTACATTTTTTAGTGTAGCGTCGGGAATCTGTGCTGCTATTTCTTCAACACTCACAGAAACATCTTTCATTGTGGCCTTAATAGTGGCCTCCAAGAAACGCCAAATATTAACTTTGTTATTTTTGTCAAAGAATGTACGGCAAATCGCAGAAACGCAGTTCTGTGTAAGGTCCTTACGATCTTCTCTGTCCATGTCGGCTAAGTACGGAATAAAGTCTAGTGGGATACCGTGATTGCTAAATAGCTCAACGCCAACCAGTCTATTCACCAGCAATGTTATAATCTGGCTTCTTGTAATATGCTTCTTGAAAAATAGGACTTCGGGCGGGTGGGTCAGTTCAGAGTTCTCGACATTCGTGCTCTTTAACTTTGATTGCATTCCTCGAATTTCGTTGAATATTTCAATGAAAAAGTCATTGTCTCTGATATCCTTGTTCTTAAACTCAATCAGGTTCTTGATATTGGAAATTTTGTCTTTTGTGCAGACGACGAAGTCAACACTCGCTAGCCCGAATCCATCACAAATAGCCCTT
>JAGLOJ010000169.1 GCA_023139045.1 Candidatus Sabulitectum sp.
CTAGAGAAATTCCCTGATTATTGTATTGTTATATAAGCGTGGATTCTAAGTCTGGGCTCTAGATGAGATCACAGAAAGTATTTTGGACGGAGCTACCTCTTTTTCAATTCTGACAACGAGTGCAAATAACATAATAATCAAGGTAAAAGGTAAATCACCAAATGTTACACCATAATAAATGAACATGGTTAGAATACTTGATACTAGCATTATCTGTCCAGACTTGGAAAAACAATAACCGATTGTAGAGAAGTATTTTCTTTTGCGTAATGCGGAAAAGAGGAGATAATAAAACCAAATTATCAATCCCAATCCTAATAGTCCACCTCTTGCGAATAATGAAATCCATGCAGATATGCTGTTAGTCAAGTTATTGCTTGACATAATAGATACATCAGCCAGTAATACAGAAGAATTTGCATCAAAAATTGATATATTATCACCAATTAGAAGAGTTAGTCCAGATTGAGAAATAAAATCGTTATAAAGAGTTGCAAATCCCTTTATTTTCCCCCATTCATTGAAATTGCTAATGATGTTTTGAACAGAGGAAAAAATGTTTTCTTTCGGTGCTTCGACACCAACTGTATTAAATTGCATGTAGTATGCATTAATCCTATTATGCATCAATAAACCAAATGCAAGAATCAATAGGAGTGTAAAGACCCTTCTGCTGAATAGAATATTAAAAATATTAAGTTTTATCAACAATAACACAAACGCTACAATTGTAGTTCCCAGCAATGTTTTAGAGTCAACTGTAGAATACTGCACAAGAAATAGTAGTGAAAACATTGAAATTCTATTGCTATTTTTCAGAAAACCTATCGTACCTAAGAACAGAAATAGGATTGTACCCAACCAGGAAGTTTGATTTGATGCAATACTGCCCATTGTTCCAACTGCTGCATCGTCTATACCTGATTTCACTAATGCAAAGCCAGCATAGAGACCGGAAGGTGTAGCAATAGGTGGAGGGATTATCCCGTTGACTTGCATTACAGAAACAATAAGTTGCAGTATACCAATAGCTATCAGTAAATTGAATAAATTATTATTAAATGCAGTATTGCTTGGAAGTTGAATAATATAATACACATAAACGTAGTACGGGATTATCAATATACCCAGCCCAAAAGTATGACTAACTACAATATCACGAAAAATAATAAGTATAAGATAGATTACTGTCCATATAAGCATATTGTTATCAAAAGAGTTTCTAGTAGATAACTTATTAAAATAGACAATAAATACAAAGAAAATGTAATAACGAGCGTTTATAAGCTTGGCTACAGCACTATTAGTTATCCATCCTTGCCCACCATAAAAATTAGAAATGTATAACCAAAATATTAAAAATAATATATAATTAGAGTTGGATTTACTAACAATAAAAAACAAAAACCCAGCCAATGGAATAATAAAAATTGCATTTTTAAGTATACTGCCAATGAAAAGTGCAATAGCAGATAGAATAAGAGTATATACAATTTTCTTAAGGCTTATTGAAATACCATTCTCAATATGCAAATAAAACCCACAATCACTTGTCTTGAAATGAAACGCCTGTTGCTGTCAGCACTCTTTCAGACTCACAGCAGAAAGCTACTCAATCGTTCACCTGCAAAGTTCGGAAATTAGAGAGCATTGCTTTAACAAGTTATGGAAAGATAACAAATTCAAACATACACAACTAGCACCAATCAAAACAGCAAAAAGCTTGAGCAGTCAATGGTCGTAAAAAACAGACACCGGACACCCAAAAATATATCTGAACATGGAGACTATCAAGGAGGGGGGGCTAAGCTCAACATCAGGAAGAATTGCATCCTCAATCTATTCGCCGATCACTCTAAGCTTGCTCATCAATCCAATCTGACTATATTACAGATAATGGGATTTGAGTATTTAGACAATAAATAGAAAAACATGAGGAGTTGTGTTAAATGGTTGGCATTGTGATGATAATCAGGAATATGATAATACTGCTCTATATTGGATTGTAAATTTGAAAACGGAATTCACTATTTCACCACCTGGTCGACTTGCCAGAATTAACTGGCCTGAGCTTTGGCGTTACCGGGATCTTTTTCTCGTTTTGGCTTGGCGTGATATCTCGGTACGATACAAGCAAACTGTGCTCGGTGTGCTTTGGGCAATCCTACAACCTATCACAACCATGATTATATTTACATTCATCTTCAACAGAATGGCAGGTATACAGAGCGGTGATGGAACCCCCTATCCCATATTTCTTTACACCGGACAGCTAATCTGGCTCTACTTTTCAGGAACAGTAACTAAGGCCAGCCAATCTTTAGTTGTCAATGCCAGTCTAGTGCAAAAAATCTATTTTCCTCGTCTAATACTTCCGGCGACATCAGCGACCACTGGACTGATTGATTTCTTCATTGCATTGATCATTCTTGCCGGTATGATGATATGGTATGGTTTTAGCCCAGGATGGATAGGCTTGCTGACATTCCCCATTTTGCTTTTAACTAGCATCATGTGCGCCATGGGCATTGGGTTGTTTCTGGCCTCCATTAATGTTAAGTACCGTGATGTGCGGCATGCATTGCCCTTTTTTATCAGTACTTTAATGTATATTACTCCAGTCATATATCCAGTGTCGATGCTGGATAATTATCCATGGGCAAAAATTGCAATGACTTGGTTGAATCCGATTTCGGGTGTCATAACCAATGCTCGTGCAGGGCTTTTGGGCAAATCCGAATTTGACTGGCAAGTAATGTGGATATCCCTTCTGGTCAGCATTGTTTACTTGATCATTGGTTTACGCCATTTCCGTTCTACCGAGCGCTATTTTGCGGATATTGCCTGATGAGCAATCCAATAATCGAAATTGAAAACCTTGGTAAAAAGTACAGGATTGGTGCCCTCCGGGAACCGTATTTATCTCTGCGCGATAGTGTCGCACATAAAGCTAAGCATGCCTGGAATGTTCTGCGCAGGAAAGAGCATGTTCAGCAGAAGCAAGAGGATTTCTGGGCACTGAAGGATGTAAGTTTTAGCGTCAATGAGGGTGAAGCCGTCGGGATTATCGGCCGAAACGGTGCAGGGAAAAGCACTCTTCTCAAGATTCTGTCACAGATCACTCCACCCACCGAGGGAAAGATTACAATGCGCGGCAGGGTAGCCAGCCTGCTGGAAGTTGGCACTGGTTTCCACCCGGAATTGTCCGGTCGCGAGAATATCTTCCTTAATGGCGCCATTCTTGGGATGACAAGGAAGGAAATTCGTCGAAAGTTTGATGAAATAGTTGCTTTTGCTGAGATTGAGATGTTCCTTGATACACCTGTCAAACGTTATTCCTCCGGTATGTATGTGCGTCTGGCGTTCGCAGTCGCGGCGCATTTGGAGCCAGAAATTCTGGTGGTGGACGAAGTCTTGGCAGTGGGAGACGCACAGTTCCAAAAGAAATGTCTTGGCAAAATGCAGGATGTTGCAAAAGGGGGGAGAACTGTGCTTTTTGTCAGCCACAACATGGCTGCGATAGAGGGCCTGTGTTCAAAAGCGGTGTTGTTGGAAAAAGGTTTGTTACAAAGTTCAGGGCTCGCAAAAAATGTGATTGAAGCCTATTTGGAAGATGTGCTTCCACATCACCTCAACAAAACCGATCTCCGGAATAGCACCGATCGTAGCGGTACCGGCGATATTCGGCTGGTTGATTTCTGGATTGAGAATAACGCTGGAAAAAAGGTTGCTGCGGTTTCGTCGGGCAAAGATTGCGTTTTCGCGCTCGAGTATGAGAGCGCAATAAATGTCCAACCTAAGAATATTGATGTCGGCATCTCGCTTTCGTCCCCAAGTGGGAGTCATCTTGTGCAGCTCTACAGCTCCTATGTTGGGCAAGTGTTCAATGACTTGCCGCAAACCGGGGTATTCAGGTGTCAAGTTCCGAAGCTGCCCCTGGGGCCAAACCGGTATACCGTGGGGGGGCGTCTAACGGCAAATGAGATTGAAGCGGACAACCCGATCAGCGGGGTGGGCTATCTAGTTGTTGAAGCGGGTGATTTCTATGGCACGGGAAAGGGTGTGTACCACCCCAATATCCCCCTTCTGCTGGATGGAACATGGGATACAAAATGAGAAAACTATTACACATTTTCAGGTCTATATTACAACGGTTGTGTGCGGCTTCGAATGCTTTCAGACAGGCCTTCCTAGGAAGGAAATATCTGAGTAAACCATCGTATTCTCAATATGGCGAAGACATGGTTTTGAAAGCCATATTTGCCCGTTATCCCATTACCTATCCCGGTTTCTATGTAGATATTGGCGCTCACCATCCTCTACGCTTTTCCAATACTCGTTTCTTCTATGAACAGGGATGGAGCGGTATCTGCGTAGACCCGCTTCCAGGCTCCGCCCAAATCTTCACCAGATGGCGACCACGGGATATGTTCTTGCAGGTGGGAGTCGCGAATGCTGAAGGGGAGATGACCTATTTCATGTTCGACGAACCCGCATTGAACACTTTCTCGGAGAAGATCGCCGGAGAGAACGTCAGCAGAGTGCGGTTGAAACAGAAGGTTAAAGTGTTTCCACTTCGTCGGATTTTTGCAGATCACCTTCCGGCTAGGGAGGTAGATTTTCTATCTGTGGATGTAGAGGGTTTGGATATGGAAGTTCTGCACTCCAATGATTGGACGGTCTATCGCCCACGAATCGTGCTAATTGAAGAAACCATAGCCTCGACTTTAGATGATGTCGAGAATTTAGAGGTAGCTATTTTCATGAAGCAACATGCATACAGAGCTTTCGCACGTACGCCCAGCGCTTTATTTTTTGTAGATACCCGCTCGACAGTTTACGATGGAAGCTCGTATCTTCGATTCAGCAATATCACCTTCGCGAAAGGCGGGCCGGAAAACATAACATGACAAACAATAAACCTCACTACGATGCCAATACACCACCTGTGCTACTGATCACCTTTAACAGACCTGACAAAGCAGGCAAGGTTCTTGAAAGGATCAAAGAAGCACGCCCTTCTTTGTTATGCATCGCTTGCGACGGACCGCGGCCTGGCCGCGACGATGATATTGCGAGAATAAAGGCTATCCACGATATGGTTGGGCGAATTGACTGGTGTGTAAATGTAAAAACGCTTTTTCGTGACACGAATCTGGGGTGTGGCCCTGCGGTGAGCCAGGCCATCACCTGGTTCATGGAACAAGCCGGCGAGGGTATTATTCTTGAAGATGATTGTTTACCAGATCCGACCTTCTTCCGTTTTTGCGGTGAAATGCTTGACAGGTATCGAAACACAACGAGTGTGATGCAAATTGCCGGCTACAATCTGGCGAGCGGACAATACGATCCTGGTTATGACTATTTCTTCAGTCAATTCGGCTGGCAGTGGGGTTGGGCGACATGGAAACGAGCATGGGACCACTTCGACCTCACTATGTCGAGTTGGCCTTATTTTAAGGGGCGTGGATTTCACAAATACTATCCATTCTCACCAGAGAGAGTGGCTATTTGGGACCGCGCATACGCTGGTGAGAGCACTACATGGGATTACCAATGGGCATTTTCAATGACTACTAATAGAGGTCTTTCGGTCGTCCCTCGCTATAGCATGGTTGAGAATATTGGTTTTGGCCCGGACGCCACTCATGGAACCAATGATATTACAGGCGCTCGTTATCGAGTTCCTGTTCAGCCAATTCGCTTTCCATTAACGCATGAACGATATGTATATCCTGATCATGCATATGACACACTTCTACTTTTAGTTCATTCAAAGCTCTATTGTAAGAGAAATCTCTTTTCTCGATTTCAGTCTCGACTGCGCAGATTGGTGGGGCATTAACTGTGAAAGAACAATGCTGCAGTTTTCAGCATAGTATATTTTTACGGTTAGGCCGCCTGTGAGTATCATGCCTTCGCAGTCAGCATCCCAGCTCTCGCTCCAGGCCTCAGGCGTTAGCAGAGGGAAGTTGCGGCTTCTTGATGATTTCATTATTCTCGGCAAAGTTTTAGACATTGGATGCGGAAACGGTTTGTACGGAGTTCATCTCGAATCCAGGGGTTGTGATGTGCTCCAGGTAGATTTGGTGGATCGTCGAGATGAGCGAGCACGGCATCTCCCATTTAAAATCATGGATGCCAATGATCTGGACTTTGCGGATAATAAATTCGATCATGTGCTTGCGTTCGATATAATGGAGCATCTGAGCGATGATGGTAAATTCTTGCAGAACATTTGGCGAGTGTGCAATAATCATCTTTTCCTCTCAGTGCCTAATGCAGACGATGAGCAAATTGCGGGATTCGGGCTGACTCATATACACCACAAAGATAAGACCCATCAGCGTGAGTATTCGGGGGAACAGTTAGATACCATACTCGTTAACAATGGCTTCAATGTTTTGAGTATTCGGCCAAATTATGTTAATGGATTATCATATTTTGCACGCGCCCTAGCTAGGAATAATAAACTTGCAAATCTTGCGGCACGAATAATTGTGATTCAATGTAAAACCTTGATAAAAATTGGGTTGTTTGAAAACCGTACGGTTGGAGACTGGTATTGTGTTGCGGAAAAGATGACATGTGATAAAACATATTAAAATAGTTGTAAAGTGTTTTTACTCATCATGAATCTTATGCCAAGTTAAAGCAATGCAAAAAAGAAAGGTTCTTGTCGGGAAATGAGTATTTTGAAGTCGCTTGTAAGAAAAGCTATCCCTGTTCATTTTATTGCGTGTTGCAAAAGGTTAAGGCAACTCAGAGAAGAAATTCTGAAACGCGACCGAACTGCCGAACAAATATCTACGGAAATTTATAAAGGGAACCTATGGGGCGGAGCCAGAGGAGATTTCTGTTCAGGAGATGGGACAGCTAATCAGCAGATTGGTTCTACATATATCAACATGGTTAGGAAAATGGCAGAAAGCGAGTTTTTTTTCGGTTTAACTTTTGTTGACCTTGGTTGCGGCGATTTCCGTGTAGGTGAGCGACTACTGTCGCTGTGCTCCATTTACAAAGGCATCGATATTGTAGAGCCGCTAATAAGCAAGAATTCAGAGAAGTATGGTAATTCTACCCCACAATTTCAGCAGTTAAATATAGTGAATGACGAATTGCCAAATGGGGAGGTAGTTTTTCTTCGGCAGGTACTACAACACTTGTCTAACGGGCAGATTTGCTCCATTCTCCCAAAACTTAAAAGATGTAAGTGGGTCTTTATTACAAAGCACTACCCGACAGATAACAGCAGTATTATACCGAATATTGATCAGTGCATGGGTGGGGGCGTTCGGGTATACAAAAACTCCGGGGTTTATCTTTCCAAGCCTCCTTTTGACTTGCCTAAGCAAACATTAATAAAAGCATTAGAGGCTCTCGGTTGTGGGCTAGGAAAGAACATAGATCCAGGAGTAATACGCACATTTCTTTACAAGCCAATATGAGAAATAACTATGACACAAATATTAAAAACATTATGAATGCTGCAATAACTGGCACGCAACAAAAAACTGTTGTTCTGTTAGTCCTCATCTGGAGAAAAATAGGCGGTCTGGAAGCCGTTAACCAGGATATTGCCTTGGCCTTTCAATCCTTGGGATGGCGAGTGAAAGTGTTTTCCGTGTTTGGAACGGACGATGACCATGACTCACAAGGCTTTGATGTGACCAGTTTCTGCCCGCGAAATCGATATTGTCAATATTTATGGAAACGTTATCTGTGGAAGGTTGTTATTGCTTGGCATATCCATCGCACTTTGGCAAAAGGCGATTTGCTTATCTTTGGGCATGCTCATCTATTACCATTACTCGACTCTCTTCCGCGGGCAGCGATGTACAAACGCTGGGCTTGGATTTACGGAATTGATGTGTGGGGCTCGCAAGCGATTCGATGGATTACCTTCCTAAATAAATTGGACAGGGTGATCTCAATCAGTTCATTTACTGCTGAACAAGTTTATACTACAGGGTTGATTTGTCCAATCAGCATCGTCCCTTGCGCCGCTGATACGGAGATGTTCATACCGACGCTGACCCCTGAGCGAATACGGAGAAATGAGATATTGATTTGCGGGAGAATGGCTGTTAGCGAAGGCTATAAAGGTCATCAAGTTCTATTTGAGAGTATTCCAATTGCTGAAAAACTATTGGGACGTTTTGTTACTGTTCGTGTAGTGGGATCGGGCGACGACCAGCCTCGACTGGAAACGGTTGCTAAACAGCTAGGATTGTCTGAGCGAATTTCATTTTCTGGTCGTGTTTCAAGCGATGAATTGGTTGAGGCTTATCAACATTGTGGACTCTTCTGTATGCCAAGCTATGTCGAACGACGCGAGATCGGTTATTGGACAGGCGAAGGATTCGGGATTGTGTATGTAGAAGCGGCTGCTTGTGGTCGGCCTGTGCTTGCTAGTACTGACGGGGGGGCTCCTGAAACGATTATCCCGGGGAAAACTGGGCTATTGGTTGACCCCCTGTGCCCTGAAGCAATTGGCAGTGCTATTGCAGAAATACTATCAGATCCAGTTCGTGCTGATGAGATGGGTCGTCAAGGTCGCCTGTTAGCCGAGAGTTGCTTCTCGAAAAAAGAGTTTGTGTATAATGTGAGCAAGCTGTTTGAGTTGGACTGATTATTTAAGATTGACAAGGGAAGAATAAGATGTGTGGAATAGCTGGCATATACGGAGCGTGTGAGGATACAGAGATTCGGTTGTCCAGAATGGCGGCAGCGATGGCGCGCCGAGGACCGGACGGGCATGGGATCTGGCAGGATGCTGATGCGGGTATTGGGCTCGCACATACTCGCCTCTCCATTATTGATTTGTCGTGCGCCGGGTATCAACCCATGACATATGGCGACAAGAGATTCTGGATCACTTTCAACGGCGAAATCTACAATTATCAGGAACTTCGGCGTGAACTTGAGGGAGGCGGTGCAATTTTTGCGACACACACCGACACCGAAGTTATCCTGGCTGGCTGGGCACGGTGGGGTCATGGCGTACTCGATCGTCTACGCGGCATGTTCGCGTTCGCAATATGGGACGTATTGAACCGAAGCTTAGCGCTGTGCCGTGACCGCATGGGTATTAAGCCTTTGCTTTGGGCAGAGGCGAAAGCAGGATTTGTTTTTGGCTCAACTCTTAAAGCAATAAAAGAATCAGGATTTGTAGAACCAATTATTGAACCAAATGGAATTTTCGATCTTCTGGCTACTGGCTCTGTCTGTCAGCCTGGCACCATGATCCGCAGCGTCCACAGTCTTGATCCTGGCACCTGCCTGCTCGTTGGCCCCGGATCCCTTAGGGAAAGCATTCGCTATTGGGATTTGACTGGGGCGGTTACTGCCTTGCAGCCGACGCTGGCTAGATATTCATATACTGATGCGGTACGCTTGATTCGCGATCTTCTCGACGAAGCCTGTCGTTACAACTTGATAGCAGATGTACCGGTTGGCAGTTTTCTGAGTGGAGGGGTTGATTCGACTGCCATTACAGCCTTGATGTCGCGCCACATGCATTCTCCGGTAAAAAGCTTTTCTATCGGGTTTGAGGAGACGGGGGGAATGCGGCATGAACTGGATGATGCACGACTGGCCGCCAGCTATATCGGTTGCGACCATACTGAGATTGTGGTCACCGGTAGAGACATTGAAGCAGCCTTTGACGATCTGGTTAGCACTATAGATCAGCCCAGCTTCGATGGAACAAATACTTTCTTGGTAAGTCGGGCAGCTGGTGCGACTGTCAAGGTGGCGCTTTCAGGGCTGGGCGGTGATGAGCTGTTCGCTGGATATGGTCATTTTGCACTTCTACGCAACGCCGCTTCGCCTACGGCTGGGTTGAGAGAACGATTGTCGACGATGCTTCACAGTATACGACCAAACCGGTTCACGATGCCTTCTGTTCGAGTCTCTGCCATGCGCCGACTAGCACTCACGGAGCGTTATGCACGGTTGAGAAGAGGCTTGACTGACGATGACATCGTGTATGCTTTACGTGAAGAATTGATAAAATCGTTTACGCCTGGCTTTCTGGAGGTATATATTGGATCTGTATTAGGGCAAATTGAGGACTCGGTAGCGCAGACCAGCTTGGTTGAGTGTAGGCATTACTTGCTTAATACGCTATTGCGCGATGCCGATGCGATGAGCATGGGGCATGGTATTGAAGTACGCCCAATGATGCTGGACCATCGCTTGGTTGAGCATTCTCTTGCGCTCCCCTCGCATTTTAAGTTACAGGGTTCCCGTCAGAAAGCAATATTGAAAGATTCCGTTGCAGACATGTTACCACCTTCTCTACTGACACGACCGAAAACTGGGTTTACTTTACCTTTGGGCTGGTGGCTCCGTCATGAGCTACGCCCCCGCTTGCAAACTGCGCTTGATGGCAAAACAGCGCGATCGATTTTTACAGAGGCATTTCTGAGGAATTGTCAAGGAGGAATTGATGAACCAAGCAATCACCGTACCCTTTGGACTATGTTGGTGTTAATTTCTTGGATTGACAGTAATGGAATTGTTGTGGGAGGATAACATTCTGATCGTATTATTACTAGAGGATGGCTAAACTATGAAGCGAATTATGTTTATTCATCACGCGGGTACTAAAGGTGGATCCTTCGACAGCCTTTTCTACCTTCTGGAAGCCTTGGATCAAAGTCAGTATGAGGTAGTTGTTTGCGCAAGTACCAAATGTTTTCAAGATGCGGTAGAGGCTAGTTTTACTGACAAAGGTTTCAAAACATGTTCTTGCGATCTGCCCATGTTTAGACATACGACTGGTGGTGACTATAATCTTTTTCGCAAGAGTGGGTTGCAAGGGATATGGTGTTGGTTCAGGCATTATTCGCTGGCTAAGTTGGAGCTGAAAGCGTTGTTGAACACAGTTAAGCCGGATATGGTGCATTTCAATTCTCTTACGCTTGCACCCTATGCGTGTGCAGTGAAGAGTTCCGGTATTCCTGTTGTAGTTCATGTCCGCGAATCCGTACTGAGCGGAATCATGGGAGTACGCCGGGCGTGGTTGCGCTGGCACCTAGTAAAGTACGCAGACAAAGTAATTGTCATTTGTCGTGCCAATTTGTCAAAGTTGAACCTTCCAGATGGCAAAGGCACGGTGATTTATAACCCTGTACCACTGTTTAAGTTCGATTGGCAAATAGCAAAAAGTGTGGCACGAAAACGCTTAGGCGTGCCGGTCGGAGCGAAAGTCGTTTTGATGACCGTTTCTGCGGGAGCACGCATTAAGGGATATGTACAATTCATAGAAGCTATGAAAAAGATTGTCATCACAAGACGAGATCTGTGGTGTCTAACGCCGGGATATATACCTCCCGAGAGTCCACATCCTGAAATCAACAGCATTAGAAGGGTCGCAGCACTTACTCTTGGTCGGTACCGTGGGCAAAAACAATTATATGAGTTAGGCAATGCCGATATACTGCGAAGAAGGATGCTCGGGGGAGCATATGCCCGAAATATAGAATTGTGGATTGCAGCGGCCGACGTGGTTTGTGTCCCCTATATCAAGCCACACTTCTCGCGTACTATCCTTGAAGCTGGTGCAATGAAAAAGCCAGTAGTTGCCTCGCGGATAGAAGGTATTGAGGAATGTGTTGAGGACGGGAAAACGGGCTTCTTAGTGCCGCCTGGGGATGTGAAAAGACTTTGTGAAGCATTGAGACGGCTTTTAGACGATGATCTACTAAGAAAATCAATGGGAGAGAGTAATTATCTGTTAACAACAGCACTAGGTGATTCATTGGTATCAGCGCAAAAAATTATGCATTTATATAAAGAGCTTTTATCGCAGAAGCTCAATACAGAATGTTTTAAGAATAATAAGGGATACTGAAGAACCTATCTCGGATACTCAGATCGTTAGGTTGACCCGATGACGTCACAGGTCAATTCATTGTTGCCCCGACATGTACAAAAACCAACTCATCGCAGTGAAACAGCGTGAAGAAGTGTTTAGCGACTGTCTCACCTGGCAATACGATGAACATGTTCAGTCCGGTCAAACCGAACAGTACTCTGAAATCGGGTAGGCGGTAGTTTCACACTGCCGCCTCCCACAGCGCCGAACGTACGGTTCCGTATTCGGCGCTTCCTAAGTTCAGATCTCCTTATATGTTAAGCTTAACATATAAGGAGATCTGAACTTACAAGTGTATCTCGGACGGTGATGATTATTGTGTTTTGATGAATCTGAAATTCAGTCTTTCGTATTAACTGTTATTTCACATCGAAAATGAATGAGACCGAACTGTGTCATTTTCACTTTCCGATGCAAAATCCATAGGCGACTCATCAACAATATGTGTATATGGTTAGAGCTCCGGATGTTCGAGCATTTCTTTAGCTGGCGTTTTCTATTACCGCAAAATCCGGTTGTCCTCTCTGTAACTACAAGATGTGGAGTCGGTTGCTATGTTTTTTATACGCACTGGCTAGGTATATAATAGGCCATGCGCCTTGAAATGCGCTAGATGTGTGCCCAAATGTATAGCATTATGGATAA
>JAGLOJ010000017.1 GCA_023139045.1 Candidatus Sabulitectum sp.
GACTGGCTCCAACGTTTCTTATGTAACTGGAAACTGCTTCAACAACAGAATCAGGTTTCGGCCAGGAAGTGGAAGCATTGTCGAGGTAGATCAAGGGAACCTCCTTTCTTTATCATACAAATATAGATGATTATGAAAAAAGGTTTCCAGGGCGAACATCCAGAAACAAAAACATCAGCACAAAACCCGACAGCTGGCTGATAACGCTCACATGTCAGATACACTCCCGGGAGTACATGCAGGTTACTGTTGCTTCTCCCAGTATGTGTTCTTCCATGGCTGATTCGAGCACAGAGGCAGTAACGTCCTCGTCAGAAATATCCAGACTCTGATCAAGAGCATACAATGTGAAGGTCAGCGAAAGGTCTGGAAGTTTCTCTGCGGGACCAGTCCATCCGGTGCCAAGAAGGTCATTTATGCCCTGTCGCATCCCGCCGGGAAGAAGTTCCTCTGCAGGCAATCGTCCGTAAATAGTTTTCTTCTCGTTCGGAATATTCCATAAGACCCAGAGCACTTTGCCTCTGGATGAAAAACATATCAGAGCCAGGCTTTCAGTACCCTCAGGCTCTTCTGCCCATCCGAATGGAGGAGATGCATTAAGACCTGATGACGTATACCAGCCTGGCAGATACCCTCCATTAGTAAAAGCACTACTGCAAATTTTAAACTCCATATCAACTCCCTCTTCCCCCCCCGATGAAGCAACATATTCATTATTTTCTCTTCTGTAAATACCCCTGTATTCCGAGACTGCGGCACCTATCGGCGTCGCCGCACGGGGAAAACGGTTCTATTCGAGCAATTACATCCCTTACCGATGAATCACAGTCCATAACACTGTCCTCTACCTGCTTGCCGATGATGTACCCCTGCTGTACAGTGCTGTCTCCTCTAACCTGCAGATGAAGATCAACATAAATTCCTCCACCCTGCATCCTGGCCCTGAATCTGTGAATACTGATAACCCCCGCGACCCCTCTGGCGGCATTCATCATCTTATCAACAACTTCCACAGGAGGCGCTGAATTAATTACTTCACCAATAACTGGTTGCAACACTTTCCATCCAGCCTTTATGATGAAAATCGAGACAACAACGCCGCCGATACTGTCCAGAAACATCAGGGATCTGCATAGCATTGACGCGCTCACAGCAATGAGAACCGGAATTGAACTTAACGCGTCTGATCTATGATGCCAGGCGTTGGCAGCAAGGGCACCGGATCCTGTTTCCCCTGCTTTTTTCAGAGTCCAGCGAAAAAGTATTTCTTTGGAAACAAGTGATATAGCGGCAGCGGCAATGGCAAACAGACCGGGCCTTACCGATGTTGTATCACTGCCGAGAGCATTCAGAGAATCAATTGCTATCCCAACGCCGGTGAGAAGAAGCATAAGGCCGATAAAAAGGCTGATAACTGTTTCAATACCTTTGTGTCCCATGGGATGCGTATCGTCAGGAGGTTTGCACCAGTATTTGGCTCCAACTATTACTGCCACATCTGTGGTCAGGTCAGAAAGACCGTGTACAGCATCTGCCACAAGAGCTCTGCTTCCGGCTACAACTCCTGCATATCCTTTCAATGCAGTAAGCAAAACATTAATAATCAGCCCAACCACAGCAGTACGCTGTATGTGTTCAGCCTTTCGAGGAGACCCTTGAGATGTACTCAGCATAGAACTCCACACACCTTAAATAGTCTGAGATGGAAATGCTCTCATCTACAGAATGAAGAGCTCCAATTCCCCTCTGATCCAGGTGAACTGGAAGGAATCGGTATGTATTTTTTGCGACCATTGAATATCTTCTTGAATCGGTAGCAGCTGGAAAAACTCCGCATCTGAATCCTGTCCCCGGGGGGACAATTCGGAGAATCGAGGTCTTGAGAGCCTTGAAGTCCAGGGTGCGGGTGCTGGATACGGCTGACGGCTCTGAGATACTTGCATTATCGAGAAGCTCAACAGCAATACCAAAGGGCTCTACAACACTCAAAACATAATTAAGAACCTCGGCAACTGAACTTCCTGGCGATGGTCTGGTGTTGATGATAACCTCTGCTTTTCCTGGAAGAACATTCTCCTTGCATCCACTGGAAAGAATAGTTGGAGCTACTGTGGTCTGAAGCCATGGAGAAGAGCGTATCTCACCCGGTACATCGGGCAAAGGCATGAAGCTGTTTTCCAGAGCCACAATACCTCTGGCGAGAATCCCAATTGCAGTTTTGTCCGGCGGTACCGAGGAATGTCCCTGAACAGCATCAGCTACCAGTCGAAAGGAAGCATATCCCTTCTCTGCAATTGCTAACTCTGCAGTAACACCTCCATCCGGATCAGAATACAGGTATCCACCTTCATCCAGAACGCTGCTGCATAAAATACCACTGGTTTTAAGGCTCTCTGTGATTACTTTTGCACCGGAAAGACCACCAACCTCCTCGTCATGGCCAAAAGCGAAAAGTACAGTACGCCGGGGCTTAAAACCCCTTGCAAGAAGAAGAGAAACAGCCTCAAGCATTCCAGCGTATCCGCATTTATAATCAATGGTTCCTCTGCCCCACACCCTGTCCCGGAAGACCTCTCCTCCGTAGGGATCGTGAGACCAGTTACCTTTTTCACCTGCAGGAACAACATCCTGGTGCGCGGCAAGCATAACCGGTTCAAGTGATGGATCACCGGCCCATTTAAGCAGGATTGATGCACCACCGTGGAGTTCCATTTCAAGTGTGGAAAAGACTTCACCCCATACGCACAAAGAGTAGTCACGCATCCTGTGAAAAGGCTCCAGAGAAAAACTCTCTGGAGCTGAAACCGTTGGGAATTTGATGGTTCCCGCAAATCTATTGACAAAAGCATTTTTATCTTCCCTGGAGAGTTTCAAACTCTCCAGGGAAGCAGTGAACCTAGTTGGTAACATTTACCCATTTGATGTTGAAACCTTCATAGCCGAGAGTATCCAGTTTGGCAGAAACGCTCTCAGCAATTTCCATCGCCTCACCGAATGTGGACTCTGATGGAAAAAGCAGAGTAACATGTACCGGTCTTTCATCGGTGTTTCTTCTGCTTATGGTTCGCGCTGCCTGATTCATCCCGCGATTGAACACCCTTTCATCAAAGGCGTAGCCGCTGGAAGGTTCAACAATATCCTTGTTGAATTCCTCGATAATGCATCTGAACCACTGATCTGTGAAAAGAATTTTCAATTCAACAGGCTGAACCTCGGCAGAATCATCCAACAGAGGAAGAATTGCCACAGCCATATAGTCAGTTTCAGTGGAGTCACTCCATGCGAATAAAGAATCTGGAACAAGTGATCTGAAATCATTACTGTTGATTTTCTGCAACATGTAGTTTACAACCGGTTGAATAGACATTGAGCCACTGCCCAGGAAAGATACCCCTGTACCCTCAGGGATCAGGGAAAGATCCACATTGGTTCTGGGTGAAGCTGATGTGCCTTCAGCGTTAAATACATACACTATATCAGTACCCAGGAGAATTGGCAGGGAGTCAATCGGGATTTCCACCTCAACCACTTCATGTGCCATTTCCACCTCAGGCTCGTACTCCGCCCGATCAAAACTGCTGACAATGAAAATGGCTCCTGCCGCTCCAATGAGGAATATCATCAAACCGATAAGACCGGACTTCCCCTTGTGGGGAGAAATGAGCTCGGGAGCTTTCCCGTTACCGCTTATCCCATCATCAACGGTTTTCTGCAAAGCAGCTCTCTGATCCTTCACCGGGTCTGTTTGTGGCTCAAGCCCGAATCCACAGTTGTCACACTTTCCGGTATTTCGGTGGTTGTCGTGGCCACAATTTCTACAGCGCATCAGATAACCTCCATTGAATCGTTTGCGGTTGAGATTGAATCGACTTCCAGGGAAATGTAAAAGTCTCTAAAATACTCTTCATCTATATACAAATGAAATTCACCAGACAAGCTATCAATAAGTGATTCTATTACCTCTGTTTCCAGTTTTTGTTCAGTCTCAGAAACGATTCTTTCCCTAATATCATCAAATAATGCAATATGCTCTTCATTGATTTTATCAAGGCGGAGCCAAAGCGAAGTTGAATCAGATAGAGCAATAATTGTCTCTTCACCTGGAATCAGATTGAAAAGAACATCTCTGTCATTCTCCGGAACCATGCTGGCTTTCAACGGCAAGGTAATTGTCTCCTCGCCCTCGGCAAGTATCGGTGGAAATATTTCAAACTGATCAATAGCCGCCAGAATATCGCCACCGGAAGCCATGATTCCTTCAGCAATTTCAAGCCTGCCTGAATCCTCCAGAAAAAGCACATGAAAAACACGGGTTTCCTCGATCGGGTAATCATCCCGGATGTCCAGGTAAACCTCGTTCAAGAGAACTGAATCCACAACAATTCTCACAGAGATTACCGTATCGTAGTACTTATCCAGAACAGCTTCCCAATGTTTTGCGTCTATCCTTCGTGCTACACTGGGGATGGTATCGAGACCGAGCAGTATTGCCCCCTCCATCTGAATGTCAAAAAGCACCAGTGTTCTGGCATAATCAGCAAGCCAGGAAACATCACCGGTCTCCTTGGGAAAAAAGCTGGGTAGGCCTACTATATTCTCTGTAACAGAGTATAAAGTTCTTGATCCACCATTCCAGCTTACGGCAACGAGATCCTCCTCCTCCGGCTGAAAAATGCCGAACAACACACCTTGAGCATCCGAGTTCTCCGCCATAAGATTCAATACATCCATATCGACTTGTATATCAAAAGCTGTTTTCAGACTATCTTCAAGGAATATCTTTCTTCCCTCTCTGGCTCTTGCAAGCAACATGGGAGCAAGGCGCTGAGAGTCACTTTCGAATGGTTCTGTTGTGTATGTCCACATCGAATCGATCTGTAGTATACGCCAACCCGATGCTGCTGGAAATGGACCAATAATGTCTCCATTTTCAGCTGCAACAAGGTGCTCAAAGTCCATGATGTTGGCGAAATTTCTCTCACTCAGATGAATTTGCCCCCGGCTACGCCGCATCATCTCATCCATACCAATTTCACCTGAGAATTTCGAAAGATGTTCACCATCTCTAATCATCGTGAAAACACTGTCTATGAGAAGACTGTCCTCGTGGTAAAAACTGGTATAGGAAACGCCAGTGCCCATCCTTTCCCAGAAATCTCTTACAACTTCATTGCCAAGCTCCACCTGATCCAGGAAGTGGGAATGCCACTGGGCCTGAAGAAGTTCTCTGGATCTTTCGTGGGTCAACCTCACAACTTCCTTGTCATTCTCAAGCCCGAGATCAACAGCATGTGCAATGAATAATTCTCTGGCAACTATGTTGTCTCTTAATACGCACACGGAAATCGAATCTCCGCGATACCTCTCGAATGACTCACTTATGTTTTCCGGATAAACAGATCTTTCTCCAACGGCAATAACAGAACCATCGGCACCATCTTTAAAATTCTGGCCACATGCTGAAAACATGATTACAGCAACAGCCAGGAACAGCATAGTTTTTTTCTTCAAAAACGAACTCCATTCTCGGGTTATATTACCTGTTTTACAAGAACAACTGATGGCAGTATTGTTACCCTTTCAAGTCTAAATGTCAACAGGAGGTGAAATGTCCTTTTTTATCTATGTACTCTTTCCCTTTGCTCTTGCACTGCAACCGGAACCCGGCACTCCATCTTCCTGGGAGTCCGGGATTTTTGCTGTTGATATTGATTCAGGAGATGTTCTGGTCAGCATTAATGCTGATAATCCTTTCAGACCTGCCAGCACAGTTAAGGCTGTTACCACACTAACCGCTCTGAACACACTTGGATCAGCTCATGTTTACCACACCACTATTCAGGTTGATACTCTTGCAAACAGCATCTTTCTGGTAGGGTCTGGAGCTCCATTACTGTCAATAGAAGATGTGACCAGAGCAGCAATGGAGACTGCTGCTATTCTCCCGCACAGAGCAGACTGGGATCTTTTTCTGGACCCCTCTGCATTGACAGGGGAATCACATCTGCCGGGTTGGGATAGCGCCGACTGGAACAGAACTTACTGTCCGCCGGTTGAACCCCTGTGTATCGGAGACAATGTGCTGGAGATCGTTGTTGCATCGGTAAACGGAACTGTCAGGCTATTCACCTACCCTCCACTGCCGGGACTGAGGATATTCAGTGACAATCTCACAACAGGGCAGCATACGGCATTAACAGCTGCAGGTGGTAACTGGGAAACCGGTGAACCTGAAATAGCAATATCCGGAACAATCCAAGGAGAAACCAGGGAAATCCTGTATAAGCCATTTGCAGGAGCACCGGGAGAACTTGCACAGGTTCTGCAGAACGAGCTTAATCATTGGGGTGTCAACGCCAGTTACTCTGGAATCAGAGAAGCAGATTATTCACTGCTCACCACCACAGCAGTGATGTACTCTGACCCGCTGTGGATGATCCTGGGCTCAATGAACAAGTGGAGCAGAAACATTGTAGCGGAACAAATACTGAGAACTGTTGCTATTGAAACAACAGGAGAACCAGGCTCAACAAGAGCAGGATGCGATATCGCAGGTGCTCTTCTTGACAGCCTGGCCCCTGATGCACATGGCTGGCAACTTGCGGACGGATCGGGCCTCTCGAGGTTGAATCTTCTTACTCCAAGGCAACTTGTTGCCGTATTCGCCGCAGGAGCAGGATCGCTTGAATTCGGACCGGAGTTCCTGGCATCTTTTCCTGTAAACGGCACTGATGGTACACTTTCAAAACGAATGTGTGCTTTACCAACCGGGGCTTTCAGGGGAAAGACCGGGTCCCTTAACGATACATGTACTATTACCGGTATCCTCACCACCCAAAGCGGAAGAAAGGTTGCTCTGGCCATATTTCTGGAGTTTCCCCGTGGACAGATATGGAGATCCAGAGCCTGGCAGGATAAATACATCGAGTCACTGTACTACAGTCTGTAGTAATATTTTATTTAACCCGTTCCATGTACTGACCGGTTCTGGTATCAACTCTGATCTTCTCACCCTCTTTTACAAACAGAGGAACCTGAACAACAACACCGGTTTCCAGAGTGGCCGGTTTGGTTCCCCCTGTTGCTGTATCTCCCTTCAAACCGGGATCAGACTTTGTGATAAGAAGCTCTACGGAATTGGGAGCTTCCACCATAATAGGTTTGTCTCCTACAGAAAGTACATCGACCTGACAGTTGTCGATAAGGAAATCAGCTGCATTGCCAACCAGCTCTCCCGATAGATCAATCTGCTCATAGGTTCCGGGATCCATAACAGTATACAAATCATCTGTGTGATACAATAGCTGATAAACTCTTCTTTCAAGCCTGACTTCTGTAACTCTCTCTCCTGCACGCCACGTTTTCTCTATCACTTTTCCCTGGATAACATCTTTCATCTTTGATCTGACAAAGGCTGCGCCTTTACCTGGATTTACGTGCTGAAACTCTGTTATCTGATAGTACTTACCATCTATATCCAGAACCATGCCTCTTCTGAAATCATTGGATGTTGCCATTAATTGATTACCTCCGCAGCAGTTCTTTTACTGTTTCAATTGCCGATAAATATCCGTGAACACCAGCACCGGAGATAACGACATCAGCGCCCCCGGCGGTGAGCATTCTGTGTCTGTATGGTTCCCTTTTGTGTATCTGAGAGATGTGGACTTCCACCACCGGACCGTTGAAAGCTCGCATCGCATCCAGCACAGCAACGGATGTATGTGAAAAACCACCAGGATTGATGATAAGCGCCTGACAACCTTCAGAAGCCGTTTGAATAGCCGTTACCAACTGCCCTTCCTGATCAAACTGCTGGAAGACAACACGAAACCCGGCCTCAATACCCCATGAAACAAGCATGGATTCAAGTTTCGCAGCAGAAGTTCCGCCGTAAACCATCGGCTCACGAATTCCAAGTGAATTCAGGTTTGGTCCGTTGAAGATGGCTATGTCGATCATTTCTCGTACGCCGACAGCCCCAGCTCCTCACACTCTTCAGAAGAAAACAGGTTGAACAGACTTCTGGGAGCTCTGCTCTGGTGTTCTACTTGCCCGGTTGAATTCGGGGATGCATCCTGTGGTTTCTTCCCATTAAAGTTTTCTTCTGTTTTCTTCTGTGCAGCAAGTATGGAAGCCATACGGCCTGTTTCCGGATAAGTAACATCCTGTCCGGTAACCCTTGCTTCCCGTGCAGCTTCTTTCTTCTTTTCCCGGGCATTTTTCAGCATTTCCTCGATTTCAGGATCACCGGGATACTCAAAAAGATATTCCTCAAACAGCTCAATAGAACGGTTCCAGTTCAGATTCCCATAATGAATCTCTGCAAGACTTCTTATAGCGATTAAGTTGAGAGGGTCTATCGAAATAACCTTCTCAAATACTTCAAGGGCTTCATCTGTCAACTTCTCGTCGAGAGCACACCTTCCAAAAATAACATTAACCGAAATATTGTCCGACCAGCGGCTAAGCCCTTTTCTGGCCACTTCCAGCGCCTCGGCATTCCTTTCTGAATAGCGAAGCTTACCGGCTAATCTGACACAAAGCGCCGGTGTTGCTCCAGAAAGCCATTTCTGGTACAGATTCTGAATATCACTTTCAATGTGGGACACTTTTTACTCCTTACGGAATGTATCCATGATGATCCAGCCCTCACGCAGGTAAGGTTCCTTCTTATAACCTGGATTATAAATTTGCATATCAAGAATATACCATTCACCACCGGAGTCAAGAACCCTGGTTGTAAAAGAACCGGCATTCAGGTATTCCGGGTTACGCCAGACTCCTGTAAGTTCCCACCCCGACAGCCCGTTCTGAATAATCGGCTTGACTGTAATCCGGGCTCGATCAACGGAGTCAGCGGAAGCATCATAAAAGAAGAGTCGTGCCATGGCTTCCCTGGCGAGAACAGCATTTGAATCGGTAAGCTCAGCGTCAGTCGTAACTGTTCTTATGCTGAAAAGAAGCAGACACTCATCATCAGGCTGTCTCTGGTACTGAAGAAACCCATCCTCCGGGGTCCATATCCGTACTGCAAAAGACTTGGGAACATTCAGCGTAAAACCAAGCAAAGATAGACTATCCATTCTTTCCGGTGAAGTCATACTGGTGCTGACAAAACTTTCATATATGTAATTATGCATCTGGTTGTCGTATGCTGTCTCCAGCATAGCCGAAAGCCCTGATGGAAGCTCCGGTGATTCGGGGTCAATAACAACTGCAAAAACCTGTTGATCAAGTGCCCACACATCATGACCACTGTAAATATCGGTTGCACCCTGCTCCAGTGCTGCTGGAATCTGATGTGTTTCAGATGGATCAAGAAGAAAAAGAATAACCCTTCTTGCCTTGAGCGTTCCCTGGAATTCAGATGTTTCTGCAAAAGAGAAACTGAAAACTTCCTCAGGATCCACCGTTTCCACAATGAGGTGAAGATCCTGAATACCACCAGTGTCAATGAATTCAGTAAGAGAAGCACTGTAAACAACCAGTACACCGTTAACAGGTCCAACGGAATCCTGTTTGCAGGAAACAGAAATGAGCAGAAGAAGCGATAACAGAACAAAAAGTGCACCTCTTCTCATTACTTCCTGCTCCTCCTTTTTTCGAAGAGTGGCTTAACCATTCTCAGTACCGTCAAAGCTGCCGGGAGGTAATTTACTGTTCCACTCACAACAGATGCTGCACTTCCGGAATTGATCCTCCTGGTAAGAGTCCTTATTTCTGACGCAGTCTGCCCCATCTCCTGACCTGTTTTTTCCACCTCCTGAAGTGTATCTGATAAAACTGGCGTAAGCCGGGCAATGTCATTCCTGATTTCACCGAGAGTTCTTTCCATATCTTCAAGAACTTTTCTGGCTCTTCCGAAAAGGGCAAACATTATTCCCACAATAACCCAGAAACTACACACTCCCACAAGAAGAATTATTGATGTAGCACCCACTTATTCCCATCCTCCCTGAAAACTCTTCTACCTTCTTAGTATAACGATTTCAACACGCCTGTTCAGAGACCTTCCCGCTTCATCGTCATTGGCTGCTGCCGGTCTTCGCTCACCAAACCAGATCGGCTCTATCTCAATGTTGTAATCACTGAGTTGAGTCTCCAGGTATGCGGCAACATTCAGTGCGCGTTCTGTGGAGAGTCCGTCGTTAAAACCAAAGGTACCATCACTGTCTGCATGGCCCTCAACAGAGACGAAAACCCCCGGATTATTTTTCAAAGTTTGAATAACTCTGTCCAGATCAGGATATTGATCGTCTCGAATGCCACCCACGGCATTGTCGAAATAGATGGTTGACATTGACAATCCCTCCCGTTCCCGGGCAACAATCATGAACTGGAAAAGATTGACAGGATCAGTTTCGTAGTAGAGATAATTCAAATCTTCATTCATCTGTCTGCAATTCACATCCAGCGGAATACCACCTCTGACTCTTGTTAATCCAAGAGTTCCGGGGTCAATTCTGTTCCTGTCCATCCAGACCTTGCTTACCCTGAAGCTCAGACTTGCTTCAATGATATCAACGCTGTCGACAGCGCCGTAAATCGTTTCCGGTTCAACCATAACCAGTTCCGCATGTCTGGCGGAAATAAGAAAGTCGCCGATGCGATCCAGTGAGGCCTCGAAGTAGTAGTAGCCCTCATCCTCATCAGTGATTGCCGCAGGCATCCTTACCAGGGAATTGTCTTCCTCAACCCGGAAAAGTCGCAGCAGCCGCAACTCCAGGTTGTTCTGCTCAAGCCAGTATCTCGGTATTCTGAACCCAACGGAAAGATCTCTGATGTCTTCTTCGGTAAAGGTAGCTCTTGAAGGGAAATACGCATAAAGAACCTGTTTGTCATCAAGTTTGAGCGTGCTGTTCAGGGGTATCTGGTCGTACTGTGCTACAACGAGTGAGTCATTTTGAACGTCTCTGTTCGCCCAGAGGCTGATCTCATACAGATCTGTTCCAGTCTCCCAAATTCTTCTGTCCACCAGAGGAGGCAGAGGAACCCTGGGTTCGCTTTCCAGCCACTCAGTACCACCGAATCTGAAGGTCAGACCACCTCTGTGTCTGCCCCATGTTGACTGAAGATCATTCAGTGGAAGGGAAAAAGCATAGTCAAAAGAAAGCGGAAGCGCCCCCTCATACCTGGCTGACAGGCCAGCAGACAGTTCGGATGTTTTCCCAAGAGTTCTGGCTCTGTATCCTGCTCTGAAACCCCAGGTGGAAGCAGTTCCAAACCATTTTTCCAATCCGAATGCAAAGTCAATGTTTTTTTCTCCATCAACATCATCCATTGACCAGTCGACCTGAATAACAGGTGTAATGAATCTTGGGTAGAATGCTGCTCCAAGAGATAGTTCAATTGGTAGAACATCCTCTTCGCCGATACCCATATCGGGTGAGATCAGGTTTCTGGCCACCCCTGCAAGAGTGACCCTTCTTCCAAGTTCTGCCTGAAAGCCGAAATCCGCAGAAATAGCTTTTGCACGAAGACCGTTGGCTGCAAAGAGAGGATCGTACGAGGTAAACTCGTTATCCACATAATCTCTGAACATATAACGTCCGGTAAAACCGAAAGAAACAGGGAATATCCCCGGTCTGAATGCCAGGGCAAGAAGCCCCTCTCCCTGAGTACACTGATCTGATGCGTTGAGGATATCAGCACCCAGACCGAAGGCGGAGAATCTTGTAATCGGCTGAACATATCCCAATGCTCCATAGTTAATGGAATTCAGATCCATATTCGGATAGAAACTGGTGTACTCCGTTCCCACCATCATCCTTCCGGACCTGAGAAGACCCGCAGGATTCCACCAGGCAGCCCAGGCATCATCGGCAAGTGCAACGAAGGCTCCGGCCATCCCCATCGCCCGTGCACCGGGATTGAGAACATCGGCATGAGCTATCGAGGTCAGGAAAAGAATCACTGCAAAAATTATTATCTTGCTACGCATACTGTTCCCGTCACCTCCCCTGCAGGAGCCATTGCATGGAAAATATATATTCCCGATGGCACTGCACTTCCCACATTATCACGTCCGTCCCACACAGGTTCAGAACTTGCAATGTTTCTCACAGGAACACCTTCGATATTCAAAATTATCAGATTAATAGTTGCGCCCTCCGCTGCCAGCCATACAAACGAAGCAGTGTCATTTATTCCATCACCGTTTGGAGTGAACGGCGTTGGTATTACGGTCATTCTAAGCGAGAATTCCCGGATAAGACCTATATTAAACTCAGTGTAGAGGTTCTCTTCCACCAAAGCGGTATCAGAAAAAACCAGATAAGGATCCTGATCAACTTGCAGCGGTACAAACCCCACTGGAACTTCCTCAAAATAGTAATAACCGGTATTGTCGGTTGCAGCAGTTACTCCAAGGCCAAAAATAGAGACGACTATATCAGCCAGATTCCTTCCTGTATACACATCTGTAAGGATACCTCCAAGGGATCCTGTAGGACCCTGAGCCGTAGCAGACGCCATGTTGCCGTAATCACTCTCCCCATTGGGATCTGTGTAGACACATGTTGCCCAGTAGTAATAAGCTATTCCGTTAACAACCTGGGAATCAGCCCATGCAACCGTATCCGTACTGAATTCAGCAATATGATCAGGTTCCGGAGCAAGAGGGCTAATGGATCTGTAAATTCTGTAAGATGAAATACCCCTGCCATCAACAGTAGACTCAGGAGGATCCCAGGTCAGGGGTATGAAACCGTCATTACCGCTTTCAGCAACAAGATTCTGAGGAGGTGCAAATTCACCGGTTACATTGAATGGACCGTAAACGGATGAATTGTTGGTCTCGTCATGCTCAATAACAAGACCATCGGGATCGACCACAGATATCTGGTATCTGCTACCCGTATCAAAATAGGTGAACCTGTAGCTCCCTTTGAATGAAGCTGTTTCTCCGCTCTCAAGTGGCGGAACATCGAAAAGCACAACCGGCTGAAAAAGAGTATCCGGATCATGTGTAATGTAGTAAGCGAGCTGAGTTGCCGGTGACGGACCCTCACCATCGTTACTGACAATTACGCTGAAACCAACATTCTGGCCCACAGCGAACGGCGGAGGTGTGTCAGGAGAAGCAATCGACACACTGAGATCGGGATATGCCAGCACAATGGTGAACTGGCTGGATGCATCATCAAGCCCTCTGTTGCCGGCACCGGCAACCACATCAACGATATGGGTTCCCGACTGGTTGGGGCACTGCAGTTTGAATTCTGCCGATGCAGTAGAGCTTTTATAAACCAGATTGCCCAGAAATGCAGGAATGTTAACATCTCCGGAAAACTCTTCCGGTGGATTGAGGGTTGCCCAGGCGCCAACTGCAACATACCCTCCGCTGTTTACCACTGAAACCGGGATTGTCAACTCACCACCGGGAGGGGCATAGATAGTAGTATCCACGGGGAAAGAAATTGTGAGTTCCGGATCTCTGGCAAAGCGGTAGACTGCAATGGAGAACTGCTGCTGCTCCGATGGATTGCCGGGATCTGCCCAGGAAATACCGGAAACTCGCACAGTCCATGCTCCCGGCTCAGGACTCTCCACCACAATCCTTTCAATCGGACTCTGTGAAGTAACACCGGAAGGAAGCTGATAATTGTATTCCACACTGGTGGGTGAAATCAGAGTTATATCAAGATCGACCTGAATATCAGGGGATGCTGAAGGAACATCCGAGTATCCAAGACCCAGAGATATCCAACTTGTGTATGCGGGAACATACAAAGTCCATTGTCTGAATCCGGCTCCTTCCACGACAACTCCATTTATCCACAATAACCTATCAACTTCTTCCGAGAAATAGGTTCCGGGAAGGTGGTATCCGTCCAGGAGACCATAACCACTGGTAGCTGTTGCATAACCTGATTCAGGAGACCCCGTGTTGCTCTTCAGTGGAATTGCACAGGCTGCTATTATGGCCATTGCATCCTCCGGATTGAAAAGCTCTCCGTACTTCTCCTCGCATATTGCCAGAGCAGCAGAGACAAATGCTGCAGCCATGCTGGTGCCTGTAAACCGGGTATATGAAGGTTCGCCGGGCCACCGGTTCAGCGGATCATCAAGCCACTGGCCTCCATACTGTGCATTTGTTGTTGCAACTCCGTTCTGCATAGTTGACTCAAAATATTCCCCTCCAGGGGCAAGTATCTCAGGTTTAAGCCGCCCGTCTGCCGTAGGACCTCTTCCGCTGTACGAGGCAACAAAAACATTGCCGCCATTATCCGGCAGGAAGGAAACAGCTCCTACGGTAATTGCATTTCTTGAAATTGCCGGAGATGGAATCGCACCCGGAGCCGGGTTGTTACCGGAACTGAAAATAGAAATTCCACCGCTTCTTGCATGGGTATCTACGATCTGACAGAATTCATCGTAAGAAGTTGAACCGTCAAAACCCCAGGAGTTGTTAAGAATGAAGCAGTCGTTTGAGAAAAACTCAGTGTAGAATCCGGCAAATTGAGCAGCAGTCATTGACTCCGGTCTCCGAATCACATAAAGCCGGACATCCGGAGCGCCACCGCTTCCGTTAAATTCACACTCCAGATCAACGTCTCCTCTGGAAGCAATAACACCGCAAACGGCGGTTCCGTGACCATCAGTATCAACAGGCCCGACAATCACTGCACCTGCCAGATCGGGATGCTCTGACCAGACACCGGTGTCGAGAACACCAACCCGCACACCCAGACCGGTGTAGTAGGTCCACAGATCCGGTAATCCGGTTACCTGGCGGCTGTCGTCAGCCTGGGCATCGAGAGAGTGAGAATAAGCGGTTTGCGATCTGTCGGGAACTGCAGAAAGGGCGCCCTGCTCAACTGGAGTCGAAACCAGCCACCATTGATCCAACATAGCAGTGCCTCCCGGCGGGATAAAACCTGGTGCCATCCTTACCAGCCATCCGCCGGTCCAGTGACGATCTCCGGGAAGAACTGCATCTTCCCAGGACCATTTCGCAATGGTTCTGGCAAATCCCGAACCTCTGAGAGCAACAACAGCCGGATTTTCCCCAATGACAGCCACAAAGCTATTTTCAGCCGGTGCAAAACCAACCGGCCACAGCCCGGCTTGATCAAGAACAGCAAGATCGTATGGAGTTAGAGATCGATAGACTTCAACGAGCACAAGGTCTCCGGGGGAACCGGGAATAGAACCGGTTAATAACGGACCGGATACATTGTCTGTGGAAATGGATATGTAGTGGCTGTCTGACTCCCTGAGTAGGCTCTGCCGATCCTCATTACCCATAAGTGACAAGTCTTCAAGGGTAAGCAGATCAATCGATTCGGTAACCGGATAATCAGCAGTTGAAAAGAATGCCAGCAGCAAAATAGAAAAAACAGTCATAGCCACTCCTATTTGTAGTTAATCGTACACGTAGAAATACTATAAATAGTATTGGCTCGTCAAGCACTTACAAGGAAAAAACAGGAGCAATCTGCTTTTTGTTGCCCCTGTTCCCGGTAAATTAGTGGTATTTTATTTTACCGGCAGCTTGCTTCTGGCTTTGAAAGTATTTTCAAGAAGAAAAGCAATTGTAAGCGGTCCCACGCCTCCGGGAACCGGAGTAATTGCGGAACAGATGCTGGAAACTTCGTCGTAAGCAACATCTCCAACCAGTTTTCCGTCACTGTTTCTGTTCATTCCAACATCCACAACGACTGCACCATGCTTAACCCAGCCCCCTTTTATCATTTCCGCCCTGCCAACGGCAACAATAAGGATGTCTGCCCTGAGACACTGTTCCTTCAGATCAACGGTACGACTGTGCGCGACAGTTACTGTACAGTTTTCCCTGAGAAGAAGAGCGGCCATGGGTTTTCCAACAATGTTGGACCTCCCCACAATAAGGGCATTTTTGCCGGACATGGCGATGTCATGATGGTGGAGAAGCTCCACGATACCAGAAGGAGTACACGGGAAAAGACCGTCTTCACCTCTCCACAATCTTCCTACATTAACAGGGTGAAAACCGTCAACATCTTTTTCAGGCAGTACAGCTGAAGCTATCCTGTCATCTGAAATGTGATCGGGAAGAGGAAGCTGAACCAGAATGCCATGAACTGAATTATCAGCATTGAGTTCATCAATAAGGCTCAGAATATCTTTTTCTGTCACTTCAGCAGGCAGGCAGATTACCCTGCTGCTATAACCGACCTTCTTACAAGCCTTTTCTTTTGCTCCAACATAAACCCTGCTGGCCGGATTATCACCAACCATAATTACGGCAAGCCCCGGAGGCGATCCATCAAGCCCGTTGACACGATCTCTCAGTGAAGCTCTAACAACTCTGGCGTATTTCCTGCCGGAAAGAACAAGAGACATAGTTCTAGCCTTTTGTGATCTTTTCAATAAGAACCCAGGTCTGGTGCTGTCTGTGACCTGTTTTTCTCTGGTATCCCTTGCGTCTCTTGCGCTTGAAAATTACAATCTTGGGCCCCTTGGACTGCTCGACGATCTTGGCCATAACCTTGATACCATCGATGAACGGGTGTCCCACAACAACTTTATCGTCTTTTGCAACAAGAAGCACTTCCTCGAAAACGTGAGAAGCACCCTCTTCGCCTGTAAGGCGAGGAACCATCAATTTCATGCCCGGCTCAACTCTTAACTGAGTTCCACCTGTTTTTATGATCGCGTACAAACTGTACCTCCATTTATATTAGCACCAATACGCCAATAATACGTATTCCAATTACTTATCAGAACTGCGCAGACTTATACTAATTCAACCCTTCAAGGTCAAGTTCTTGAATCTGGTGAATACAAATCGGTGACCTCTTCATGCGAATCAAGAGAAAACACCTTGAACTCCGCCTGAAGCAGCCTCTCATCCTCATGAACATGGACTGAAAGTCTGTCACTTCTTGTGGTGAGATACTCAAGTCGTTTTCCGTCATCCTCCATAAGATATTTTGCCACAACAGGATTTACAGTGACCACAAGATTCGTGTCTTTCTTTCCATTGGCGGCCCTCCCCAGAAAACGCTCAATTCCTGTTAGAACGCTTACCGGCGTTTGAATTCGACCTGTACCGGCGCAGTGTTCGCAAGAAATTGACATGGATTGAACAAGACTGGGGCGCACCCGTTTCCTTGTCATCTCCACCAGACCCATAGGACTGATCTGACAGGTTTTTGTAGGAGATCTGTCTCTTCCCAGTTCACCTCTAAGGCAATTTACTACCTTATCACGATGAGATGGGTTGTCCATATCAATGAAGTCAATGACAATTATACCGCCGAGATCCCTAAGGCGTAACTGGCGGGCTACCTCACTGGCAGCTTCCATATTGGTCTTCAAGATTGTGTCTTCCTGTCTTCGGCGCCCAACATACCGCTTGGTATTCACATCAATTGCAACAAGAGCCTCAGTGTGATCAATAACAATTGATCCTCCGCTTTTCAACAGAACTTCTCTGCGTACAAGGCCGGAAATTTCCTTCTCTATACCGAAATGGTCAAAAATTGGTGTCTTGCCCCTGTAGAATTTCACCTTTTTTGCCACATCAGGATCAAATGCTTTCAAATACTTCCTGATCTGGTTTGCAACAATCCTTGAATCACACACGATGGAGTTCACATCAGGAGAAACAAGATCCCGTACAGTCATCGTTATAAGATCGTGCTCCTGATGAAGAAGAGCCGGTGCCTTGGATTTAACAGTAAGAGCACCAATGTCCTTCCACTTGTTCACAATCCTTTCAACATCAGTTCTGAAACTTTCTTCGTCCTTATCGATTCCAGCAGTTCTGGCGATAATTCCAAAGCCCTCGGTTCTTACCTGCTGGATAATCTTTCTCAGTCGGCTTTTTTCCAGACGGTCAGTTATTTTTCTGGAAACTCCCGCAACCGAATCTCCGGGCATACTGACAACATAACGCCCGGCAATGCTTATTCTGGTGCTCACTCTGGCACCCTTTGTTCCGATGGGCTCTTTGGTCACTTGAACAAGAATTCTCCTGCCCTTCTCCAGAACCTTCTCAATAGGCCTGCGAGTCTCATCAGATTTCGGTGGTTTTCCGTCAATTAAAGCCCTTGCAAAACTATTTTCGTCTACCAGCTTCTCGCGTACATCAGACACATGGAGGAAGGCACTTCTCTCCAGTCCTATATCCACAAAAGCAGCCTGCATCCCGGGGAGTACTGCATTGATCCTGCCCAGATAGATGTTTCCGACTATATGCTTGTCGTCTGCCATTTCGACGATAAGTTCCATAAGTCTGCCATCTTCCACAACAGCGATTCGAGTGACTTCCGGATGCTGGTTGACTATAAAATCAACCTTCATTATTTATTTCTCCCTCAGTTACGGTCATGAGCGGCACAAATCGCCCCGCCTGATCCGCAACGTAAATGTTACTTTTGACAATAGACCCCCATCTCACTCCTGCAGCCTCCAAGACCCTGTCAGGTCTGGAACTCCCTTTGTGAGGATCAGAGACTATACACACCTTACTGCTATTTATAACTTCGATGGATGAAACGAGTTCATTTCCTCTCAGGTAGTCAACCAGCTTAACAGTATCATCAACACCATCTATAATATACTCTGCCGCAACAGTCAAAGAACCAGGCGATCTGTACTTCCCGGAAATCTTCTTCAAAGCGGCTACCCTGAAGCCTTCAGGAAGCGCCTGAGAAAGAGAATTCAATACTCTGTGAAGGTCAACAGATTCCATCAGCTGGAAGTCAAGAAACTCGCTGTCACTACCCATACCAAGAGGAACAGGTGGCGAGAAAACAAGTTTCATCCGCCTTGCAAAACCAGAACTGTAGTATACGGGAAGACCACTTCTCCTCAGGGCTCTTGTCCACATTCTCACCATATCCAGGTGGGATGTATATCGTGAAAGACCAGTCTTTGAATATCTCAGGCGAATTCTCTCAACAGGCAGAATCCCGATAGAATGCACATTTGTACCGTCATGAGTGACCAACTCAGGAAAAGGCAGCACGTTCCCGTCACAGCCGCCGCAGTCACTGCAACCGGCTTCTCTGCAATCGGGAAGAATCTCCTCTCTAAGAGAACGCTCATGCTCCCGGATAAGCCACTTTCTGTTTATGCCTGTGTCCACAAAATTCCATGGGAGCCGGTCTTCGATATGGAAGCCAGTCGGCTGCTTTCCACCAATCAGCTTCTCCCATACATCCCAGCGAAACAGGTCACTCCAGGCGTCAAAAACAGCACCTTCCCGGTAAGCTCTCTCAAGAATATCCTGAGAATCCTTTCCTCCGGTACACAGAAAGTACTCTACAACGGAAACTTTCGGGTCGTTCCATGCAACTTTGGCTCTTTTACAGTTACTCCTTACAAGCTGGATTCTTCTCCAGAGTTCTTCGTGCCCGGGCTGATCAGACCATTGGAACGGTGTATGGGGCTTCGGGACAAATGGTGAAATAGCAGCGGTAACCTTTCTTTTCTTTCCCATGATTTTCGCTACAGAGTCTGCCAGGGCTGCTATTGCCAGAACATCCTCATCAGTCTCACCGGGAAGACCAACCATGAAATAGAGTTTGATCCCGCGAGCACCCATCCGTGAAGCAGTCTCTGCAGCCTGGATTATTTCATCACGGGACAGCGGTTTGTTGATGATTCTCCTCATCCGTTCACTCCCGGCCTCCGGAGCCATTGTCAGGCTGCCCTTGAAGAATTTTCTGCTGCTGAGCCCGGGAAGAGTATCAGGTCTCAGAGATGGCTGGGATATTCTGACATGCATCTCTTCCTCAAGCACGCCAAACCCGGCAAGCAGTTCATTCAATCTGGAGTAATCGCTGAAAGAAAGAGTAAGCACCCCCGCCTGTTCCCATCCTGTACTGTTAACCGATCCACTGATGAGCTCAAGGATGTCTTCCGGTGATCTTTCCCGAACCGGCCTTGATAACTGTGAAGCCTGGCAGAACCGGCAGCCACGAGTACAACCCCTTGAAATTTCAACAACCGCCCGGTCATGAGCAACCGTGGCTATGGGCACAATCTGCTTCACAGGAGCATCTTTAATCTCCAGTTTCTCAGCGATTGCCCAGCGGACAGTCTGGCCGGTATGGTACTTCGGAACCAGCACTGAAGGAAGAGCCGCAGCTCTGATCAGTTTTTCGTCCCGATCGAGGTTGGAGCACAGTATTTTCATCAATGGCAGAAGTCCTGCTTCAGCTTCACCAAGAAAAAAAACATCAACAAAAGGCATGAGGGGCACAGGATTAGCCAGCCCTCCACCGCCTGCCAGAATGATGGGATCACTGTGACTGCGGTGTTCAGAGCGCAGCTCGAGCTTCATAAGATCCAGAAGAGAAAGAACATTGGTAAAGAGAATTTCTGTTGAGATTCCGAACCCGACCACAACACTTTCAGAAATGGGATCCCCTGCCTCCAGATCAAGCCATTCAAGATCTCTTTCCCTCATTATTCGATACATATCACCAGCAGGATGAAACCCGCGTCTTACAGAATATTCTCCAGCTTCAAGCAACAGATGACGAACGACTTTAAGGCCGAAATTGGCAGCTCCAAGCTCGTACGTGTCAGGATACACCAAAGTTACGCGTGAACCTGACATTTCAGTGAAAGCGTTGTACTCAAGCCCTATGTACTGCTGCGGTCGATTCACCTCTTTCAAAGCATCAAGCATCATACCTTTTCTCAAATCCAGAAAGAAACCTCCTGAGAAACAGGATTACTGAACAAACCACCTGCTCTTGTATTGCTCACAGAGAGATCCAGAGCCATTTTCTTTGTGAGAGCTTCATCTGTATCCTTCAGATATCCAAATCGCCAGAGAACGCTGTAACGCAACGATTCCACAGGAAAACCTCTGCGCTTCAGAAGATCTGTCCAGTTCTCACTTACACTGTCAACATAGTCACGAACAACAATCCCTACCCATTGCAGTTCCGGATCCTCCCCTGCCAGAGAGAAATCTTTCCCGGTGAAGAGCCATAATTGCTTATTGGGATTTACGATGTCGGTAAAATGACCGATCAACTCGGAAACGGCATTCCTTCCACCGCTGGAGACTTCAAACTCCCACAGATCATGCCGTTGGAGTTTCAGTGGAGGAAGCTGAAGCCTCATTGCCCTGATTGCATTGAGAGCAGTTACTGCCTGGGGATCAGGTGTTTTCAACCTTATCGCAATCTGAATACTATCCATTATTCCACCCCCAGATACTTCGCAAGACTTTTAAAAATAATCGCCCCCGGTCCCGGCTGATCCTCGAGATCTTTCATTGAGGAATTCCGTCTCATATCTCCCCATGGACCCTGCATGTCAGGAGGGACCTGCCACAGGTGAAAACTTCGTTCAGGGTGAGGCATCATGGCAAGCACATTGCCGTCTGCATTCATAAGGGCAGCTACATCAAGCAAAGAACCGTTGGGATTCCCGGGCCAGCCATGAGGAGCTGAACCATCAACACCACAGTAGGTAAGGCCAATATGGCTCATCACTCTATCCAGGTCTTCTTCCCGGAAGACAAATCGCCCCTCTGCGTGGGCAATGGGTACTGGAATTGGTTCTTCATTCATGGCGCAGAGCCAGGGGCACTTTTCAACTGCCTCAGGTGCCGCCTTCAGGTGAATCCATCCCGACAGGTAACCGCTTCTGCCCGGTGCAAGATTTCCGGCCAGTGCTGCCTGTACAGACCCGGGCTTCCAGCCGGGAACCAGGCCGCTTTCCAGCAGCACCTGTGCTCCATTGCAGATACCCAGAATTGGTTTCCCGTTAACCGCCTCTTCAAAAACAAGATCCATTATACTCTCCCGGGCAGCAATTACACCTGCTCTGATCCGGTCCTGAAAAGAGAATCCGCCTGGAAGCACATATGCATCAGCTCTGTTGTCTGAAAGTCTTTCAATATCGTTCCAATTGTAAATCCGGGCATCAATCCCCGAGTTCCTGAGTACTCTGGCAGTTTCAAATTCACAGTTGGATCCCGGAAATCTGATAACAGCAGCACGTGGCATCAGACGCCCTCCTCTCTCCAGATAACCGAAGCCAGTTTATCTGACCACTCTTTTCTTAAAGACTCCAGATCAACTGACCACCCATTGCCCGAAACTGAGCATCCCATGCAAACCTTTCCGGCAACCGAAACAAATTCCGGCAGTGTAACATCTTCAACGAAACGAGAATCAACTTCCACAAGATATCCCGGCGTCTCAGAGAAAAGAGTAACAGGATTTGAGTCAAGAGAAAACTCAATGCCAAGCTTTCTACTTGCAAGAGCCATCTCCGCCCCGGCAACAGCAAGACCTCCTCCGCTGATATCGTGCACGGAATAAGCTCTCCTGTCATGAATCACTCCGAGAATCCAGTCAGCCATCCTTTTTTCCAGCGAACCCCTGAAAGTTGGAACTGTTCCTCCGTGATGACCAAGACAGGTGCGGTAGAAAAGACTTCCACCAAGTTCGTCTTTTCTGGTGCCTATAAGTAGAACAAGATTCCCTTCTTTTCGAAGTACTATATCAGTGGCTTTCCTGTGGTCATGAATCTTTCCGAAAACCGCAACAATCGGAGAGGGGGGAATGGCCTTTCCCCCGGTGGACTGATTGTAAAAACTCACATTGCCTGAAACAATAGGCAGTGGATAATCTCCTCCACTGAATCCCAGTGCGTTGCAAGCTTCTGCAATGCCTGCTACAGCCTGTTTGAACTGCCAGAAGGCTTTCGGATCTTCCGGGTTCCCGAAGTTCAGGCAGTCAGTGGCGCAAATTGGAGTAGCTCCGGTTGCTACAACATTTCTAACAGCCTCACCCACAGCGTGGGCTCCACCCAGGAATGGATCAAGTTCACCATACCAGGGATTACCATCTCCGCTTACAGCCAGCCCTGCACGAGAACCCTCCACAGGAACAGAAACACATGAATCAGCCTCTCCGGGTCTGAGCCTTGTAACGCCCTGCACCTCGGAATCGTAGTAAGACCAGATGTGTTTTCTGCTGCATCCTGAAATAGAAGTCAGTATTCTGGTCAGGTCTTTCGAGGGATCACAGGGTCTTTGTGCAGGCTCCGGTGCTGCGTTGTCCATCGGACATTCTTCCCGCTGGTAAACAACACCCTCCGTTATGTAGTTGATAGGGGTTTCTGCAACATTCTCTCCCCGACATATGACGTTATACACAGGTTTGGAATTGAATCTTCCAATAACCGCCGCCCGGCAGTTTGGAAAGAGCCTGGGTAATTCAAACTTTTCATTGTACACAGAAAGAATATCATCCACCACAGAAACTGGTACAGCCAGCCCGTATCTTTCCTGAGTTTCGCTGCAGGCAATCACCTCAGGTGGAAGATTCTTTATTGATACAGGCACCGCATCCAGATCCACATCGATACCCAATCCTCCGTGGGCTGCCAGCTCACTGGTAACACAGGCAATACCTCCGGCACCCAGATCCTTGAATCCGAATTTGACTCCTTTTTCAAACAGCATGTCAAGAACCGCCTGGTTAGCCTCTGAAAGCACTCTTTTCAGAAAGGGGTCAGCAACTTGAACAGATCCCATTCCCTGTTCACCATCCAGATCTGCACTTGCAAAAGTAGCACCACCAAATCCTGTATTATCAGTGGGTTTGCCTGTAAGGACAAGAACGTAAGGTTCCTTGTGTGCCTCCTCTGGAACAAAACTGTGAATTATCCTGTCGTGTGGCACAACACCGAAAGCAACTACATTAACCAGACAGTTATCATCGTATCCAGGATGAAATTCTGTATCTCCGCCCATGTTGGGAACGCCAAGGGCGTTTCCGTACTTCCAGATACCCTCTACAACTCCTCTGACAATTCCCCGGGTTGCCTCACCCTTACTGCCCTCAGGATCACCGAAACGAAGCAGATCCATTGAGCCGGTAACCCTGGCACCCATGCAATAAACATCTCGGACGATTCCACCCACACCGGTTGCTGCTCCCTCGACGGGGAGAACCTGTGAAGGGTGATTGTGACTTTCGTGTGCAACAACAAGATCCCATTCTATGCCGTCCTGGTGGCAGAAACTGACCACACCGGCATCCTCTCCAGGTCCGATAACAACCCCTGGAGAATCAGTGGGCAGAGTGTTCAATACAGATTTAGAACTCTTGTAAGAACAATGCTCACTCCACATTGTGTCAAACAGATGAAACTCAAGCGGAGTCGGCATTCTATCCACATAGCCGGCAAGTTTTTCTGCCTCTTCCACGGTCATCGCAAGACCGCGAGAGGATATGACATTCCTTAACTCTTCCCTGTCCGGTATTTTTGACATACTACCTTCCCATTTCGGTTATATCTCATAATAACCTTCAAATTCCATTAATTCCTGCGATCTCAATCGGTCGAGAAGACGCCTGGCGTCAAATCTGCTGCCCCCCTCGACTACAATGCTTCTCATTCCAATAGATCCCACATGGGTTCCGTTCCCGGCCTTCAGTATGGGCAGTTCTCCTCCAAGTTTTCCTGTCACCGATTTCATTCCGTCGGCATCTGTTCCCGGGAGAAGAAGAATTATCGATCCCCTGCCCGTTCTGATACCAATATCAATATTACGAAGAGAGGCAATGAGATGTTTCGCAGCAACACCAATAATTTGTCTGGAAGTCAGAGTATCCATTTCAGCAGAATAGAGATTGAGCTCAATAACCGTTAGATTGCTCCCAAATCGCTCAACCCGCTCAAGCTCATTTTCCAGAGTAGGCTCAAGAGCTGTTTTCCCCGCAAAACCAGTTTCAGGATCCAGACTTGAAGATCTGCCTAATCTTTCGAGTACTCTCACATTTTCAAGTGCAGCAGCGCCTACAGCGGCAATAGCCCTCAGGGTTTCTTTTCTCAATATGCCGGCAGTCTCGAAAGAACCCGCAGTAATAACACCGTAGAGAACACCTTCCACCTGCATGGGGGCTGCATACTCCGGTTTAAAATCGGGAATATCGCTCATGATTATTTTTCTTCTAACAAGAACGCTTTCTTTCTCTAATTCATCTCTGAATAAAAGTCTTCCAGTCTCAGCGGCCATGCCGACAAAACCCTCACCAAGCCCCAGGTTTACATGTTTGTCTAATACATCTGAAAGCCCGGTAGATGCAGAAAGACTAAGTCGAACACCGGTTCGGTCAGCAAGAAAAACAGCCGATTCATCCGCCTTCAACAAATTCTGACAAGCCCTGTTAACGAAGCTCACCACTTCATCGCTGTCTCTACCGGCAAAAATCTTCTTAATGATATCTGGAAAGAGCAATATCAAGTCGCTTCCATCGCGCTCCAGCTTCTCGAGCACCTGCACTTGCAGCCTCAGTTTTGATACTTCACCGGTGGCTTTTCGGGCGGCACTTGTGAGCGCAGTTACAACTTCGGAGGTTGCTTTTCCCTTCTTTCGCATCAGATTCCAGCAAATAAAGTACACTACTGTAGCTCCCGAGACAAATCCGGCAATCAGTCCAACAACCATGATTCCCCCTTCCAGCAGTCCAAAAAGGTCAACTGAGCCCCAGTCTTCCCAGAATATATCCCTCGTTCCGCAGATGATTATCTATAGTACAGATATGACTAAGTTCGCCCTCAGGAACAACCCCTTTTACTTCTCCCTGAGAAAGGGCGGCATCAGCAAAGGATTCACCGCTCTCCATGGCTCTCATGGCAATCTTCTGAACAAGAGCATAGGAGTCTTCTCTGGTAAGCCCATGCCTGACCATTGCAAGCATTATTGCCTGGGAAAAGTATCTGTCCCCGGCTTTCTCAACATTCTCTGCTACAGCATTCTCCATTATTCTCAGTCCGGATGCCAGATCTGCTGCTTTACGGAGACCATAAAGGGTCACACCACAGGCATCAGGAAAAATAAACCGCTCGGCAGCTGAATGACTTATATCTCTTTCATGCCACAAGGGTGTATTCTCCAAACCAACCTGAAGGTAGCCGCGCAAAAGCCGAGCGAGGCCGCAAAGCCTCTCGCCTACAATAGGATTCCGCTTGTGTGGCATGGCACTGGATCCTTTCTGACCTTTGCCGAATCTTTCCTCTACCTCTCCAACTTCCGTTCTCTGAAGGTGTCTGCACTCTGTGGCAAACCTTTCCATGGCACAGCCAATAGCAGCCAGAGCATAGAGGAACTGGGCGTGCCTGTCCCGTGCAACCACCTGTGTGGGTACTTCCTCCACACCGAGACCCAATTTCTCACACACATATTCCTCAACTGAAGGATCAAGATATGCATAGGTGCCAACTGCACCTGAAACAGTGCCCACACATGAGGATGTAATGCTGCTCTCAAGTCTCTTCAGACAGCGCAGGTATTCGGAATAGTGTCCCGCAAATTTCAGCGCAAGGGTTGTAGGCTCTGCATTCATCCCATGAGTTCTTCCCATGCAGACAATCCCCTTTGAACGCTGAACAAGCCCTTCAAGAGCTTCACCGTAGCTAACAAGGGCTTTCCTGATAAGGGCAGCTGAATCACGTATCTGCATGGCCATACAGGTATCAAGAATATCACTGGAGGTCATACCGTAATGAATATGACGGCTCTCAAGGCCCAGAGATTCTGAAACAGATGTAAGGAAGGCAATTACATCGTGCCGTGTTACTTTCTCAATTTCGTTGATTCTTTCCGTATTGAAAGATGCATTTTTTTTGATTCCTTCGAGATCTTCCTGAGGTACCAGACCTGCTCTGCATCTGGCTTCCACTGCCAGAATCTCGATTTCAAGCCATCTGGAGTATCTTGCTTCTGTGGTCCATATCTCTGTCATTTCAGGTATAGCATATCTCTCTATCATAAGAACTCCTAAACTAATGCGGCATAACCGCACCGGAAGTGAGCCCGGCATAAATCCAGGCGAATAATGACTTTTCAGGAACGTAAATTCTGTACCAGTCCGGCGCCTCGCCTGTGACTAAAAGGCTGTCTCCAGCACAGGCTGAACCAACTATGGCATACTGGGTACCGGGTCCCTGCCTCAGATTGACCACCCTTCCTGTAACAAGTACCGTCTGAAAGGGATTGGATACGGGAACGATCTGACCTGTATTTTCAGCAGTATCCTCTCCGGTAAGCGTTTTGCCGCACCCGCCAGAAATGGTCATAATAGATAGCATAATTAAAAAAAACTTCATTGATCCTCTCAAAAACTGCAAAGCAGATATGGTATGAGACCGGCAATTGCCAGACTCCCGTCAGAAATTACTCTTACCGATAATTCAGATGGAAATGATTCTTTTTCCAGGTGGATGTATTCCCATACAAGAAGAACCGGGGCAAAGACAAAACCCAGTGCACATGGTGGGAACTTCCCAAGCAGTACTGCGGTTATCTGCATCAATCCACCGGCTGTAGCGCATGCAAGCAGGATCTTCCTGCACCTTACTGCCCCGAGGTACAATGGAAGAGTATCCATTCCGAGAAGTGCATCCCCCTGCAGATCCACAAGATCCAAAAACAAAGACCTGCTGAAAAACAGAAAGGCAAGAGATACCGGCCAGATGAATAATCTCAGGCTGAAGTCTAATCCTGCAAGAGACACCGCCGGAAGAATACAGACAAGAAAACTCCATGCAAGAGTAAACAATATCTCACGAGACCCTGGTATGGTGCGAAGCAGATCAAAGAAGTGACTCTCCCTTAGAAGAGGCAGAGCGTACAGGAAGCAGAAGAGGGAAGCCACTGCGGTCCACAAAACCCAGGCAGCACCAAGCATAAAGGAAAAAACACCTGCACCGGTAAAACTCAGAGCAGCAAGGATGAGCATGCATCGTTCATGTGCACTGATGAATTCCTGCCTTTTCTGGCTTGTCATAGTCACCTGTCTGCATTCCAGAACGGCGGTGAAATTGGTGAATGACCACAAAAGAAGACCTGCAGCAAGACCTGCTGTTCCCCAGCCGGTGCCACCCAGTGTATTCCCCTGAGCCATGGCAATCACTAAGGCGATAAATGGAATATGCACGCCGCTGAATATCAGACTTCTGAATATTTTGCGGATCCATCCGGCACCTGTCGACTCCCCCTGAATTTCCAGTAAACGCTCACGAACTTTTCTTATACTCCAGCCGGGAGTAGAGGCACCTGCTGACAAAAGAACCCGTCGGTACTGTCCCAGAGATTCTGCATCCAGTTCATTATGTGTTTCTATTTTAAAGACCGGCAGGCCTGTCTCACCGGCAATGGATGCCAGTCTTTCTGTATTCGCACTGTGGCGGCCTCCAACAATAACAACAGCATCAACCTTTCCGAGAAGTTCTCTAAGCTCCTTCTGGCGTCTTGCGGTTGAATCGCAGATTGTGTTTGAGGATTCAATTTCCGGCCATCTCTTCTTCAGTACTGAGAGAATTTCCGAGAATGCCTCACAGTTCTGCGTTGTCTGAGAAAGAAGAAAGGGTTTCTCAAGATCAGGAAGTTCATTGACATCATCAACTGATGAAATAACCCTTCCGGCAGAACCGGCAGATGAGAGGATTGCCTTTACTTCGTGGTGGCCGGAGTCACCGAAAATTATAACATCAAACCCGCTATTTGACATTTTGGCGGCAATTGCCAGAGCTCTTCCAACCCGTGGGCAGGTAAGATCCTTTAACTTGAGCGGAAGCTTTCTCAGTAGAGAACGTTCTTCCACGGTAACTCCGTGGGTTCTCAAAAAGAGAGTGCCGCCACTCTCATCCCACGGTTCCGGGGATGTACCCACTCCTCTGTCTTTCAAGGCTTCAATAACCTGGGGGTTGTGAACAAGGGGGCCGTAAACGCGAAAGGGGCCTTCACCCCTTTTAATTTCAGTAACAACACTGTCAACAGCCCGGCGCACCCCCCAGCAGAAACCTGCTGTCTTTGCAACTATGACACTCATAGGGCAAAGATACAAAAAAACCGGTTGTTTCCGTTAATCGTGCGTGCCAGGCAAGGCCAGTCCAGACCAGACGCAGCACTAGAAGCGTGTCTGACAATGGGCGTTGAGTAGAAAGGCTGCACGGTCGAGTTAGAATTCTTGGAGATTTGAGGAGCATAGCACCGCTATTTGACAATAATCTACGAGGATTATAGCCGACTGTGAAGCTTTTATGCCGATGCTGCATTCCCGGTCACGCTCCTAGAATGTCGCTTTAAGCAAACCCCATGTTATGTCTTCAAAAGAACTGCCTGAGGCTGTGGCCAGAACAGAAATCAGGTAGTCACCCATTTCGCCCCAGGGTTCCCAGGCAACGAAATCGTCACTGTAAAAACTGTGAGTTCCCGGAGTAGAGTCACCGAGAACAGCAGGCCATCCGCCGGAACTCATCTCGGTGTTCGCAAGTACCCAGAAATTACCGCCGGCCCCTACCGGTGTTGAATAAACAGTGCCGACTGGTGCAAAGTGAACAGCTGTGACCAGTGTCTGATCAAGCTGGGTAAGAGGTTGTGTTGCATCGCCGTCCCATATCTCGATGTAAACATCGGATGTATCCCATGGGTACATTGAGTGGTGAAAAAACCAGAATTCTGATTCTTCAATAAGAGCTGTATTTGTTCCGGAAACGAAACTACCGGTATTGAACCACACACCCCTGTACACACCTCCCCATGTGAGCCAGGCGGCAGTACCATCATCATAAACGAGCCAGTCGGCATCTGTTCTCTGGATTGGATCGGAATTAACTGGAACCTGAACCTGATCTGCCGAAGCGACCAGAGAGAGAACAACAAGAATAGCAGTTGCCAGCCTCATGACTCTCCTTTCTTCTCTGTTTTGTAGCAGAAACCTGCTGCCCGGTTGTTTTTACTTATAACGGAGAGGCCGGCTCCCGAAGGAACCGGCCAGAACAATTCACTTTATTCCAGCAAGTATGACTAGAATATAGCCTTGATTGAACCCCAACTGGTGTTGTCGAAGCTCATGGGGATGAGGTCGGCATAAACGCGCATCATGAAGTTGAGTGGATCGTCAGGATGGATGAAGGGTTCCCAGATGATCATATCTTCACTGCCAAAGGAGTGGGGTGTCTGCCCAACATTGGGACCCTTATCCATGTAGCTTGATGGGTATCCGGCACCGCTCATCTCGAGATTGATAACAGTCCAGAAATCGTTGGCAACTGTAGTAATCGGGGCTGATGCGTAATCTACGTACATAGCAGTATTATGGACGGCTGTGATAGTTGTCTGGTCGCGCCGACCGGTAGGACTCGGACCTGTTGGTACTCCATCCCAGATTTCAAAGTAGACATCTGATATATCCCATGGCCTTGTTGATCCATGGCAGAACCAGACCTCGGCCTTAAGTATTTCAGCCTGCCCCATACTGGTATTAAAATCTTCTACGTTGAACCAGACACCTCTGTACATACCGCCGGTCAAGTACCAGTGAGGCGTTCCATCATCGTACGTAAGCCAATCAGCGTCTGTTTCGATCGGGCCGGAATTACATACGGCGAACTCGCCGGCGAAAGCCGCAAATGAAAGTACAGCAAGAATTGCTATTGCCTTCTTCATGACTCTCCTTTCTTCTTTAGTTTGAGTAGCACGAACCCCTTTAACTTCTGCATCACGGTCAAAACATTCTGCTTATTTCCAACCATGTCAAGCCCCTGAAACAGGGTTATTTTCCATGATTGAGCAGCTTCTTCATGATATCGCGATATCTGGCCGCCTCCTCAAATTCCAGATTATCTGCAGCTTCAATCATCATTTTTTCCACCTCTGTAATTCTGTCGACAGTATAGGATTCGGCCTTTCCGGAAGCCCTTTGTGACTTCTTCTTACCCATGATGTCGGCGATACCGGTTGATCTGATTATCTCATCCCGACTTTTTACAATAGTGACAGGTGTAATCCCGTGGATCCTGTTGTACTCCACCTGAATTCCACGACGACGGTCAGTTTCATCCAGTGCAAATTTCATGGAATCCGTAACTCTGTCCGCATAGAAAATCACCTTACCCGCATTGTTTCTTGCAGCCCTTCCCGCGGTCTGAACAAGGCTCGTTCTTGATCTGAGAAAGCCTTCTTTGTCTGCATCCATAACCGCCACCAGAGTTACCTCAGGGAGGTCCAGACCCTCTCTAAGCAGGTTGACTCCCACAAGCACATCAAATTCCGCAAGTCTCAGCTCTCTCAAAATGGATACCCGCTCAAGAGCGTCTATCTCGCTGTGAATGTACCTTGTTCTGAAATCCAGCCTTCCCAGATAATCAGTGAGTTCTTCAGCCATCTTTTTTGTAAGAGTGGTGATAAGAACCCTTCCCGATTTTTCAGTGGCTGTTCTCACCTGTTCCACAAGATCATCCACCTGCCCCTCGGCAGGCCTGACCTCAATAACCGGATCAATAAGCCCTGTTGGTCTTACAATCTGCTCAACGATCTTACTGGAAATGTCCAGTTCGTAATTTGCAGGAGTGGCGGACATGCATATTTTTCTGCCGGTTATTTCGGTGAACTCCTCCAGAAACAGAGGCCTGTTGTCAAGAGCAGAGGGCAGTCTGAAACCGTAGTTTACCAGTGTCTGCTTCCTGGATCTGTCTCCCTTGAACATGCCTCTTATCTGAGGCAGTGTTCGGTGACTTTCATCAATAAATACAAGATAATCATCCGGAAAGTAGTCCAGCAGACATGACGGCCGTTCCCCTTCTTTCCTGTCACCGATCAGTCTGCTGTAGTTCTCTATACCTGAACAGTACCCGGTCTCACCCATCATCTCCAGGTCAAAACTGGTCCGGGATTCAAGACGGTGTGCTTCAAGCATTTTACCGGCAGCGCGCAGTTCAAGAAGCCTTTCATCCAGCTCTCTGCGAATTCTTCCCATGGCAAGATTCAGCTTTCTTTCCCCGGTGACAAAGTGCCTTGCGGGGAAAATCGTTGTTCTTTCCATGGTGTTCATTACATGTCCGGTGAGATGATCCATCTGCTTTATGCTGTCAACTGTGTCACCGAAGAACTCAATTCGAATTCCTGTACTGGCGTAGGATGGAACCAGGTCAACAATATCACCTCTCACACGGAAGTATCCTCTGGTAAGGACAACATCATTCCGCCTGTACTGCATCCCCACCAGTTTCATCAGAAGCAGATCCCTGGAAAGAGTAACGCCTGTGATTATCTGAAAACCGGTACCCATGAAGTCCTCAGGCGAACCCAGTCCATACAGACAACTCACCGACGCAACCACAATAACATCATCTCTGCTGAGAAGGCTGGCAGTTGTTCTGAGACGGAGCCTGTCCAGTTCCTCATTCAGACTGGCATCCTTCTCTATGAACATGTCTCTTGCTGGTATATAGGCTTCCGGCTGATAGTAATCGTAGTAACTCACAAAATACTCAACTGCATTTTCCGGAAAAAAGCCGGAAAGTTCTCCAAAAAGCTGGGCGGCAAGAGTTTTGTTGTGGCAGATAACAAGAGAGGGCAGGTTCATCCTCTCAATAACATTCGCCATGGTAAAGGTCTTACCGGAGCCGGTAACACCAAGAAGAGTCTGCCATTCCATTCTCTTCTTCAATCCATCCACAAGCCCTTCTATGGCCCGGGGCTGATGCCCGGCCGGGCTATAGGTGGCTTTCAGAGAAAAACCGGACAGGCTAAACCCTCAAGCTTTCCAGAGGCAGCTCAAAACCGGCAACAGGTACTGTGATTCCCCATGCCTCCAGAACACCGGGATGAAATTCCCCGAGAATGCCGACTTCTTCACCGTTTATCAGTATGGCTGCGCTTCTTCCGGGAATAAACCTGGAATCATCAAGGGGTTCAAGGGAAAGGTCAAGTTCCCTTAAGTGGCAGATGATACCAAGTATGGAATGTACCGCACCGAAATCACCATCACCTGTACTCACTGCAAGATTTATCTGTGTCTGGCAGAGAGCTTCACCGGTTCGACGGAGTACCTCACCCACCGTAAACAGCCTGTGAGGAAAGGCGGCATGACCGCTTGATGACTCTACCTCAAGAAGAGCGGGAAGAAGGGTGCTGGATACCACTCCGTATTCAGCAGTCATGGGGTTGCTTATCCTGATGGGTAGCTCTGGAGTTCTTGTACGGGTTGATATCTTGTCAAAACTTGTAAGGATGGGTCTCATGATCTCTTCACACCCGGCACCAACAAGCAGAGATTTTACTGAACGGGCAAGAATCTCAACAGGTGCTGCTGACCCCACTGTATACTCTGATGGGAGGATGGGTTCCATGTTGTTGAGCCCTATGGCAATGACGATGTCTTCCATAAGGTCTCTGGGATGTATTCCGTCCCTCCGGTAGGGGGGCATAACTGCAGTAACGGAATCTTCTCCAACTTCAATCCCGCAGTAGTCCATCTTTGACAGCAGTGCTTCAATATCCAGTTCTTCAGCATCAGTTCCGATCATCTCGCTGATCTCTTTGAATGTTGCGGTAAGGGTGTCTCTGTAAATAATGGGGGTTACAGTCACATCTCCATCAGGATATCGAATCTCAACCGGGCTGATAACAGCTCCTCTGTCCTCGAGATTACAGGCAAGAATAGTAGCGGTAAGGTTAACGGTGTGCCAGTCAGTTCCGGTTACCTCGCAGAAGAGACGGCTGTCTCCTGAAACAACCCTTCCTGTGGCATGGCTGTTGAGAACCGGAGGGAAAGAGAGTACTGCACCGGTGTTGTCTGTGAGAACAGGGTACTTTTGAAAACCGCTTAAAAGTCCTGCGTACTTCATCCCTGCCTCGGTCTTCTCAAGAACCTCTGACAGTGTCATTTCAGTTTCCTCCCCCAGAGGCTGGAAGCTGGTTTCAGGGGATGTGACGGAGTAACTCACAGGAAAGCAGATCCCGTCAAGCGGATAGAAACCTATGGCTGCTGTTTTTCTCTCTTTCCCAAAACCGGAGGCAATCTTTTCCTGAGCAGTTATCAGTGATTCCAGCCCGTCATCATCCACCTTCCACCCGATCGCGGTAAATGCGGCGATGAAGGGTCTGATACCCTCCAGATCGCTGTGAACATCAATATGCACCACAGGATCAGCCATGGAATCAAGATGAGACTCTGCTCCGTTCCTCCAGCATCGCAAGCCTCTGGCCACACCTTCAGTGGTCCACAGGTCCGGCCTGTTCGTATCATTAAGTTCAATTTTTACGGTTTTTTCATACAAACCATCAAGCTCTGCCTTGAGAGATTCAAGAAGCTTCTCCAGATTGTCTGTGTTCTCTAGTTCTGCCAGAGGAAGGAAATCGCCCAGAGGTATCTCTATTTTAGGCATTGTTGCCACTTCCTAACAATTTTTCCGGTGTTGATTTCATTTCTCTCAGTCTGGCCAGATCGGGGTTCAAAAGATCTCTTATGTCTGAAAGGCCAAGAGCAAGCAGAGCCATTCTGTCCAGCCCAAGCCCCCAGGCTATCACCGGTACATCAATTCCCATAGGTTCACATACCTCACGGCGGAAGAGCCCGGCTCCGCCCATCTCAAACCATCCCAGTGTGGGGTGTTTTACATGAAGCTCTACAGATGGCTCTGTAAACGGGAAGTAAGCGGGAACGAACTTGTACTCGGTTGCTCCTGCGACTTCTATTGCAAAAAGCTTCAGCAATCCGAGAAGGTGTCTCATGTTGATTTCCTCACCAAGCACAATCCCCTCAACCTGAAAGAAATCGGGCAGATGGGTTGCATCGACCTGGTCGTACCTGAAGCATTTTGCTATTCCGAAGTACTTACCGGGAATGTCTGGATTCGAGCCCAGAGTTCGTGCAGAAAGAGCTGTTCCCTGAGATCGCATTATTGCTTTCAAAGAACGAGCCCACTCAAAAGTGTATTCCCATCCTCTGCCTCCAGTGCTTCCACCGTTCTCGTGCGCTGCCCTGACCTTGTCACCAAGATCGCGGGAAGGAGGTTCCACTTCGATCCCGTCTTCCAGATAGTAAGCATCGTGAATATCTCTGGCAGGGTGAAACTGCGGCATGAACAGTGCATCGTTGTTCCAGAACTCACTCTCTGCCAGTGAGCCCTTCATCTCCTGAAAACCCATTGCCTGAAGCTTGTTTCTTACGGAATCAAGAAACATGGCGTAGGGATGAAACCTTCCAATGTGGATTCTGGAAGGGGGAATATCCACCTGGTATCTTCTGAAGGAACTGTTTTTCCACTCACCGGAGGCAAGTATCTCACGGGTGAGAATGCCGATTGTATTTTTACCTCTGGCACTTTCAAGAGCTTCTCTTCCAGAGGAGGTAATCTCAATAACACTGCTTCCAGTCTCATTGATCACGAATTCTGCTCTGGACTTTCCTCTTTTCGGTGCCCTGTTTGACACCTCCGCAGCCACATTTTCATCCAATGTGGAAAGATGAAGGGCCTCTCCCCTGCCAATCACCGAGTAAACACTGCTCCATATTAGAGGAAACACTCCTCCTGAAGGATCATTCAAGGACAGTCCATCGGGGTCTTTTTTCAGTATTCGCGCCTTGACAAGAGCACCCATGGCACTCCCCCACTGAGCTCTGTCAAAGAGCCCGTTCTTCTGAATTTCCGGCAGTGACGATGTTCCATTTTTCACCGCTTCAAGCAGTGCCAGCTCTGGTGTTGTGCCCTTATCAGCGTAAACAGCACCCACAGGCCCCAGCTCAACAGTGACAGTCTTTTCACTTGAAATTACAGAAGCCATCTCTCTAGACAGAAGCCACTGAAATGCTCTTCTGTAGGAACCCTCATCCATTCCGGTACCCGCCATGGCTTCCATATCACTGCCCGGGCCGTGTTCAGACAGCCAGTTCAGCAGTGTTTTCTCCAGGGGGTGCAGATCTTTAGATACAGTCTCTGACAATTTATACCTTCTTCTATTCCCAGACAAGCTCGTCCGGGTTGAGGAAAAGTCCCTGTTCCGGCCTTGCAATTCGACACTCTCCCTTGAGGACCGTTCCACAATCGGGACACTCAGTCATTCCTTCGTTAACTACCGAGTCGCAGACCGGGCAGATTCTCGCCATCATTCCATCCACATAATCAACAAGTTCTCCGGCCGTGATGACTCCATTGCCATCACTGTCAGCAGCTCCTCTGGAGCCTTCAAGAAGTATCGGCGTAAGAACTCTCTCGCTGACGGATTTGTCTTCTCTTGCTGCTGTGAGGATAAGAATGTTGTCTTCCGATGAAAAGTCGTTTACAAAGCCTCCGGAGTTGCATGCGTCTGCAAAGAGGTAAACAGTACCGGGAAAGCCCGCCAGTAATTCGCGCATCTCATCATCGGAAATATCCTCGTCGTAAAAACAGAGAACTTCGTTCACGCCATCAGCTTCCTCGCTTCCGCCTGACCCGGGTGGTTCCTGAGATCCGTGACCGCTGTAGAAAACCACCAGACGATCTTCTGAGTCAGCTCTGCGGGATATATCATCCAGTGCATTTCTGAACGCATCAGCAGTTGCCTCTGCGTCCACAAGAAGCACCAGGCGGTTCGAATCAATACTTTGATCATCTCTGAGAAACCGGTAGAAGTCGATGGCATCCATGCTGGCCCGGGAAAGAATGTCAGCCCTGGATTCATATCCGCTGATACCGGAAACTACCGCCCAGGTATCCACGGAAGCCGGATCTCCGGCTGAAAGCCTTTCAGAAGGGATTCTTTCCGCTTCAATAGTAAAAGTACCCTGTCCTCCCCTGGAGTAGGCGTAAACAGTAACACCGTAAACTGCATCTTCCTCGCAGTACATGGTAACTGATTCGTCTGCAGCATTGTCGGCATTGCTCACACCACCCTCAGCTTGAAGAACGTATCCCGGTCCACTGACCAGCATATCCAGATCAAAGTCTCTCTGGTCTCCGCGAAGTTCAATAACAAGGGTGCTTCCAGCTTCTCCGTGAACGGTGTAGAACCTCTGGGCTGAAGTTGTCTCATCAATCCGTCCATGTACCAGACCAACCACCGGCTCTGCAACGGTGGGTTGCACAGCGACTTCACACACCCCTCCCCTTTCTGAATTCAGGAATCCGGGAGCTATCCACAGGGTATCCCCCCGCTGGGTCCAGAGGCAGAATCTCTCATCTCCCCTCTCTGTCATCATGAATGCAGAGGGCTCACCGTAACTGCTGAACAGTCTGACATCCCCATCTCTCAGTTTGTCAAACACTCCCGAGACGGTATAAAAACCGGAAGAAGGTGCAATGAATCTTAACAGAGAAGACTGACCGAAACCAGTTTCCACATCCACCGGACAGGATTGACGGATATCTGCAACAGGGTGAATCAGGTTAAGTCTGTAGGGAAATTCCTCCAGATCATCTCCAACATCGTATGGATGAATCTCCACAACAACTGGAGAATTTCCGGCAGGAATCAGAAGCCCCTCTGAATACAGATAGGTATTTGATGAATACAGCGGTTCGCCGGCAGCATTACGAACTATCAGGTCAAGATCACCCTCGTTTTCGAAGGTCAGCTCAAGAAGTGCCTCGTTGGGAAGCTCAGGAAGCCTGTAACGCTGCACATCACCTTTTATGGCGTCTGCCATAATGGATTCGGAAAGCACATCCATTTCACCGGATCTCATGATCTCAAGGGTGTAATCTCCACTGCCGCCTTTGTTGTATCTGGAAACTACAATCTGCAGACTCTCACCCTCCAGAAGGCCGATTGACAGCTTTTCTGTTGAATTATTGCTGTAGCTTCCAGCCCACAGGCTGTTGCCTGCTCCGTACAGCTCAAGATCGAGATCAGCAATGTCATCAACTCCTCTTATAAGGAAATTCCATTTGCCCTCTTCATCCGCTGTAAAAGTCCATATATCCGCCATTTCTGAGAAAGAGAGTGAAGATGAAACGCAATTGCTGCCAACAGGCTTCGGATCACGGTATCGCACCGTAAATTCAACAGAATCATCACTGACAGCCTTGATCCAGAACCAGTAGTCACTATAGGCAGACAGTGCCAGAGCTTCTCCACTTGTTGAAAATGCAAGTGGTTCTCCTGCATTGTCATATGCAGTCATCGGAACAGCCGGCGAAGAGACTACCTCAATGACCGTGTAGTCACTTTCCAGAATGCGAATCCACTGATAACCTCCGAATTCTGCGCTCTCTACTGTCTCGCCTTCGTTGACACCGGGAATTGTTACAGCATCAGGAAGCGTCACTGCAAGTGCAGCAACCAGAAAAATAATAGACCCAGCCAATGGAACCGCCTTTCAATTCCTGAAAAAATGTGTACGACCCTGATCCTGATGTGGTAAGATAACAGAATATGGAAAAATGGGTTCAGAACTTTTCCGAGAAAAGAGAAAAGGATGGGGAGGTTAATTCAACACTCCGGTTTCCGACAGAAATGCCTGTTGCAAGATCCCACAGGCAGAGAAGACCGTACCCGAAAAGTTTTCTGCTGAATGAGATCACAAGGGGGACTGATGAATCGTCAACTGAAAGGTGAAGACATACCGTATTCTCCCCTGGACGCCATGCATCAGGCAGTCTTCCCCCCGTGGGCCATACCGAAAATACAAGTTTCAGTTCAGGAGCAGACGGTTCCGGTCTGTCCAGCATATCAATAAACCTGGTCATGTCACCACCGAGATGATGAATTGCTGCTCTGATCTGAGAAGTTGTTCGAACGGGGTTGCACGCAGGATCTGGAAGCGCTGTGACAAAATCAATACCATCTTCCCGCCTGTACCCGAGTTCCAGAAGGGAGGATGCTTCTTCAGCACATGCAGCAAAAAGAGCAGAAGCACCGGCCGGTGGCAGAATTGTGCTTGACACCGATTCATCCGTCCAGAGATTGACCTGTCGGAAAATGCCCTTGACTCTTTCTCCGGATGGAGTTCTGGAAATGTCTGTAATTGTCTGATGAAGCCTCGGCAGCTGAGGAACTCGTACACCTGATCTGCCCAGGGCAGAACGGGAGGCAGCACGCAGGAAGAGGGCTTCCAGATCATCCAGTTTATGCAATTCTGCGGGAAATTTTACCAAGTTCCTGTCCCCCTTGGATGGTATTTATTTACAGCATCGGAAAGTCGCTTCCGGCTCACTGAAGTATAAATCTCCGTGGTTCGAATGTCAGAGTGTCCCAGAAGGTCCTGTACTACCCTCAGTCCTGCCCCGCCCTCAAGCAGATGAGTAGCAAATGAATGCCTGAGAGTATGAGGATGTACCACTGATGTTATTCCCGCTTTCAAAGCAGAGGTGCGCACAATGTTCCAGACGGTCATCCTGGAAAGGTGATTGCCGTTCCTTGTAAGAAACACTGTTTTCCCGCTGTGGTTCCTGGATATGGCAGTTCTCCACCTGTCCAGATAGAGTCCCAGCCACTGCACAGACGGCTGGCTCATAGGAACCATCCTTTCTCTGGCTCCTTTGCCCAGGGGCCGCACCCAGCCATCATCCAGACTTAGTCTGTCAACTGTCAGAGAAACAAGCTCACCTTCCCGCAGGCCGGAACCATAGGCAAGTTCCATGAGAGCCCTGTTCCTGGCGGAGAGCGCATCTTCTGCAGTCCAGACCTCGATAAGCCGGGTTACTTCTTTCACTGATATGCAATGCGGTACCCTGAATATTGCAGCAGGAGGTCTGATTTTTGCTGCGGGACTGCATGTAATTACTTCTCTCTGTGTAAGATATGAGTAGAATGCTCTCAGTGAAGAAAGCTTCCGTGCAATTGTTGCGGGAACCAGCTTCTGCTTTGAAAGATGCTGAAGCCACTGTCCAAGCTCTGCTGAATCAGCTGAAACAAGATCATCAATGAACACTGCGGCTTCAATCAGATCCCTTCTGTATGCAGAAACAGTATTGGGGGAGAGATTTCTTACAAGCACTGCCCATGCAAGGAATCCATCAAGGTGTTCGTCCGTGTCCATTCAGCCATCCAAACAGTGATCTTCCTGGAGATGGATCCATACTGGAGGAAGATCCCGGAACAAGAGATACTGGGATTCCATGATCAGTAAGTTCTGACATGGTCACAAGGGCGTCTATCCGCTCACTGAAACCTGCAAGAGCAACGGGAGCATTCTTGATGAGCTTCTGTACTTTTTTCTGGGAGAGCTCAAGCGATTCACACAATATGCTTTGAACTTTTTCACTATCCTCAGAAGCCACCGGGAAAAGATAAACCAGAACTGTTTTCTGCATATGTACCGGAGGAGTGAGAACAGGCTGTTCAACTGAAATTACTGCGGGAATTGAAACAAAAGGCACGGTAAACTCAATAACATGCGGACCGGAAAAAACAGATTCGTCAACTGCTTCCTCTTCTGCCGGCGGGGGAATTTTCAACTGAACTGAAGGAGGTTGCTGGAAATTAACAATACCCGGCTGAACATCATCATTCTGTTTTCCAGTACTGTAACCGGTATTAGACATCACCGGAGAAGAATCTCCGCAGGCATCGGAAGGTATGGGTTCTGCTCGTTTTTCCTCTTTGCAGACAGTTGTTTCGCGGGAAGGCGCGGAATAATTCTTTCTGCTGGATACTCCGATCAAATCCTGTGGAGACCGAATCTCCACAATTCCTCCAGCTCCCTCAAGAATCCTTTTTATTGACTCTGCTGCGGCCCGGTCTGCATCCAGTTTAAGCGCGATAGGAATACGTGCCAGGAATCTTATCACCTCTTCGGTGGGAAGTCGGCTCAGTTTTTGCAGAGCGATTCTGAGTCTGCCCCGACTACCCGGACGATACCCCATAAGAACAGGAACGCAGACTACCTCATCCCGCTGCATATAAATCTGTATCGAACCGTCATTGGGAAGTTCAGAAGAAAGAGCCTCAGCTCTTTCCCTGGAAAGACCTGCCTGCAGAAGCATGCCCTGGTGAGAATCAAGCATCCGGCGAACAGAGTCAATTGCCTCCCCGGTTCTAGCATACAGAACAGCTAGAACCCTGCCTGAAGGGTTGCTCCCCCTTAAAACAATTTTCCAGAACATCCCGGTAACCTTAACCTCAGCCTTAATCGACCTGACTTCGACTGAGATACAGTTTGTCTCCCAACTCAATCAGGTTTGCAGTTCTGGTGCTCACTATCAAAGCAGCACAGCTCCTTGCCTCTGCGGTAAGAACTACCACATCGGCAATGGGGATTTCCGCAGTGTAAACCAACTGGTCATTAGCATCCTCCACCTGTTCACTGGCAGAGTAGGCGGTAAATACATCTCCGGGAGTGATTCCCTGAGAACTGCCGGCACTTAGATAAATAACATCATAGGTGTAAGCGCAATTTCTATCGGGATCTCTAAAACCAAGTACCCAGAGCAGACCTCTGTCAACTCCAGGTTCGTTCTGGATCCAAATGTCACCTGCAGCCTGGTAGGGTACAAGGCAGTCACCCTCTGCAATGAGAAGATAACCGTGCTGTACTTTGGCAATTGACGTAGAGGGTGTAATGCTCTCGACCTGACAAACTCCGGCCACTCTGATAACATGCCCCTTGTCACCGGTTTCGGGGTCTTCAATTTCCTCACACTTGCGAAGGATGTGGTAAACTTTGCCAACCTCAACACCCTGATCCGCACCAAAATCAAGCTCCAGTAAATCACCGGGAAGTGCGGTAAGATGTCTGTAAATGCCCTCTTCTTCCGCATTTGTAGCAAGGACATATCCCAATGGATTCAAAGCAGAATAGCTGATAAATCCAGCCGATTCTCTTTGTATACGAGAAAGGATGGGCTCACTGGATCTGATCAAAACCGCCCCGGCAGGTATTTCAGTCACATATCTTGTAGAACCGGATACCGAGGTCACTCCAGTAACATCAGGAATTCGAAGTACCATTCCCGGAACCAGGTACTCGGCACCCCTCAGGTCAGGATTGGCTTCAAGAATATCTACCCATTTCTCCCACGTACCGTAATAATGTACGGAAATATCAGAGAGAGTATCACCATAACCAACAACATACTCACTTGCAACCGATGCAGTTGCAAGTAAGGCAAACAAAAGAGTAACACGCTTCATCAGCTAACCTCCAGCTCTTTAGCAGTAATTAATTCTCCAATATCATAACTTCATAAATTCTAAACTAAGAGCCATGGGTAAGTCAACCTGCTTGTTTTACCTGCCGGCAGGATAAAAGACAACTGTACCCGCTCGGTTACCGGATGAACCAGCATTTACTGTTACTGTATAAACCCCTCTAGACCCTGAACTGCCTTCCAGAGGCACGTTAACAGCAAGCAACAGTGTTCCGGCATCTGGCGATTCGCCAACCCAGCTGCAGCCAGCCGCGACAGGCTGACCGCCTTCTCCTACTTGAAATACAAGCTGACCCGAAGTTGCCCCGGGGACCAGAGAGACTGAGGAAGAAAATTTCTCCTGCCCTTGTGGAGTGGCAGTACCGGTCTCCGTAACAACTGTTCCTGTGCCGCGAAGGGAAAATATTTCTCCCTGTTCCAGTAAAATACCTGTATCCTGCCATCCCAGAGAAGCATCAACGGTGAATGTTTCCTGATGAACATCGGAGTTTCCCCATACAATCATTAAAACAGAATCCTCTGGAACAGAACAGGAATCTGATCTGAAAACCCCACCGGAAGCTGTTATCTCACCGGCAAAAGTACTTCCGTCAAGGCACCAGACAAGTCCATGGTCAGGTACATCAATCGTTCCACCTGCAAAAACAGCTTTTCCATATTCAATCGTTTGAAGCTCGCCGGTTAAAACTGTTCCGTCTGCAGCTACCAGAACATCAACCGGTTTGTCAGCGCATGCAACAGAAATGAGAAGAACTGAGACTGCAATCAAAATTGAATGTATTTTTGTCATGCTAGTCACCCCATATGATTAAGTGATTCATTGCCTGACCAATCTCAGAAATGGGTACAAACTTCACTGCATTTCTCTGTGCTTCCGGAACATCTTCAAGATCTCTCATGTTCTCCACTGGAAGCAAAATCGTTTCAATGCCCGCAGCAAGAGCTCCGAGAACCTTTTCCTTAACACCTCCAACGGGAAGAACAGCCCCCCGAAGAGTTATCTCGCCGGTGACAGCAGTTCTGTTCTGAATCGGTTTTTCGCAGCAGGCGCTGAGAATTGAAGCAGTTATTGCTACTCCGGCGGAAGGTCCATCCTTGGGTGTCGCACCGGCAGGAACATGAATATGTATGTCAAATTCAGCAGGATTGTTTCGCAGATCTCTCCTGTTTGATCTAATCCAGCTCAGTGCAGCCTGGGCGGATTCCTTCATGACATCACCAAGCTGACCTGTGAGAATAAGTTTGCCGTTACCCGGGAGCAGAAGGGTCTCTATCATCAGGATCTCGCCTCCAACGGCAGTCCATGCAAGTCCGGTTGCAACTCCAACTGAAGGTTCAGGAAGACTCGATTCCCTGGTATACTTCCAGGAGCCAAGATAATCAGGAACGTTTTTTTCTGTAACAATTACCAGCGTCTGTATACCGCCCGCCACTTCTACTGCATGCTTGCGGCATATGGCACCAATTGAACGCTCAAGCCCTCTTACGCCTGCTTCCCGAGTGTATCGCTTTACAATGCACCGGAGACCGCTTTCCCGGAATCGTATAAGTTTACCGGAAAGACCCGTTCTGTCGACCTGTCTTTTCACCAGATATCTCCGGGCAATCTCATATTTGTCATCCTCTGTGTATCCTGGAATACGGATGATCTCCATCCTGTCCAGCAGGGGGCCTGGAATTGTGTCCAGCGTATTTGCTGTTGTGATAAACTTTACGGCACTAAGATCGAATGGTGTATTCAGGTAGTTGTCTCTGAATGAAAAATTCTGCTCAGGGTCAAGCACCTCCAGCAGAGCTGAGGTTGGATCACCCCTGAAATCTCTTCCTATTTTGTCTATCTCATCCAGCATGAATACCGGATTGGATGTCCCGGCTTCCTTCAAACCCTGAAGAATTCTTCCAGGCATTGCTCCTATGTAGGTCTTCCTATGGCCCCGGATTTCCGCTTCATCGTGAACTCCTCCGAGGCTCAGTCTGATAAATTTTCTTCCAAGAGCCCTGGCAATGGACCTGCCCATACTGGTTTTGCCAACACCTGGAGGTCCCACAAAACAGATAATAGGTGCCTTGCCGGTTGGATTGAGTTTTCGCACAGCAAGGAACTCCAGAACTCTATCCTTGACATCCCTGAGGTCGTAATGATCCTCGTTAAGAATTCTTCCAGCCTCATCAATCTCAAGGCGATCTACGGTTCTGTCCATCCATGGCAACTGAAGAATCCACTCAATGTAGGTTCTGGCAACTCCTGCTTCAGGAGAGCCGGGGTGAAGCTTTGAGAGGCGTTTCAGTTCCTCTTCAGCAGCATCCGCAGCAGATTTCGGTAACTCTTTCTTTGCCAGTTTTTCAGAAAGCTCAACAAAATCAGGATTAACCGATGCTCCACCGAGTTCTTTCTGTATAACCTTCATTTTTTCCTTGAGGTAATACTCTTTCTGATCCTGCTCCATCTCCATCCGGACCTGACCTTCAATGTGTTCTCGAAGCTTCAGTCTCTGAATCTCATAGTTCATCATTGATCTGAGCAATCGGAACCTGAGGATAATATTGTTCTCCTCGAGAAATATCTGCTTTCTGAATATCGGTGCCTCCAAACCACTGGCAGCAACAAAACCCAGTCGTTCCGGATCACGGAGAAGTGTAATAAGCTGAAGCTCATCCGGTATTCCCGGAGTGAGTTCCATTATCTTTCGCAATTGTACTTCGATAGACCTGCGCCAGGCTTCAAGTTCATCAACATTATTCGGGTAGGTAGTGCTGAGTCTCTCGACCCTGGCACTGACAACATTGTCAATTTCCAGATCCTCTATGATCCTGAATCGGTACAACCCTTTAAGGGTTACTCTAACCACATCCCCCGGGAATCGATACAATTTCATTATACCGGCTGCAGTACCCACAGAATACCGCTCACCGGCTGGAGACTCAGCCACAACTCCGATGATCTTATCTCCATTCACTGCGTGATCTATCATGGTAATCATATCCGGGTCAGTTACTGTGAGTGGCAAAACCGTATAGGGCATGAGAATGCCCTGGCTGAACAGATGAATCGGTATGATTTCGGGTATATCCCCACTTCTTGTCATATATTTTTGTTTCCCTCGGACTGTACAGGTACAACAACTTTCACTGACTTTTGTCTCACAAGCCTGATGTAAAGCACACCGGACTTCAGTTCAGCGGAAACACTTGTTGTATCCACCCTGTATGGAAGGTGAATCTCCCTTTGAAACCTGCCTGTTTGAATTTCGATAGCCAGTGCTGTTGCGCCCTGACTGGGCATTTTTCTCACTCCCCATACTTTTACAACAAGGGGAGTAACCTCCAGCTCAATATCTTCACGTTGAACCCCCGGCATCTCCACAAAGACATCAAACCCGTCAGCAGTCCCGTAAACATCAGCATGGAGAATCCAGTTGTCTGTGTTTCTGTACATACTAATCTACATCGAAACGAACTTGAACCCGGGTCGTTATCTCAATGGGGGCTCCACCCTGTGAAGCAGGATTAAACACCCACTGGCTCACAGCAGCTTCCGCTGCGGCTCCGCATCCCAACCCAAGTTCATCGTTCACAATTGTGACATCAAGTACCGATCCGTCAGTTCCCACAAGAACATCCAGCGTAACATAACCGTGAACATCACCCATATCACTGGCAAGACCAGGTACCTGAGGTCCAACCTGTGAAATGGGGAACGGAGGTATCACCGGCTGCTCCTCTACGATCTCCTCGGGCTGGTCAGGTTGAGCTTCTGCAGCAGTATACCTTACACTTGCATCTTCACCTGCGGTGATAGTAACAGTGCTTGTCTGATCTTCATAGTCAGGGCTGGTGAGCAGTACCGTGTGTGAACCTTCTTCCAGCTCGATGGGTGCCATGGGCGTCTGACCCATACCAACACCGTCAATTGTCACATTGGCCCAGGGTTCCGGTGCAATGAGAAGCCTGCCTGTAGTGACTATTTCAACTGGAGACACTGTTGCACTGTACCCACCGGAATCCAGTGTAACAGTTCTTGCCCAACTTTCGTGGTTCTCCACTTCCACCCGAAGTAAATATGTACCGAATGGAAGAACTTCGCTGATTCGGCGAACACCTGCACCAACTCTGTTGCCATCAATGAAGAATAAAGCAGAGCCTGGAATGTCTCCGGCAAGGGCGAGAGTTACCTGTGACTCCTCCTGGGAATACAGCGTAAGAGATATCTGAAGTGCTTCAGCAGAGTAATCCACAAGGATTGATTCCGGAAGGGAGTTAAAACCCTCCAGAACTGCCTGGAAAACATGGACACCGGTGAGAAGATCTATTGAGTTCTCTGATTCCGCACCATCAACAAGCCAGGCAACTTCACCGTCGTCGACTCCGACAGCCTGCAAGACAACCTGTACAGTGCTGGTTCCAATTGAATCAAGAGTTATGGAGAGAGTTGATTTCTCACCACTCTCAAAAAGTACATCTTCTCTGTAGGTCTCGAATCCTGACGAGCGTACTTCAATTGTTCGAACGCCCTCCGAGGTACCTTCAATGAGGAAGGAACCGTCCAGAAGAACGTTCACTGCCTCGCCGTCAACCGCTACCGAGTAGGTTTCAACACCATCCACGGTATAAGATACACTGTATGGATGTAAAACTTCATCTTCCTCCACCGGGACAGCTTCAGGTTCTCCGGCAAATGGCTTAACAACCACAAACACAACAATCAGTATTATTGCAACCAGAACAGCAGCAATAAGTGCTACCGGTTTTTTCTTCTCGGGTGTTTCTTTCAGTTCATCAGCCTTGGCAACAGGGGCAACTGCCGGCTTCCCGCTCTTCTTTCCTGAAAGCTTTTCAAGCCTGCTCAACAGTTCTTTTATGGTTTTGTTCTCCGGATGGCTTTTTCTGGCTTTCGTTGCTTCTGTAAGGGCACTGGAAAAATCACTTCGTGATATTTTTCCTCTTATGGAGATAATTGCAGCGTCTGCAGGAGATGTTTTCTCCTTCTCCGGAACAGGGGCTGTACCCTCTTCAGCTTCGACAACATCCTCAAGCTCAATATCTTCAATATCCTCAATTTCCTCGACATGCTCATCAGCTTCAGCGGGTTTGAATTCCTCAAGCTTGTCAAGAAGATCTGACAGAACTGGTGCTCCGGGCCATGTTTTGAAAATCGCCCTGGCATTTTTTGTGGCAGTAACAGGATCTCCTTCATGAAGTTTGGCAAGTGCCAGATCATATAGATTATCTGTTTTTATCTGCCGTCTCACTACGATAATTTTGCGACGAACAAGCTTGTTATCAGGATCATGTCGCCTGGCTCGTTCCAGTTCCTGAAGAGCACGAACTTCATCACCCTGCCTGAATGCATCCTCGGATCGTGCAATACACTCTTCCACGAAGTCACCGGAGCTGACTGATTTCCCGGTTTTGTGTGTTCGGGAGTTCCGGGTTTTTCTGAAGTTGCGCATTGCGGCAATTTCCCGTTCAATTTCCGAGATTCTTTTCTTCACAGACCCGTTGCCCGAGTCAATATCAAGAACTTTGTGTAATTCGGTAAGCGCTTTCTGCCTCTCGCCCTTCTGGACAAGTTCCTCGGCAGAATTGATAAGTCGCTGAATCCTAGCATTCTCGCTTGCTGCCATGCCCCCCCCAGTGACCACTCACGGCCACAAAAAATAATCGTTTGATAATACCCGCACTGCAATACGTAAAAGTAACAGTCTGAGAGGCGGTGTCAAGCCCCTGCTTATACGCCGGGAAGCTCAATGCCGCAGTATCTCCACAACTGGCTTTTCAACAGCAAATGAATTTCTTGTAACTGGATGGGAGGCATGCTACTAACAGCCCTGAGCAGATGTCCGTCATTTGTCAGGTCAGCAACCTTGAATTTGGGAATTCCGTGCTGAGCTGTTCCCAGCACCTGGCCGGGACCCCTGATCGAAAGATCCTTTTCTGCAATTGCAAAGCCGTCTGATGTGGAAGCAAGCAGATTCAGTCTTTCCAGAGAAGTATGAGATGCCTTCTCTCCTGGAACAAGAAAACACCAGGCATTTCCCCCGCCTCTTCCCACCCTGCCCCGAAGCTGGTGAAGCTGACTCAGACCGAATCGCTCTGCATTGGCAATGACCATTACCGTAGCGTCTGGAATATCAATTCCAACTTCTATCACGGTTGTGCTGACAAGAACGGCTATTTCACCTTTTCTGAATTGCTGTGTAATTGCCATTTTTTTTCCTGGAGGCATGCTGCCATGCAGCAATCCAGTTCCAAATTCAGCCATCGGCCCGTACCGAACAGTTTCATAGGCTGTAGCGGCATCCCGAAGATCACTTTGTTCCGAAGCCTCTTTCAGGGGGTAAACAAGGAATATCCTCTCGCCCTGCTGCAGTCTTTCCATCATAAACACGAAAACATCACTTTTTTCTGATCTATCAATAACCCGCGTTTCAGTAAATCCTCGACCGGGAGGCATTCTGTCAATAACTGAGATGTCAAGATCACCGTAAAAAGTCATTGCCAGTGTTCGTGGTATGGGAGTTGCCGACATCACAAGAGCATGTGGCCTGGGGCTTCTGTTGGTAAGAAGTTTCTCCCTCTGGACAACACCGAAACGGTGCTGCTCATCAATAACGAGAAGTGCCAGTTCGTTCAGAGGTACCCAGTCTTCCAGTATGGCATGAGTACCTACAAGGATGGATTGTGGCTTTTCCTGAAGTTTTTCGGCAATCTTTTTTCTCTCAGAATCGGTTGTACTTCCAGTGAGAAGAAGAACTTCCAGATCGAACCTGCTGCAAAACTCACCCATACTGGCGTAATGCTGAGCAGCAAGTACTTCGGTAGGGGCAAGTACGGCAGCCGTTTTTCCTGCCAGAGCGGTAACAACACATGCGAATGCAGCCACCACTGTCTTACCGGAACCGACATCTCCCTGTATCAACCTCCTCATTGGAGAATGACTCGACATATCAGTACACACATCCAGGCATACGCTCTTCTGAGCCGATGTAAGAGGCCACGGCAGTGTGGACTCAAAGACTTCAAGAGAAATGGAAGTAAGTGGAATTCCCGGCTCCATACTGCTTTTCTTCCTGACAGCGGTCAGCACGGACCTGTAAAGAAAAAGTTCTTCAAGAGCCAGTAAATCCCTGGCAGATCCAGCCTCTTCCGGGGAATCAGGGCTGTGGGCAGCTCTAAAGACATCCCACCGTCTGGAGAATCCTGCTGCTTCAACAACATCCACAGGCAGGATATCAACCAGTGAATTCTTTACCGCATCAAGGGCCGAGGAGGTCATTTTCCTCATGGCATTCTGCGTCAATCCGGCAGTAAGACTGTATATTGGAAGCATTCCAGGTGCATCCACTGCTGCTGCAGCTTCTTCTGAGAAATAGAGTTCGGGATGAACGATGGTGTAGCCCTTGAAAGATTCAACAGTGCCGCACGCTACAACTCTCATTCCATTTTGCAGCTTTGATCCGGGAAAGCCTGATCTGAAAAACGTCAGTGTGATGCTGCCGGTTTCATCAGACAGCACTGCGGAAAGAGATGGCCCTCTTCCACGTTGTCTTCTTGCAATGCTCGTTATCATTCCACTCACTACGGCGTCTGTTCCCCGTCGCAATTCAGCTATGGAAATTATTGATCTTCTGTCCAGAAACCTGATAGGAACATGCATAAGCATATCTCCAATAGTTCTGATGGAAAGACGCTCCAGAAGGGCTTTTCTGGCTACCCCAACTCCACTCAGACAGCAAATACTCTCATCAGTTCTCAGGCTATTCTCCAATCAGGGGTTGACGATGGCTTCCCGAATGTATAATTCAGGCCATAATGCAAAGCCACTCAACGGAGGTAAAACCTTGATGAGCGACCTGAAATCCATTCGGATTGAACTGAAAAACAAGATAGCGAACGACAAGGAAGATGTCGATGCCAGACTCAGCCTTGCACAAATCTACATGGCGGATAATAATCCCGATGCTGCTTTTCCACTTTATTACGAGATTCTCAACTTTGATCCAGAGAATGCAGAGGCCTACATGGGACTTGGGCTGGCCTGGGGCTTCTCAATCCTGGAGAACATCCCTGCCGCTGAACTCCATGGAGAAGATGTGGATGAGGAAGAACTGCTGATAAAATCCATTGAATATCTTGAACGTTCCATAGAACTTGATCCGGAAACAACAACCTCACTCAATGCCCTTGCTCGACTTTACATAGTTAGAAGTCTCGAGGATGAAGCAATTGATATGTTCAAGCAGTCTCTACTGATCGACCAGGCACAGCACGATGTTCTTGAGGAGCTTCAAAAACTCACCGGAACGCCAGTCTGGAAGCTTCTGGAGAAAGATGTGTACATGGGAGACCTGGAGGAGTAGACAATAAGTTCAAAGGAAAAGTAATAACTCATCTTTTCTCAGGCTTCTTCCTGCATATCTTTTGATCTCTGACACCAGCTGGCTGGTTACAGGGCATTCGATGCGTGATCCTGTCTCACGCAACCCGGTCAGAAAATCAATTTCAGTGGGCAATCCCTTCTCAATATCCTGAAGCATGCTGCACCTGTTGGATGAGTGCTCCAGCAGCCATTCAAGAATCCTCCGACCTTCAGCAAGTGCTCTGCGGGATGGCATGAGCACAGCAATCTCCCGGGATAGTTTGTCTATCAGTGGACGCAATCCCGCTTCGACAATTCTGTTGTTCTCAAGCCCTGTGAGAGCACCAATGGGATTGATGATGCTGTTCGCATACCATTTAGCCCATCTTAACTCGCTTATGTCCCCAACCTCTTCCACAGACATCCGGGAGGAAGCGAAAATACCGGCTGCCGCACTGCCGGGTTCACAGTAAACAACTCCATCAGTAGTGAGCACTGTGATCGGATCTGTTTTTCTGAAACCCATTGACAGCACACTGTACTCCACCCTGCCGGCCAGATCTCCCCATTCTTCGTCAAGCCCCATTCCATTGGACAGGCAGATTACTTTCCCGTTACTGATTTCTTTTATGTCTGGAACAGCATCCCGTATGGAATATGCTTTCAGAGCAACTATCACAGATTCTCCGGCTGAAATTCTGTCTATAGCCGTATGAAGAATCTCTGCCGATAGCCGAAGATGACCTTCTGTAGAAAATACTCGTTTTTTCTCAGGTGTTCCCCGCGGACCCGCGAGAATTACCTCCCCGTCGGAACCGGAAAGGGCAACAGCAACTGCGATTCCCACAGCACCGTCGCCCACTACAACAAACATGATCTCTGTTTAAACCTCGGAGTCAGCCTCTGCCGCAGGCTCCTCCTCGTGGTGTACTTTGTCTCGGACGTAATCAATGGTTTCCTCCACCTTGGCACGCCCTTCGGAATAGATTTTTTCGGCTTTTCCTCTACCGTCGTGGTAGATTTTCTCTGCCTCAATTTTGCCTTTTCCGTAAACTTCCTCACCTTTGTGATAGGTTTCTTCGGCAGTATCCCGGATTCTCTTTCTGGTTTCCTCGCCCTTTGCAGGTGCATAAAGAAGTGCAATCACTCCGCCAGCAAGCAGCCCAGCTGTAAATGCCCAGAATTCTCCCTTGCCCTTCTCGCTCATTTGATGCCTCCCATGGAATTGCCGCTTACCTACCGCAGCACTGTTTGTATTTCTTCCCGCTACCACAAGGGCAGGGATCGTTCCTTCCAACTTTTTCTTCATCCCGTTTCACCGTCTGCTGTTTACCCTCAGCATTCTTGCCGGCACCGGATCGCGCATCGCCAGTTGGAGCCCGCAAACCCGGATGAACAGCCTTTCCGGCGGGACCCGCTTGTCTTTGTATTTTAGAAGCAGGCCACAAAGATAATATCTGCCTAACTGCCTGTTTGTCAATACCGTCAAGCAGCTCTTCGAACATGCCGAAAGCTTCTTTCTTGTACTCAACGAGAGGATCTCTCTGCGCATAAGCTCGCAGTCCAATACCTGATTTCAGATGATCCAGTGCATAGAGATGATCCCTCCACTTTGCATCAATTGAGCTGAGGACAGACCATTTCTCCAGGTCCAGAACGAGCTGATCGCCAAGTTTTTCTCTCTTTTTTCCGTAGTAATCCATGACCAGCTCAACAAGTTTCAGGCGTAACTTTTCACCATCCTGAAATTTCTCTGTTATTCCATCCAATCTGAATACCGCACCTGAAATGTCCCGCAGGCTCACAACCACACCATCCATGTTCCATTCATGCGGTTGAGAATCATCAGGGATAAACTCCATAAGACCATGCTCTATCACAGCTTCAATCATGTCGTGGATCTCTTCATCAAGCCCGTCTCCGGTAAGAGCTTGAAGCCGCCTCTCGTAAATAACCTCACGCTGACGATTTACAACATCATCGTATTCAAGAAGGTGCTTTCTTATCCCGAAATGGTACTGCTCAACTCGTTTTTGAGCCTGCTCAATTGACTTTGTAAGAAGGGCATGCTCAATTGGCTCGCCCTCTTTCTCCTGACTTTTCTTGAGGAAATCTATAATCTTCTCGCTGGCGAAAAGCCTGAAGAGATCATCTTCAAGGGAGAGGTAAAACCTGCTTCCACCGCGGTCACCCTGCCTGCCGCTTCTTCCCCTGAGCTGACGGTCAATCCGCCGGGATTCATGCCTCTCCGTACCGATAACAAACAAACCGCCTTCGGTTTCATCACCCTCCGGCGTACTGATTACTTTAACATCTTCCGAGATCTTGATATCTGTTCCTCGTCCTGCCATGTTGGTTGCTATGGTAACAGAACCCTTCTGACCGGCTCTGGTAATGATTTCAGCTTCCTGCTGATGGTGCTTTGCATTCAAAACGCTGTGAATGATCTTTCTTCTCTTCAGAAGCTTTGACAGCAGTTCAGAAACTTCCACGGAAACTGTACCGACAAGCACTGGCTGCCCCATTGCATGCCTTCTGGCGATCTCGTCAATTATCGCACCGTATTTCTCGCGCTTTGAACCATAAACCCTGTCATTATGATCAATTCTCGCTATAGGTTTGTTGGTAGGTACAACAGCAACATCAATGTTGTAAATACTGCCGAATTCCTCAGCTTCAGTTTCCGCTGTACCTGTCATTCCGGCGAGCTTGCTGTACATTCTGAAATAGTTCTGAATTGTTATTGTGGCCAGTGTCTGGGTTTCATTTCGTATCTCCACATTTTCCTTGCACTCAAGAGCCTCGTGAAGCCCGTCACTGAACCGTCTTCCCGGCATTGGCCTGCCTGTGAACTGATCAACAATTACAACTCGACCCTCATCCAGTACATACTCCACATCTTTTTCGTAGAGCTGATAGGCTTTCAGAAGCTGATCTATGTTGTGAAGAGCTTCTGCCTTTGCGGAATGACTCTCGTATATCTGCTTTTTCTTTTCGAGCCTTTCCTGCTCCGAAATGTCCTGAACCTCAAGCTCAGCCATATCATCGCCGATATCTGTAATTAGGAAAAAATCGGGATCCTCCGGGGAAAGAAGTTTTCTTCCCAGATCGGAAACCGAAACAGATTTTTCCCGTTCATCAATTGCAAAGTAAAGGCCTTCATCGAGTTTATGAATATTCTTATCACGAAGCCTTTCTCCTTCAACGCGCTTTACCGCGGCAACCCTGTCCGGATCACGCATGGCCTTCGCCAGCCGGCGGTGTTTCGGTGCTCCGCGACGTGCTTTCAGATAGAGAGTTGCTGCACCGTGAAGATCTTCACTGTCCCAGAGGTCGTTGGCATCTGCAGCAATGGAGTTAACCAGTTCCGCCTGCTTCCTGACCAGCCTGGCCACAACAGAGCGATATTCGTTGTACCTGTTTCTGTTTCTGGCAACCGGACCACTGATAATCAGTGGTGTTCTTGCCTCATCAATAAGAACACTGTCTACCTCATCGACTATGGAATAGTGGTACTTGCGCTGAACCCGCTGTTCCAACCTCACTGCCATGTTATCCCTGAGGTAATCGAATCCGAACTCGCTGTTGGTGCCGTATGTAATGTCGCAGTTATACTGTTCCCTGCGCTGATCGGGAGTCATGCCACCCCGTATACAGCCTACCGAAAACCCCATGAACTCGTAGATCGGACCCATCCATCTGGCATCGCGAAGAGCGAGATAATCGTTCACAGTAACCAGATGGGCTCCGGCGCCAACTGGAATACCATCAATTGGTTCAAAGACCCACTTGTCGTAATCCTCACCGAATTCCTCAAGTGCTCTTCTCTTCCAATCCGGATTAATCTCGAGGCCATTCAGATACATTGGAAGAACAGCGACAAGAGTCTTACCCTCGCCAGTTGCCATTTCTGTGATCATACCCCGGTGCAGCACAATGCCACCTTTCAGTTGAACATCATAGGGCACCATATTCCATTCCGTCGAATGGTCGCTCACATCCCAGAATGCTCCGAGGTTTCTCCGGCAGACTTCTTTTACAACGGCAAAAGCCTGAGGAAGAAGATCATCAACGATCTCTCCCTCAAGAAGCCTTATCCTGAATTCTCTGGTTTTACCTTTAAGCTCCACATCAGAAAGAGCTGAAAGCTCTGCAAAATTGATATTGATCTGATCCACCAGCGGCTCAAGACCTTTCATCAGCTTGGCCTGGCTGTCGCCCATAATTTTTTTGAAAAGTTTTCCAATCATCCCCATTACGGAAATTCCTCCATGCATATTTCGGCCGTCACAAAACCGCCCGCGGTCGCTCCGGCCATATCCGCTACGAGATCCCACATCTGAAATCCGGAACCACGCAAGCCATCACAAATTTCTTTCAACAGACCCAGCCCCACAGCAAAGACCACTGATTCTGCAGGTTCAGAAGTCACGGCAGTGGCAATAGATGAAAATGAAGCCGAGAAAGCAAAGTGATTCCATTTATCTGAAGCAACAAAAGAACCACACCCACATCCACATGTGAACATAACAAATACGAGAGAACCGATGCATACAGTGAATCTCATATTGGTTCACCGTATCCTTCAGATGTACTTGTAAACTCGTTCATCAGGTCAAGCAGAGAATCAGATTTCATCGCCCACAGGCTGTCATTGCTCCACAGCGCAGAGGATTCTCTGAGATGCGGAACAGCGTCCATCATAAGCCCCTCCCGTATGAGATTTTTTCCGTAGAAATACAGCTTCCAGCCCAGGTCAGCTGCAGATGATGGAATTCTTCGAAGTTCAAATGCCCTTCGCGATGCCTCAATAGCCCCCTGTGAATCACCCAGAGCATCAAGAACCGATGATGTCGTCTGCCAGAATGACAATCCTGCTGAACCTGTATTCTTAAGTATCTCGAACTGAGCTGCTGCACTTTCCAACTCGGTCGCATCAATCAACTTTTCAATGAACAGACTCCTGTAGAATTCCTCATCCGGCATAAGATCAACAGATTTTTCGATGTAACGGAGACCTGCATCCCCATGCAGTATCGAAAGCCAGCATCCAGCGTCGGCTGCAATTGAATCAATCTCACTCTCAAAAGAATTCTCAAGCCAGGCGCGAGATGGTTTTTCCTGCAGATCAAGGTCAATTTCAGCCCTGGCCAGCCTGTACCGGCATGTTCCTCCCCCGCTGACAAGGTATGAATACTCAAGAATCTTCTCCGGCTGACCGGAGAGTGACTTCAGCAGTTCAGCCAGGCATCTTTCACTGGAAGGTTGAATACTGAGGGCCGTTTCAGCATAGAACTCAGCGGAATCCGGAAGATCAAGAAGATTGTAACACCATGCAGCACGGTAAAAGGGCCACCAGTTCAAAGGTTGAATGCCGCACTGAGTACGATAGCTGTTCAGTGCGTCAAGAATGTTCCCGGACTGAACAAGAGAGTCCCCCCCGGAAAACGAAAGCAGAAGAAACAGGCAGATGAAGGCCGTCTAAAACCCTCCGAAATTCAGATTACTCTCTGGAAGCACACCGCGATAAGTAACAGAAAACAGAGAATTCTCTGATGGTCTCCAGTTCAACTGGAACCCCCCGAGAATTCTTCCAGTTTCCTCACCACCGGAGAACATCATCAACCTGGAATAACCCATTTCCACAGTGGCATCGACATCGGGGTGCAGCGAAAAACTCATACTTCCCAGGTAAGTTCCCTCTCCCACAGAACCGTACTGCCCCGAAGAAAAAGAGAAACTTGCCATGCTGCTGAATTCCGGGTTGAATCCCGAGGCATAGTCGGGATAACCCACCAGATTAAAACTGGAAGGCTGAAGACCATAGGCAAATGAAACGGCAAAGACAATCAGCAAAATCAGAATACTGTTTTTCATAACATAATCTCCCTGTTAATGATGCTAATATTACCTATACAAACCAGGGCAGTCAATGTTCCATTTTCAAGAATAACTTTTACCAGAACAGTCTTCTTACAATTCCGCAATGAAGCCTCACCACAAGAGACGGAGAAAGTGCCAATGGTATCAACACCGATCCGATGCTGCGATAACTGCCCCTTCTCAGAATAGCTGTAACTCTCTTTATTCTATCTATTGAAGCAAAATGCCACTCTGCATCATCAGGACCAGACCTGTCACCGCCGGATTCAACCACGAATTCATTGTTCGACTTTCGAACACTCAGTACCCTGTGAACCACAAACAGTTCCTCATCCGCTTTCAGGAACACCGCAATCATACCGGCCTTGAGTTCTGTTACCGGAATATTCTCTGCTTTAAGAATATCGCCGGGAATAAGGTTCGGCCACATTGAAAGCCCCTTTACCCAGCCCAGGTCTTTGTGAGTCCGGTTTCTCATGGAAGAAAAGCTTTCGGATCTTCCTGAAGCCCGTATCTGACAATGTAAACTGGAAACAACCGGAGAAGCTCTTTAAGAAATGCTTTTGCCTGCTTCTGTTCTTCCGGCAGAATGCTCCCGAGAGCCATGATTGATGAAAGCTTCACCGCACGGTAGAAAGCGTACTCCGCAGATATCCTGTATCTGAAACCCGGTGAGCCCTTTTCCACGAAGTAAATGGCTTCAAGAACAGCACCGTCTATTTTCTCTGTTCCCATGTTCTGTTTCATGGAACCGCAGGGCAGGCATCTTACTACTCCGTCTGTTCCACGGGCAATAACAACACTGTCATCAGCAATTGCACCGTATCTCTCTCTGGTCAGCTTGCCCATAATGGTTGATTTGCCACCTCCCGACATGGCCAGAAAAACCGAAGCTGAATCATTCTCAGCCACAGAAGACGCATGAAGAACAACTCCCTCAGGAAGCACTGCCCGGAGCTGGGCTCGAAGAATAAATCGATCCATCATCTGTCAATCAGCCTTGTTTCCGGGAAAAGGCCTGCGTCGTACGCACGCTGGCAGAGTATATCCGGGCTGGTAACTGACCCGCCTGTTTCCATGTTGTTCACCACACACTGTCCTACACATGAGTCTCTGTGCAGGCAGCGATGACAGACTCCTTCAATACTGTCAGGAAGAGAAGACCTGATCATCTTGTACACAGGTGAATTCTCCCATGCTTCCCGTACTGAGGTCTCAGGGAACTTGCCCCAGGCCATTTCTTTTCTGGAGAAAGCAACACCGCACAGAGAGAAAGTACCGTCAGGAAGAACCCCCATAAGATTTCTTACAGGGCAGTACCCGTGGTTCTTCAGTCTATTCACTGGAAGCAGAGCCGCAGGAACAGACGGAATCACCCCCGGTGGAGTTTCTTTGTCGATCCAGGAGAAAAATTCAAGAATTTCTTCCAGAGAATTATTATCATAAAAGTTATCGCTTTTCCCTCTGCCGGATGGTGTTATGAAATTGATTTTCAGGGTGTCTGCACCTATTTTTCGAACAAGCTTGATCATGCTTTCAACAGGCTCCCGCTCAACGCTGGAGACAGACATAATTATCTGATTGTTTATTCCGTTCTCAACAAGTTTTCCTGCAAAACATACAGTCTCTTTCCAGGCACCGCTCTGCCCCCTGAATTCGTCATGCAGCCGGGCTTCTGCGTTGTCCAGGCTCACGGAAACATGAAAAGGCTTCTTTTCTGCAAATGCTTCCCACAGCCCTTCCGGCTGCAGAGTACCATTGGTCTCTATAACAACTTTTGGAAAGAGGTCTGCAGAGTACCTGTATAAAGGAACAATCTCGTGGAAAAGCAGCGGCTCGCCACCTGTGAATTTCAGGTAACCGCACCCCTCTGCTTTTGACTGGGAGAGCAACGCTTTCCACTCAGAGAGAGAGAGAAGCTCCCCGGTAAACGAGCCCTCGTTCACCCAGCAGTGCCTGCAGTGCAGGTTGCAGCCAGCGGCGGGATTGATGTAAAGAGCACCTAGAGCGGGCAGTTGTGATGTCATTTTTCTCCAAGAGCCATTTTCAGGCATGAATGCTTATCAAGACCGATATCCTGTTTCATGTTCAGCGGCTCTACCGGGCAACCACCGGTACAGAAATTCAGGTATCTGCAATCAGTGCATTCCGGATAGTCAGATCTCTTCTGATTCATGAATTCAGTAAATCTATTCATTTCCCCGCCGGTAAGAATTTCCTCAAGAGACTGCCGGGTAATATCACCCAGTGTAAGATCTGGAAGATGGTCACATGGAGTGACCCTGCCATCGGGGAAAACGGCAATTTTCCCCACACCCGCGCCGCATGAATATGCTCTGTCTTTTCTCTTGCGCAGCTTTCCTTCTTTGCATTTTAGCATTATGGCCCGCATATCCAGAAGAGTTCCCTGAATTCTGCCGGGGTACTTTACAGCAAGAATACTCAGCGCTTCCGCTGCCTTATTCACCTTTGCCTGTTCAGGAACCATATCGCGATTCAGTTCCGGACCGGCAAGAAGGAAGTTGTTGAATTTAATCCAGTCAGCGCCAAGGGAAAGAGCAAATTCTGCAGTTTCAACCACCCTGTCAACGTTAAGACTTGTTGTTGTACAATAGAATCCGAAAGGTATGTCCCCCTGGCGAAGCTTTTCCACGCCCAGAACAAGTTCTTCAAAAACACCTGCACCTCTCTGGCTGTCAACAGTTTCTTTGTCGGGGCCATCAAGACTTACCATGAATTCATTGAACCTGGAAGAGTACTTCTTTATTGTTTCAATGATCTCTGTTGTTACAAGGGTTCCGTTGGTGTTAATAGAGAATCTGAAGGGTCTTCTGTACACCTCTCCAAGGAACTGAATGAAATCCGGCCTTGCAAGAGGTTCTCCTCCTGTGATGGTGAGCTTTAGAAGCTTACTCCTCTGGAGTTCATCCAGAATCTTTCTCCATGCGGAAAGAGGAAGGTCAGTGTTCAGACCACCGTAACTGGTTACAGAGCAGTGTCTGCATCTGAGGTTGCACTTACCGGTAATAAGCAGATTTGCCTCACGGGGGGAAACCCAGTAGGGAGCCATCAAACCAGAGCACCCTTTTCTTTGAGCTCCTTTATAAAATCATCAAGATCCCGCTCTAGATTCTGCTCTTCCGGGTAGTGCTTCTGTAATTCAGAAAGAATATTCTCTCTGTCTTTTCCGTTGTCTATCATGTCACAGATACCGAAGGCAACCCCTTCGGTTACCTGCAGATCACCGGTATCTATGTTGAAAAGAATGCCTCCTGCAGGCTCTCTTCTAAAAACCACACCCTTTGCGTACTCGAGTTTTTTCATGGTTCCTCCTGTTGGTATTTGCTCCCCGGGCAGTATTTCGCCGTAGTGCTTCTGGCCACACTCCGGGCAGAGGCCGTGGCTGAACTCCGCCATGGAATGCTGGCTGATGAAGATTTCCAGCTGCTCCCAGTAGCCGGAGTCGTTACGTATCCTTTTACAGTGGGCGCATATGGGTATTATACCCTTCAGAGTCTGTATCCTGGATAGAGCAGTTCGGAGTTCCACGATCAGATCCTTCCTTGCAAACTCCGCGCTTTTGCGCCTGGTTATGTCCAGATGTGTTCCCAGCGCGCGTACAGGCTTGCCGAATTCATCCCTCTCCACAATCCTGCCCCAGTTATGCACCCATTTCCATGAGCCGTCCTTGTTCCTCATCCTGTGCTCAACCTCGAAGACTTCAGTTTCGCCCATTTCATGCTTTTTAGCGGCTTCCAGCACATCTGACAGATCATCAGGATGAATGAGCTCAAGCCAGAACTCCTTCCCGGCGGGAATTTCCCCCGAGGCGTAACCGAGCATCTCGGCCCATTCGTCACTCCTGGTTACTTCTCCAGTTCTGAAATTTTCTTCCCACCAGGCGAGATTAGCGCTCTCCATGGTTGCAGCAAGACGCTCCCGGCTATGAAGCAGATCGGCGTACATCTTCTCGGACACCAGAGTGCTTACATTGTATTTTACAGCTCCCATCAACTCTCCTGAGAAGTTGAACATCGGGTAGCAAGTGATTGTATTAATGCGTCCTTTTGCGTCCTTTTGCTCCCTGTTGCAGGGCTCGCCACTGGCTAGAACCTGAGAAACCGGGCAGCCACCGCAGGTGGGTTCTGACTTCAGAGAACTGAATGCACATTCACGGCAGCCTGAGCCGCAGAGGGGAATACACTCGGGACTCTGGGAACGTTTTTCAGTAGTAGCTAGAATATTGCCATTATTATCAAAGCAGATAACAGTCCCTGAAAAGACCTGTTCCGTGCAGATAGCTGCGTCATCTGGCATAGACTGAATCCGTTTTCATATTTTAAGTGACCGGGTGTGCTGCATCCGGCTGGAAAATAACGACCACATCAATACATCTAAAAGTGTCAGGATGTTCGTCAAGAGTCAATTCGATCAGTATAGGTTCTGATCAGGTGTCAGAACTGCCCTCGGTAATATAGCTTGACCATTTCCGAAAAGGGTATCGTAACACCACCCTCGCAGGTTGATCAGCCAAGAATTCGATCAATTCCGGATCAGTGTGGTAAATTCTATCTCAGATTGTACCCAAAGCTTGCAGTTATCGCCTTCATTTATCAGCAAATATCGAAAACGAATATACTCCACCACCGGGAAGAAGCTTTTTATTTTAGCTTACGAACTGGTATAAGCTTTATAGATTGGCTCTGGATAAGGTATGTGAACCCGATACGGATTACATTCCATGGCAGGATGGTATTCCTGAGATAAAAATCGCTTAGGAACAAAGTAATCAGCTTCATGGGTGAGATTTACCCCAATGCGAAGTTTATCATAAGAATCAGAGAGATCTTCATTGACTTCGGAGGAGTTTGGCAGTATGGTTAGCTTTAGGAAGGGAAATGGTGACATCTGCGAATGGATGAGCTGCTTGGGGAGCAGGTAGTATTACGGAAAATCCAATTTCATATTGCTCAACAGCTTTCCGCAGAGTAACAGGATACAGAGATAAGGAAGGATAGAATGAATAGCAGAATATTAGCAGTACTGCTGGTTTTAGCAGTTTGCCCGACGCTTCAGGCAGCGGACATCTGGGTGATGGGTTATTACGTGGGATACCATGTGGGTCTGCAGTCACCGAACGAAGTAGACTACTCAACCATGACACACATAATGGTAGGTGCAGCAATTCCCCAGAATGACGGTACTTTTGACACGAATTTCTATATGGGCTCATCTGGACCTGCCTGGGCGCAGGAAACTGTGAATCTTGCCCATACTGCTGGTATCAAGGCAGTACTGATGGTAGGAGGAGCCGGTAGCCACGCAGCCTTCCAGGCAACACAGAATCCCACAGTAAGAGCTGCCTTTGTTTCGAATCTTTCTCAGATAGTCAACAGCTACGGATTCGACGGCATAGACCTCGACTGGGAACCCATTCCCGCCTCTGACCGGGACGACATCCTTGCCCTCTCGCAAGACCTGCGCACTGCCATGCCAGACAAGGTGATGACCATCCCCCTGGGATGGAGCAACAGCAACTTTCCATTGACCGATTCCTTCTGGGGACAACTCTCTCAGTACTTCGACAGAGTAAACATGATGTCCTACCATATGACATGGATTGGCGGTGGATGGGAGAGCTGGCATTCATCCGCTCTTTATGGCGAGACGCCGACCACTCCATCCTCAATCGACCACACTGTGAGTGCATATCTGGCATCAGGCATACCCGGGAATAAGATAGGAATAGGAATAGGTTTTTTTGGTGAGCCATATGAGAATGGCAGCTGGTCGGGCGGTATCTTCGTTCACAATACCAGCCCTCCATATATTACCGAACCGGGGCAGAGCACAACAGAAGCTGCTATACGCGTCAGCGATAACTGGTTCTCTTACAGCAATATCATCCGCTACGTCTACGACAGTAACGCAAGGGAGTGGGACGACACAGCAAAGGTTCCCTACCTGAGTTTTGACACACCTTTCGAGAGTCCATGGCCAACGTGGCCAACGCCACCAATCACAACCACCTACGTTACTTATGAGGACGTGGAGTCTATAGCTGCAAAGGGGCTGTACGTACACAATGAGGAACTGGGGGGCTGCATCATCTGGACCATATCCCAGGGTTATCTGGATTGGCTCTCCTCAGGAGAGAAGGATCCACTCATGAAGGCCGTGAAGATCGCCTTCCTGGAAACGACAGCGATCGAACAGTCATCGCCGGCACCGATTGTTTCATCATTCTCTGCGTATCCGAATCCGGTTTCATCCCTATCGACTATTCAGTACAATCTTCTTGAACAGTCTCATGTTACGATTGAAGTATTCGACATATCCGGGCGTCCCATGCGAACAGTACAGGATGGTTTTGAACAGAAAGGAGAACACTCATTCCTGTTCCAGACTGCTGAACTGCCAGCGGGTGTATACATGCTGAGATTGGCCTCTGACTCTCAGACCATAACGCAGCGAATAGTCATAGCAAGGTAGAATAGCTACTGTCAGAACCAGTTCTCGGGCTAGAAAGAGGCTTTTATTGCACCCCAGCTGTTTCGCTGAAGAGCAACAGGTGTTCTCAGCTCGAAAAACGAATCCCAGCTGTGGCCCTGTTCTGCAAAGGAATGGTACTGTCCACCCTCAAAGTACCACATAGGTGAGCCGAACACCACCGGATCCTGGTAGAGTACACAAGAATTGAAAACTACACCGGTAACAAGCCAGTACAAATTACCTGCATCCACTGCAACAGACTGCCCCAGATCAAGTGTCATTTCATAGATAGGCTGAGCGCTGAGAGAGTCGCCTGTAGCAGAGTACGAGACAGTGAAATTCCCGGAAATGATCGAAGTGGCATTATTGGGATTTATGTCACCTGTGTCCTGTGTGATCTTCAGGAATACCTCAGTCGGTGGTGATGCATTAAAATACTGATAGATGGTAACATGCCTGAAATACCCGGTAAAATCAGGAGTGAAATCATCAGCCACACTGGTGTAGCATGTGCCACCGTCTACAGAACCAAAGTCATAACTCTGTGTGAAAATTGCATCGCTGGCATGCCCGGAAACAAAAGGAGTCAAAACCAGCGCAACAACAACCGATCCAATAGTACCCTTCATATACCTCCCCCTCGAAATGCGACCCCACAAATCGTTTATCCTCTCTGATTATAGTAAACACATTGACCTGCGAACAGTTCCACGAATTCGCTTACAGGGTGAAATCTGAAAGCAAACTTATGTTGCACGAGTCAAGACGGATAAATCAACTAGAACGAAGCCTTTATGGACCCCCAGCTGCTTCGCTCAAGGGCTACTGGTGTTCTTATTTCGAAAAATGAATCCCAGTTATAACCACTTTCTGACAGTTTATGATATTGACCTGCTGTAAAATTCCACATTGATGTGCCAAAAACAACTGGATCCTGGTAGACCAAGTATGAACCGGAGACAGTGCCTACCTCAAGCCAGTAGAGCTCGCCAACAATTACTGAGGTAGTTGAAGGAAATGAAAAGGTAACTTCATTGATTGAGTAACCAAACAACGAATCACCTGTAGCAACGATGGAGGGAACAAGATTTCCGGAAATAAGTGATGTAGCAGTATTCGGATCAATATCACCATTGTCTTCGGTAATCTTAATAAAGATATCCACTGGAGGAGTGCCTGTAAAGATCATCCACAACACAACAAATTGGCAATCACCAGAGAAATTTGGAACAAAATCATCTGCCAGGCTAGGAGACTGAGCACCCCCGTCTACATTACTGAAATTATAAGTTTGTGCAAATATGGCATTGCCTGTCTGGGCAAAAGCAGACAGAGCAAAAACAGATACAACCAACAACAATATGGAAAATTTCATTTTCAACTCCTTGGAAGACAATACTCAACGCAGCCCTATAATAACAAACAAATTGCTTCCTGCACAGGTTCCACCACAAGCCATTGTCCGCAAGTTCTCAGGATAGTATTATTGTACCATGAAGAAAGGAAATGTATAATGTTTTTTCCAGAGAAATACAAGAAGCCTGTTCTGCAGAGCGTCGTTGAAGCATCACAAAATGGCTGGAACGCAACATGCAGTACTGGAACTACACCTGGATCGGGTGGACTTGATTGTCCTGCCGGTGATGGTGCAGGAGCTGCAAAAGGCGGGTTTGACGGACGACTTTACACCAACCCCGACAATTCTTCCAGGCTGCTGAATCCTGAAGATGTGAACAGCGGGCGTTAAGACTTATCTGTTTTCTTATTCAGAACTGCCAGGGCTCCAAGCCCGAGTAATACGCTGAACCAGAGTGTGGCGAACCTCATAAGCAGGGTCGTCACTGTTGCTGTTGCCGCTGGAAGGTAATCACACAAAATTCCGTCGATTGTCAGTTCTGTTAACCCGAGACCACCCGGAATCATTGATATTGCGCCTGCAACACTTCCTGCAGCATGGGAAAGAAGAGCCACGCCTGCCGGCAGCTCATACCCCATTGAGGCTGCCACCACGCACAACACAAGTGCCTCTATGCCCCACGACACCATGCCGATCGGTACGGATACAGCAAGGCTCTTTGCGTCCAGAAGGGTCATCGATGCATCTCTGAAACCATCAAACAAGTGTTTTCTTTTCTCAAGAAATGGTATCTTGTGGGCGATCTTTGAGAAAAGATCCCAGGCCCACTTGTTCATCAGAACAAACATTGCCAATGCAACAAATACCGCCCCTGCTCCTGCTGCAGGCAGAGCTATTCTACTTTTTACAAGAAGTGCCCCTGTCAAAGCCAGGAGTACCATGCTGATCAGGTCAGTGAGCCTCTCAGCCACCACAATCGGGCTTGTTTTCTCGATTGGAATACCCCTGCGACTTTTAAGTAGACTGCACTTGAGCAGTTCCCCCATTTTTCCAGGGGAAACTGTCATTGAAAAACCTGCAATGAATACAAGAAAGCTCTCCTTCAAAGGAACCTTCTCATTTATTCTGTGGAGGAAATACTGCCACTTGAGAAACCTGATTCCGTAGTTGAGAAGGGGAAGCAGGAGGAATAGAGGTATCCAGTTCAGATTAATGGAATCTGCTGCTGATACTACCTTCCGGATATCTGAATGGAGTACGAGAACTGTATAAAGAACAATGGCGATAACAATGCCCCAGATAGCCTTCTTCATAGCTCAGCTCTTTGCCTTCTCGCCTGTGATGGCCAGAAGTTCCTGTTGCAGCTTTTCTGTGCCCGGTTGCCTGTCCAGTGTCTTCAGTGCTTTTGCAGCCAGTCTCTTTGCCTCACTGCTGTCCTTGAGTTTTACAGAACACCTGGCAGCAAGACCGAAAGCCTGGGCTTTGCCCATTCTGGTAATTGGAGTGTCGGGAAGCAATTCTGCTGAAGTCATAGCACTGGCTCTGGCTCTGGAATACTGATTCCTCTTCATGTGAAGCATTGCAAGATTAAGGTAAACTCCACTTTTTCCGGCACCCTCACGCTGCTCAAGAGCTTCCTCAAGAAGAGCTTCTGCCTCACCCAGCCTCTGATCCATATTGATAAAAAGACCGGCAAGATTGACCTTCATTGTGCCTTCGAGCTTGGGATCCTGCTCCATAGCCTTTCGGTAAAACTTCTCGGCACTTTCATTCTGCCCTTTCTGCTGGGCAATGTAAGCCATCTGAGCCATGGCAGTTCCACTGTTATCTCCGGCATCCATGGCTTCCACAACTATCTTCTCGGCCTTCTCAGTTTCTCCGCTTCGAATAAAGTAGAAAACCAGAGCATTTGTCAAAGGGCAGGCTACACTCTTCTTCTTCCTGTTTACCTCAAGATAGTCTATCATGTCCTGAACATTTCCCTCAGCGGCCATCTTGGCTGCTTTCTGGAGCTGTCTCTGCTTCCAGACAGGGGATCTAATAAGTTTGTATCCAAGAAAAATTGCAATTGCCAGACAAACACCGGCTACAACGAATAGTATATTTTCCAAGCTAATCTCCTTGACCAAAATTTCTGTCGAAATCGCTGAATTCACCAAGGGTTGTGTCAGCGGCGAAACCAATGCTGTCAGTGTGAAGTTCACATGCAGTGGCAGGTGCGGTTCCCTTCCAGAACATCTCACTTCTTGAATGCTCAGCGCATGCAGCGTTGGCCAGTTGCCCGGTGACTCTGCAGATAATAACTTCCTCAATTTCATCAGGCTCCGGCCCGGGAAACTCGGGAGCCATGTAAGGGTCGGCATCAGCAAAGACTCTGCGCATGAAGCCGTTCCAGATTGGCAGGGCAATGCTGCTTCCAGACTGTCCACGCCCGTTCTTCAATCTCATTCTTATAACATGATTATCATATCCGACCCATACTGATGCAACCAGATCCGGCGTAAACCCAACGAACCATGCATCGGCATAATCACTGGTCGTTCCGGTTTTACCGCCAGCCTCTCTGCCGGCAAAGGGGCCTCCCCAGTACCAGTGAGCACCTGTTGCTGTACCTTCTCGCAGAACAGACTGGAGCATACTGTTCATAAGGTAAGCACCCGTAACACTGAGAACTCTCCTGCCGGGATCCGACTGTTCATTACTCTCCAGAAGATTGCCGTATCTGTCTTCAACTTTTAGAATGGCCGTCGAGTTTCTGGCAAGACCTCCAGTGGCAAAAGGTATGTATGCGCGAGCCATTTCAAGAGGATTGGCCATGCAACTGCCAAGTGGAAGAGAATGGACAACCGGAAGCCTGGAACTGATTCCCATTACGGTAGCCCTGGCAGCTCCTGTTTCAACACCGACCGCGTGACCAAGCCTGACTGCACTGACATTAAAAGATCTGGCAAGGGCTTCTCTGAGGGTGACCATCCCGTGAAATTCCTTGTCGTAGTTCCTGGGGCGCCATGATCCGGGATTAAGTTCAATAACCACAGGTTGATCCAGAATGACACTTCCAGGGGACCAGCCCCGCTCAATCGCCTCGGCATAGAAAAATGGCTTGAACGAACTTCCAGGCTGTCTTCTTGATTGCACTGCTCTGTTGAATTCGCTGTCCTGAAAGTCTCTGCCTCCGACCATGGCTCTGATGTACCCTGTGGTGGGATCAATGGCCACCAGGGCACCTTGAATGTAGTTGGGAGCCCCTGAAGTGGTGTCTTCAATCGCCTGCCAGTGAGCCAATGAACTCTCAAATCTGAGCCTGTCTCCATCCTGAGACCAGTTGTCTGTAACGGTATCCCAGAAGGGTTCCTTCTCTGTGAGTATGCTGTCAATGGCAAGCCTTGCGCTCTCCTGCATGAAAGGGTCCAGTGTCGTGTATACTTCAAGACCCTGCTCATAAACTGCGGACCATCCGTACCGGCCGACCAGATACTGCCTTACATACTCTGTGAAGTAATCCCAGTCCTGTTCCAGTTCATACCGGTGTACATCAACCCCCAGTGGAAGTTCAGAGGTTTCTTCCTTTTGTTCCTCGGTTATTACTCCGAAATCCGCCATCATGAACAGGGCAAGATTCCTCTGGGCAAGACATCTCTCCGGATTCCGGAGCGGGTTGAAACCGCTGGGGTTCTTCACCATTCTCACCAGCATAGCTGACTGGGAGAGGGTCAATTCCACTGCTGTAATTCCACCAAAATATGTTCTGGCGGCAGCTTCTATACCATGGGCACCTGAACCGAAGTAAATCTGGTTCAGATACATCTCCATAATCTCGTCTTTGGTGAACTGTCTTTCAATCTCCATAGCGATGAAAGCTTCCTGGAGTTTTCGCTGAAAAGTCTGATCCTGAACCAGGAAAAGCCCTCGTGACAACTGCTGAGTTATTGTACTGCCGCCATGCCTGTCTCCCGTTCTGATGTTGTGAAGCATAGATCTGCTGATACCCTGAAGATCCACTCCCCCGTGGGTGTAGAAGTTCCTGTCCTCTGTGGCTACAAATCCCCTTATCACCCATGGGCTGACCTGATCGAGAGTTACAGGGTATCTGTTTTCGACGAAAGCAGTGGCCAGTTGATCTCCGTAGCAGTCATAGATTCTTGTGGCACTTACCGGCTCACTGCCGCGGAGGCCGGCCACCAGGAGGTTACCTCTGGCCTGACGGAAAGCAACAGCACTGTCATTCCACACTCGATAAAGAAAGCCGGCACCGAAGGAAACCCCGACTATGACAACAATTACAAGCCAGTAGACAGCTGCGGTTATAATTCTTTTCATTACTGATTCTCTCCGCGAAGCAGCGGACTCTCTATGAGCTCATCATCAAAAGAGGCTGAAGTATCTGCGTATATAGAAATTTTCTCAAAAAGCGGCTGATTACCCTGATCAAGAGACAATTCATACTCGTACTCTCCTGTATTTCCCACAAGCACAATACTACGATTACCCAGCGGCGATGTCTGAGTGCCGAACTGCCCGTGATAATCACTGTTAAAGTCCTCCCAGCTCCTCCAGAGAAGAGTATAGCCCGTTGGTGTTCCAAGAAAGAGGTAGAGATCTCCCGCCCAGTAGAGCACCCGCTCCGGATCAATATCTCCGTTCATGTCAACACCCAGAGCTCTCCAGATCGGGACTCCAATAGCGTTCTCTGTCTTCTGCTCCAGCTGATGAGGATCCAGATGCACCATCAAATGTTCAAGAGGCTCACTGTTCCCGCAGGTGAGCAATACGGGGTATACACTGGAGAGTGTATCGCTCTGCTCCACAAGCTCATTTACAGAATAAAATACATTTTCAAGGAAGGTAATTCTAGCAACCTCCTCTGTAATATCCGGTCCCATCCATGTTCCAGTTTGACGAAGGTTCTGCATTGCCTCGTGATTTGCTCTCAGAACTGCTTTTCTAAGGTAAGCAAGCTCTCGCCATGCAGCAATCAGCTCTCTAAGCTCAACAGGAACATCTGTTATTTGAAAGGTGGCTCTGTCCTGAATAATCTGCAGCTTTGCAGCAGTCCTCACATTACTCAGTGCAAGGGTTGCGTAACTCTCGTTTGAAAGCTCCATTATGTAATCAGCAAAATCGGCACCGTTCCCTTCCGCAAAGTTCCATGATGCCCAGTTGATACGGCGATCCATTTCACAATCATCCAGCAATATCCTGGCAATGCGCATTTCACGCCTTATCACAGAATTCTGCAGTACTAAGAACGCCTGGGTCTGCACACTGAGCGAATCAAGAACATCCCTGGGAAGCTCGCTTTCAACTTTCTCTATGAGCCACTGTCCGTCAATAAGCACAAAATCCAGGCGAATGACCGGTGGCAACTCTTCCAGCCGGGCGATAGAACAGTAATAACTGGTTCTGTTCAGGTTGTCTTCTCCTGTAACTGTTTCTGTCAATCGTCCGCCTGAATCAAATCCCCGCCACCGTCCAAATATTTTCCACGGAGAAAGCTGAAGACCCTGCACGGAATCCCTGAATGCAGGTTCCAGATAATTGAAACACTCAGGATCATTCATTCCCAGGTTGTTTGAGAATCTGAGCCCCACTGCAAGAGGAGTATCCGGAATTGCTCTTACGATTGTTGTGTCTGTGGAAATCTCCCCCTGAGCAGACTCCGGAGCCCTGCTGCACGCTGCCAGTAGCAAAAGAATCACCAGAATCACCAGAATCAGACTTTTCATAGCCCCCCTGCAGTTACTCGAACAAGTTCACTCACTGTAGTAACTCCCTCTAGAACCTTCCTTATACCCGCCTTTCTCAGGGTTACCATTCCCCCGGCCAGGGCAATATCTCTGATTTCATCAAGCGAAGCACGGCGAACAAGCCCCCGCCTGATATCTTCGTCAATACTCATAATCTCAAATATGGCGATTCTGCCTCTGTAACCGGTACTCCTGCATTCTCTGCACCCTGCTCCGCGAATCAGCTTTGCAGAGGAATCAATGCCGACAAGATCGCATTCCATACTATTCGGTGTATACTCTTCCCGACAATGGGGGCAGATTGAACGAACCAGCCGCTGGGCGATAATTCCCCGTAAGGTGCTTACCAGAAGATAGGGTTCAACTCCCATATCCATCAACCTGACCACTGTGGAGGCAGTGTCATTTGTATGGAGGGTGCTCAGCACCAGATGGCCAGTAAGCGCACTTCTCATAGCACTGATGGCTGTTTCTCTGTCTCTGATCTCGCCAACCATGATGATATCAGGATCCTGCCGAAGAACATGGCGTAGAGCTGTAATAAATGTAAGATCAATTGCTTTCTGTACCGATATCTGATTGAATTCGTCTGTAACAAACTCAACAGGATCCTCAATGGTAACGATATTGTTCTGTTCAGATGAAATGGTGATGAGACTGGAATAAAGTGTTGTTGTTTTACCGCTGCCGGTGGGACCGGTAACAAGAACCAGACCGTTGGGTGAATTGATCATATCCATGTATATGTTCATCTCACGCTGATCAAAACCAAGAACAGAAAGATCCTGCATCAGTATGGCCGGGTCCAGAATTCGGAGAACGATCTTCTCACCGAAGGCAACAGGCACAGTGGAGCACCTGATCTCCACCGGCTTCCCCTCATAATGAGTTCTTATTCTTCCATCCTGGGGGCGTCTCTTCTCGGCAATATTCAACCCGGCAATCATTTTGATCCTGCTTGTAATTGCAAAGTGAAGTTTTTTGGGAAGTCTGTAGAGAAGATGAAGAACACCGTCGATTCTGAATCTGACAACTGTATTCTCGCGGTGCGGTTCAATATGAATATCACTTGCTCTTTCTTCAAAGGCATGCTGAAACAGATGATTCACTGCGTTTATAACCGGCTTGTCTGTTGGCTCGATGGATCTGTCTGCGGTGCTGTCTACAAACCTCTCAAGATTGCCAATGTCTACAATGTCATCAGTCGAAAGCTCTTTTGTGGCAGCCAGAATAGAACTGTGCAGACCGTAGAATTGCCTTATAACCTTGTCTATTGCTCTTGGGCGGCTGAGGTAAAGGGCAATCTTCTTGCCCAGCATATTCTCCATGTCATCAATTTGTACCTGTGTGGGAAGTACACTGACTGCAATGGAAATCCTGTCTCCATCTTCCCTGAAAGCCACGATTCCCTTAGCCTGGGCATAGGCTCCCGGAAGACATTCTGTAACAACCTGATAATCAAGTTCAAGAGGATCAAGGTCGGTATAAGGCACACCGGCAAGCTCTGCCAGGTGTCTGTACAGCTTCTCTTCGCTGATAATTCCGCTGGAGACAAGAAGACTCAATGGATCTTCACTGGAATTTTCAGATAATCTCTGGAATCTTTTGAAAACTGCCTCAGAGATTAAGCCATCTCTTAAAAGGGTATCAGGTACAGCTTTCGGGCTGATCATCCTCATAAACGAATCTCCTCAAAAATCAAAGGATCAGAAGGCACATCCCACTTGAAACTGTTACTTATGGCTGCAACTGCCTCTGCTGCAGCTTCTCGATCAGCAGCATGTACTCTGCCCAGAAGCTGTCCGTCCTCAACAGGCGATCCGCACGGTACTTCCTGCTCCCAGCCAACCAGAGGATCCACACAGTCCTCAACCCTGTATCTTCCTCCACCGAGTTTCCGCACTGCTTTTCCAACGGCAAATGCATCAGGTCCACACCAGTAACCGGTTCTGCCAGCACGCACATCCACAATAACCGGTGCCAGCGGAAGTGCTTCAAAAGCAGCAAGATCTCCCCCCTGAGCCTCAACCATTTTAACAAATACTTCCATGGCTTCCCCGTTTGCAAGCTTTCTCCTGCAAAGCTCTCCGCTGTTGTCAATTCCCGCATGAACAGCCATCTCGGTAACAAGTGCAATGGTGAGTTCTGTGGAGTCGGCAGGACCCTTGTTCCTGAGAATATTCAGAGACTCCTGAACTTCAAGAGTGTTACCGGTGGTAAACCCAATGGGATGATTCATGGAGGTAATAAGAGCACTGGCCTTTTTCCCTGACATTTCAGAAATTTGAACCAGGGTTCGTGCCAGTTCACGGGCATCATCAAGAGTTTGCATAAACGCCCCGGTTCCACATTTCACATCAAAAACCAGAATGTCCGGGTTCTCTGCAAGCTTCTTTGAAAGAATACTGGCACAGATCAGTGGAATAGAGGTTACTGTGGAGGTGGCATCTCTCAGTGAATACAATATCTTGTCGGCAGGAGCAAGCTCATCGGTCTGCCCGATCATGCAAACTCCGATATCAGCTATCTGTGCTTTTAACTGCTCAAGGGTCAGATTGACATTAAATCCTGGAATCGATTCAAGTTTGTCAAGCGTCCCGCCGGTATGCCCCAGCCCTCTGCCACTGATCATGGGAACTCTGATTCCGATTGATGCTGCAAGAGGTGCCAGAACGAGAGACATCTTGTCTCCAACTCCACCTGTACTGTGCTTATCAGCCAGAGGGCTCAGTGATTTGTCCCACTGGACAACTGTGCCACTGTCGCGCATGGCCATGGTAAGTGCCAGAGTCTCCTGGGAATTAAGACCATTGATGTATGAGGCCATAAGAAAAGCACTGGCCTGATAGTCGGTAACTGTTCCGTCTGCAATGCCGGAGGCAAATTTGTAAAGGGCATCCCTTGAAAGAGACTTCGAATCTCTTTTTACTCTGAGTATGTCTGTTATCACATCCATGTAACAAAATCCAGTACTTCGATGTATTCAAGAGCGGAAACGGTCGCCAGAGCGCCGGCCAGCCCCCAGAATATCCAGAATGCCGGGCTTTTCCCGGGTGATCTCAAGCTCTCCAGAAACTCTCCCACAGAAACGCTTTCTTGTGTTATTGACGGGTGCCTGATTTCATCATAGCTGAAAATCATTTTCTTTTTAAGGAGGGATTTGAGTTTTGCAACAGACTCAATTGCCACTTCGGAATTGCCTGAAATGACGGTATAAGGAACTTCCACGGCTTCATTACCTTCTTCAGTTATGTCTTTAATCTCGCTGAAGAGTTGCTCAGGTTGGGATGTATTCTCCACCTCAGGCGATTCTTCCTGACGAACCGGTTCATCCTCATCCCCACGGGGAATGTCATCCGGAGTGTATTCCGGCATCTTCGGAAGAGACTCTTCCTCAATCCTGCCGTGGGCTGCCAGTGGCCAGTCTTCAAGGTCGAAGAGCCCGCAACTGCTCACCAGTTCCCAATCCTTGCCCTTGAGAGATATCTCAGCTTCCACCGGAACCCTTGATCCCTTTATCCATTCCCGAATGGTTTCAGTATCAGATGCCGGAAACTCCTGCCCGTCGATTCGGAGAACAGGACGATCCAGTTTCTTAACGGGCTGGTTTCTAAGATTTGAAGCCAGTGCCGGAAGAGCTGTTGCTCTGACTCCACCTGGAGGAGTTCTGGGCCCCTCCACAACAGCATCCACTGTGATCCGACCCTCTTCTGCCCATTTGACGATAGTCTCAAAGCTATGGGTTTTGAAGATTCCTGTATTCATGGTTACAATCCACTGGTTCTCCGGGTTTAGAATCAACGTAAACTCGGGTTCGTCCATTACGGAAAGCCATTCTTCAGAACCTGCTGCTCTGAAACTGTCTTCACCGGTTACTCTGGACTCAAGAACCCATTTTTTCAGCTCACTGAAATCGGAAGTTCTGTAAATCTTACCGCAACGTTTCAGTTCGTAGGCACCGCTTCCAATACTGGACATTTTCGCCCTCCTGTCAATGCTGCCCAACGAAGGTACTAACCACTCCTAACAGTTCCCTGAAGCCCTCTTGCCAACTCTATAAAAGAGAAACAGCACCATCGAATATAAGGGTATCTGCTACTGCATCGGAAACAATAGAGCATTCAAGCCATCCTCTGCTGCCACATATAGTTATGAGCCTCTCCACATAAGACTTCCAGTGAGACGGCAACACACCCTGTACTGCGTACCCGTGATAGAGCTTCGGCCCCGGCAGAATCGACACCAGAAACGCCATCTCCCTGACAGAAAGATCAGAACCACTTTCGTTAAAATAATACATAGCTGCAGAGTCAAATCCAAACACTCCGGGACCCAGCTCAACTATGTTCGCATAGATCTCCAGAATCCTGTCCTTGGACAGCCACCGTTCCAGTCTCCAGGTAAGAAAAACCTCCTGCATCTTTCTGGAGAGAGTCTTTTCCCTGCCAAGAAACAAATTCTTTGCAAGCTGCATGGAAATGGTGGACCCTCCCCTTATAAACCGTCCCTGTGCCATGTTCGCTCTGATGGAATTCCTGATGTGATATACACTGAAACCGTCATGCCTTCTGAAGGAAGCATCTTCTGCACAGCGCAGGAGGGGTTCAAAACAGAATGAAAGAGAGTCAAAGAAAACAAAGTCAGGATTCGTCAATGTATCAAGCCCGATACGGGCAGTGTTCCCCCATGAGTCCCGCATGAAACAATCCGCTCCGGTGTAGTTGCTGATTCTTCCGAATGTAATGGGGCTGTAGCCTACTGTGAGCCTGGAGGCATCAATATGCAGATTGATATCACAGCTGTCAGGATTATCCCAGTCCAGGATAAGTTCAGTGTGTATGGACATCTCACCGCCAAGTGAAAGTCCGTTCAGGCGGCCAAGAAGCTCCGGAGGTATTGACTCGATAATGGCTCCTCCGGAAAGAGCCGGGTTGAACAAAACAAGATTGAGTCTTCGACGCTCTCCCCAGGAATACACAAGATTGAAAGCCAGGTTCAGCTCACCGGAATGAATTGTGCCTGAATCAATAACCACAAGCCCTGATTCCATAAGAACAAAACCCCCGCAGGAAAACGCCGCATCAACAGAAAATGTATCTGGGGCAACTGAAGCACTCCAGATGGATAGACTGTCAAATCGCAGATCTGTGGAGAAAAAGACGGTGTCATTTCCAGAATAGCACACAGATAGAGAACCGGAAGGCACGGCAGTCATTATTGCTCCTGAGGAAAGGCTGTCAAGAAGAGCCATTACCGGGGCGGCAATCTGAGAGAAATCCATACTTAAGCTGGCAGAAGGGTGCCCACCCTGCAACCGGTACTCGAAAGCAGCGGATGCAGATTCCCCGTCAAGTTCGGTTATGAGACCGGAGATGGATAGCATCGGGCTGAGAACTCCTGAACAGCTGCCTGAAATGCTGTACCCCCGGACCGGATCCGGAAGAATTCCCTCCATGCCGGGGATGCCTGAACAGCTGTTAAAGACAACAGAAATGCTGTCACCGGAATGACTGACAAAAAACTCTCCCCACTTGCCAACCGCGTATCCAATATCAGTTCCATTTGCCCGGGTTCCATGAAATTCGGTACTGTACCGAGGAATTGTACCGTCGATAACGGAAATTACAGGCAGTTCATCTGATCCGGAAACAGAACCGGAAGAACTGCCGGGAGAACCCGGTTGCATCACCACGCCTTGAAGAATCACATGAACAGGAACCGGGTGAAAAATATCCCCGTTCAGAAGAACAGAAGTCTTTCTGGAAAATATGCCGATACCAGGCATCTGGAGATCTCTGACAATAATTGAATTAATACCATACTCAATACCGTTAAAAGTGCATCTGTCATCCAATTCAAGAAGGTGATTCTTCACTGCCCCGGATACCAATGCGTGAACCAGAAAGATCAGAAGAGTCATGGATAGAAGAACCACTCCCAGCCCCCTGAAAGAAACGGACTGCTTCCCGATTCCCGTCATCAGTGTCCCAGAGCTTCATCTATCTCCTGCAGAATTGCTTTGGCAGCCCGTGCAGGATCAGCAGCACAGGTGATAGGCCTGCCAACCACAAGGGATGTTGCGCCTGCCCTTATTGCATCCGCCGGAGTCATTACTCTCTTCTGATCTCCTGCCGCTGATCCTGCAGGGCGAACTCCAGGAGTAATAATCAGAAAGTCTTCACCGGCTATTTCCCGGACTGTAGAAGCCTCAAGCGGGGAACAGACCACACCATGAAGACCTGACTCTCTGGCAGCTCCAGCAAGAGATGCCACTGCTTCAAGGGGGTTGAATCCTGAACCAAGAAGCATCAGGTCACTCTTGTCCATGCTTGTGAGTACAGTTACGGCAATTATCTTTGTTTTACCGGTACACGCTGCGGCAGCGGCTTCCATCATCGCTCGTCCACCCGAGGCGTGAATATTGATTACATCAGGTTCAAGAAGACAGGCAGACTTCACAGCACCTGCCACTGTGTGGGGGATGTCGTGAAATTTCAGATCAAGAAACACAGGAAATCCGGCATCTTTAATTTCTGCAACTACTTGAGGTCCCTCCTTTACAAACAACTCGAGACCAATCTTAACCCCCACAGGAAGCCCCCTGAGAGGTTTCAGCATCCTTGTGGCATCACTGCCGCAATCACTGGTAAGAGCCACATAAATTCGAACATCACTCATTTCCAACCACCTTTAAAGATACCTGGGCTGTGCCGGTATCAAGCATGCCCAGAGCCGCTGCTGCACCTCTGGAAAGATCTGCAATTCGTCCGGAAATAAAAGGGCCTCTATCGGTAACCCTGACAGTAACCGATTTACTGTTTCCCAGATTCGTGACCAGAAGAACAGTACCAAAGGGCAGCGTCCTGTGAGCACAGGTAAGCCCATTCATGTCATAGGTCTCCCCGTTGGCCGTCTTCCTGCCATGGAAAGGTATTCCGTACCAGGAAGCTGTACCCCGCAATTCCAGACCGGCAATAACTACTGTACCTGCCGAAACACCGTGATGCAAATACACCGGTGAAGAAACCAGTGCGCATCCATGAAACGTTAACAGAAAAAACACAACACCAGTGAGCTTTTTCATTCACCTGTCAATTTCTTCATTTCATCAATTAGTTCTGCAGCGGCAAAAGGTCTCCTCATCAGACGGGTTCCAACCTGAACCATCTGTGCTCCGGCGGCAAGAAGCTGAAGTACATCATCACCCCGGGAAACACCACCGGAACTGATTACCGGTACGGAAACTGCATTTGACACCTGCCACACCTTTGCCACAACCAGAGGCAGCAAAGCCGGGGATGTGTACCCCGCCACTTTTCGTTTGATAACAGATTTCCCGTCTTGCCAGTTAATATGCATACCAAGGAAGGTGTTGCACACTGTTATTGCAGAAGCACCACCTTCAACTGCCGCCTCAGCCGACTGCACCATGTCTCCGCCATTGGGAGTCAGCTTTACGGAAAAAGGTCTGTCTGTTACTCGGGAAACACCCTGAGCCACTCGAAGCACGACCTGAGGATCAACACCAAAAGCTGCTCCACCCTCTGCAACATTCGGACAGGAAACATTAATTTCATAACCCATATGAGCACTTGAACCCTCCAGAACACGCACGACATCCGCAAATTCATCAACAGACTCACCTGCCACATTAATAAGAAGAGGACAGGGCAGACCGGCGGCAACTGGAAGAATATGCTTGAGCACATGGTAAACACCAGGATTCGCAAGGCCAATGGAATTCAGGAGTCCGAATGGGGTTTCCAGAAGTCTTGGAGGTGGATTACCGGCCCTGGGTTCGAAGGTTACGGCCTTCGAAACCACCGCTCCCACTCCGGAAAGGCACTGGAGGTCAAGAAGTTCTTCTCCGAAACCGGCTGTTCCGGAAGCAAGCATTACAGGTGAGTCAAAATTATGACCCCAGAATTCCCGTGGGATGGCAGGTGGAAAACTCATAATCCAGCCTCCTTCCATCGCTTCCAGTCTATCTCAATACCTGAGAAGACCGGACCTTCCTTGCAACATTTTTTGTAACCGCCGCCTGACACTGGAATTGAACAACCGTCACAGACTCCCCAGCCGCAACCCATGCGACTCTCTGTGGAAATCTGCACTTTGTCACGGTACTTTTCAGGAATGGTGCTCCATACCGCTTCCATCATTGCAACCGGGCCGCAGACTGCTATTGAATCCGCTCCAGCAAGGAGTTCCTCTGAAATTAAGGCTGTAACAAGCCCGCGACCTCCTGCAGAACCGTCTTCTGTAACAACATGACATGCTCCCAGTGGAATCACTCTATCGGAATCGGATGCTCCGATAAGTACAGTTGTTGAATCAACTGTATCCATCAGGAATTGAAAACCCGCAGCCCCCAGGCCACCGCCAATAAGAAGCCAGCTTGACCCGGGCTCAACCGTCCATCCACAACCAAGGGGGCCAAGAATCCTGACCTCATCTCCGGGTTTCATCCGGGCCATAAGTTCAGTGCCCGGGCCAATCACATCAAACAGCAGTTCAAATCCATTTTCCGTGAGACGATTTATTGTAATGGGTCTTCTGGTCACAGGAAACGCACCCGGGGAAGGCTCTATCTGAACAAATTGTCCGGGGAGGGCAACAGACGCAATCCCGGCACAATCGAAAACAATTTTTACAACCCCGGGAAGCACCTGTTCACTGTGCTTGACCACACAATCAAAATCTCTAATTACACTCAACAGCTACTCCTCTTCGCCTTCAGTTTCTTCCTCTTCGAGTCCAACAGCACGTCTCAGTGCTGCTTCTCTACCCTGTGGAGTCTCCGGATAGTCATCTGTAAGCTTTTTCAGGTAACCACTAACAGTTCCACCATCCATCCTTGCTCCCTCTGCGGCAACATAAGCAGCCCACAGGGCTTCAGCTCTTACCTCATATCCGAATGGAGATTCGAGAAGCTCGTCAAGGTCTGACCATGCAGATTCCCAGTTTTGAACCTCAATCTGCATCCAGGCTCTTTCCAGCACAGCAGAGGGTCTCATTGAGGCTGAGTTCCCCGGTGGAAGCCCCAGCCTCTCTTCAATCATTCCCGCAAGATCGCTCTGTGGTATTCTGTCCAGCACTGATAATAAAACAATCTCAACTGAATCGGAAGATATTCCACCATTGTCAGCCAGAAAAACCTGAGCCATCGAAGAAAAGAGAATATGCTCTGAATCAACGACCTCACGAAAACCTTCCAGAGCTTCGAAGTCCATTCCGTAAAGATCAAGTCGTTTTTCCGCAGCCAGCAGACTGTAATGTATCCTGTCTTCTCCGCCTGCTGTGTTTGCACTGTCAGAATAGATTATGTAGAGATTCAGGTTCCTCTCTCTGTTGGCAGCAAGCCTCAACCACATGAAATCGCCAGGGCGTGAAGCACATTCGCTCAGAGCGAGCAGAGCATCATCATACCGTTCCCCCTGTTCAAGAAGAACAGCTCTGCGGAACAGAGCCTCGGCACCTGTTTCCCTGTAGCTGTCCAGTTCTGCAGCATCAAGGTAAGCGGTCAGAGCACCATCGATGCTGCCTGCCAGTTCATCGGCTCTGCCTTTGAGCAGTGAGATGTCGGCCATTTCCCTGTCTGAGCGGTAACCGAGTAAAAGTCTGTTGAGCTCCCGAGAAGCTTTCTCCGGCATACCTGCCTCAACATAGCATTCAGCAGCAGTGACCAGAGCCCGGTAATAAACATTGCCCCTATCCTTAATGACAGTTGCACGCAGGCACATAACCGCACCGCTGTCAGGCATTCCCAGAGCAGTAAGGATTTCTCCGCCGGTGATGTAGTACTCTGCCCTGAGGCTGTCTCCGCCTGATGGAGCAAGTGTATCAAACACGGAGGCGGCCAGTTCGGGGTGGTCAGACTGCAGAAAAGCTTTGCACAGAAGCAGCCTGCTCAGCGCATGTCTTCTTTCATTATCAGACGAGACCTCTGCAAAGGCAGCCGCAGCATCGTTAAACCTGTCAAGCTCAATAGCGGCCATTCCCTGACCAAGCCTTGCCATATCATGAAGAGACCTGTCTTCAGTCAAGACAATCACAGAGGCAAATGACATCATTGCTTCCCGAAAATCACTGGTGCCACTTCCTGTGAGCGATCTTCGCCCCCGCAAAAGCAGGGAGTTCCCAAGCAACAATTGGGCATCGTCCACCCACCTGCTGTTCGGATACCTTGCAAGAACCCTTCCGGCACCGGTAACGGCCTTGTCCAGCAAAGCCTCTTCATGATGAGATGGATCATCGGGATGTTCCCTGGCATACTCAAGAGCTTCTTCGTAACTGGATCTGGCATTGTAGAATGTATTGTAGTAGGCACATCCAAAAGTAAGAAGTACAAGAACAGGAATAACAAGCTTAAACAAATTCACCCTCCCTGTATAGCTCCAGCCCGAACCAGACCCTTAGTACTTTTCCTGTAAGTTTTTTCCCGAAAAACGGGGAATTCGATGAACTGGAAAAAGTTTTTGAATATGTCCAATGCTGCTTCGGGTCGAACAGAACCATATTCAATGGTTTTCCTGCGGCAATCTCTGGCGGTACTGTGCCCAGAATAGCCGCCGGTGCAGTAGTGAGAAGGCGAATGATGTCCAACGGATGCATTCCAGCTTCTCTGCCAAGAATATCCAGTGTAACTGAAAGAAGCGTCTCCAGACCGGTTATTCCAAATGCTGCGGCGGAAAGTGGCAATTCCTTCCTGCCGGCAGGATGGGGCGCATGATCACTGGCAATGGCGGTGACCATTCCCTTTTTGACCATGTCTACAATTTTCTTCCTGCTTTCTTCTGATCTGAGAGGAGGATTCATCTTTGCAACCGCTCCCAGTGCAATAACCGCTTCTTCGTTCAGGGCAAGGTGATGCGGGGTAACATCGCATGTAACCCTGAGCCCCTCCATAGAGGCCTTATGTGCCAGCCGGATACTTTCCGGAGATGACAGATGTGTAAGATGAAGTCTGGCTCCACTCCTGGAATCACGAAGAATACCAATACACCTCTCCACATCAAGATATTCAGCGCTTTCCGGGATTCCCTGAGTCTCTGTTTCGGTTGAAGCTCTGCCCAGATTCACAACTCCGCCTGCAGCCATTGCAGTCACCTCGGGATGTTCAATCACAACACCGTTGAAAGGGGCAATACAATTAAAAGCCTCCCTGAGAGTCTTATCGCCTTCCACAGGGCTGCCGTCATCGCTGAAACAGGTAATACCACACCGGGCGAAGCCCTCAAGATCGGTGCAGTTTTCTCCGGCACGACCCATGGTAACACACGGGATTGGCTCGATACCGGTGAGTCCGAAAGATTCCCCCTTCTTCTTCACTGCCAGTGTGAGATCCACTGAATCCAGAGCCGGTGTGGTGTTGGGCATCATGCCCACGCAGGTTACACCGCCGGCTACTGCAGCACGAAGTCCCGATTCAAGGGTCTCGGCATCCTCATATCCCGGAGTTCTCAGGTGAACATGCATATCCACAAGGCCTGGAAACAACCACAGCCCTGAAGGATCGCCTGAAGCCTTCCGGATCCATTGAACACCATCCTGCTCAACAGCAATATCCACCACACCATCAAAATCTGAAAGCGGATCAAGAAGTCTTACCCCACGCAGAATTTCTTTTATCTTATCCATTTGTTCAGTCCGAGTAGTCCTTTCCATCGTCTGCTGCAGTTCCTCCATCGGGAGCATTTGCAGCTGTTGAGCAGCCTCTGTCGGCAACTATCTCTCTGACCGGTGTGGAGTTCCAGTCCTCCCTCTGAACAATGCTCTTAATTACTTCCGAGCCCAGCCCCACCGAGCCGAATGCTTCAAAAAATCTTAGAGCCCATTTCTCCGTTTCATCAAGTATCCTCTGACGATATTCGCCGGGCAGTGCCATGATCTCAGAGTGAAAGGGAAGATTCAGCTTCTTGTAATTGCCGGAATTTCTGGGCCATCCCTTTGCATCAGCGGCTTTAACCATTCTGTTCCAGAGCTCGGTGGGAATACCCTTGTCAGCTCTCTTCACATAGCTTCCGCCATCCATAACCGCATTACCGCTATCCGGATCCATTTCAAGACCGAAAAGAATGTTCTGCCAGAGAGTACCCACATTGCCCTTGTTTATGCCATACTCCCTGAAATGCCCCACCTTGTCAAGTGGGGTTCCACTGATACCGTGCTGAGCGATTGTTACACCGTATTTCGCGATTGCATCGGCTATGGCCCTTGTGCGTTGCAGGTCAATACCTTCATCCTCACCGGCGGAAGTATCATAAGTGCCATGCTTGGATCCGTTGCTTATTGCCAGGAAGTCCGGGAAAATGCCCCATGCGTTCAACCCGCCAATGTAGTACTCTGCTTCTTCAACAGTGGTGAGAACTCCTGCCCCCTTGATCTCGCCCACCTCTGTTTCAAGGCCGATGTAGGGCGGGATATGCATGGCAAGATCTCTGGTATACATCAGGTTCTCCCAGTCATGATTATGCGAAGCATCTATGGCTACCGAGGTCCAGCCCGCAGCAATAGCATTGGGAACAACCTTGAGAGCATCCATAAGGTCATCGGGTGATTTGATGGCGAAGTGATCCATATGAAGTGAATAAACCACATGGTCACCAAGCTGACTGGAATAGTGCATGGCAAGAGAAGGCAGGTTGATGAAATTAACACCTGTGTATGTTGCCTCTGATTTTGCCAGCTCAAGAAGAACAAAACTGTCTGCTTTCTTTGCGGCAGTGAGTATTCCAAGGGCACTGAGTGGATTTCTGATGTTACAGGCCATAACAATTGCGTGATTTTCCTCGGCAACTCTGGCAATATCACGACCGCTTACAAGGGCACATCTGCTCTCTGGTAGAGCATCAATAACATTCAATGGCCTCAGATCCAGAAACCGCTGGTAAAGTAACGCGTCCATTCTTTGTCTCCTTTTTCATTATTATTTCGCTTACCGCTCAAAATCTGTATAGTTTGAATATGCTTGAAATGGCAAGAGGGAGGAAATACTTTGGTGGAGGCACCTGATTGGAAAAAAGTACTGCTTGAGTGGCCGCTGAGCATTTTCAACATCGTAGCAATCATTGTGCTTTTTCTTTTCCGATATCTCTTCCGCTTCGACAGCATCCTTGTGGTAGATTCTCTTCAGGCTGTTCTTTTCCTGGAGGCTCTGGCACTTTTCGTTGCCATTCTCAGCTCAACCAGAGGTTGGAACGACATCAAAAGCAGACCATGGCAGATGATTCTGAGTCTGTTTTTCCTTGCAGGGGGATTTACTGCACTTATCAGCGGTGAGAATTCCGGATACATTCACGGGTGGACTATCTCCAAGGTTGCCAACGGATATCTTATCGCCATGTCATTTATTATTTTTTTCAGCGCATTAATTAAAATTGCCAGTAAAATATCACCGGCCCTTATCCTTGGCTCAAGCTTCATCACGGTTATTCTTCTGGGTACCGTTTTTCTTATGACGCCAAGGGCCACTACCGCCGGGATATCACCGATTGACGCTCTTTTCACCTCCGCCAGTGCAACCTGTGTTACCGGTTTGATTGTCATGGACACAGGTATCGATTTCACCTTCATCGGTCAATTAATCATTCTCCTTCTTATTCAGGTTGGCGGGTTGGGATTGATGACCTTCGCTGCCTTCTTTGCAATGTCTTTCGGACAGCAGATGGGGCTTGCGGGTGCAAGAAACCTGTCCAGGCTTATGGACAGCGAATTTACAAATGATTTGAAGCACATACTGCTTTCTATCCTTCTATGGACCTTAATCATTGAAACTGTTGGAGCACTGCTGCTGTACAACACCTGGTCCGGAATAGAAACGCTGAACTGGTCAACAGCACACACGGTCTGGCAGTCTATTTTCCACAGTATCAGCGCTTTCTGTAACGCCGGCTTCAGCTTGAACACCACCAACCTTGAGATTTTTGCCGATTCTCCATCAACTTCGTTAATTATCGGCTCAATGATTGTTCTTGGCGGGCTGGGGTTCATACTTCTGACCACCCTTGGAAGACACTGGCTTATGCGGATGAAAGTTGGAAGAAAAAGGATTCTTCCGGTTCAGACAAGGTTCGTGCTGCTGATAACTGCAATTCTTGTGGTTCTTGGCTCAGTTTTGTTTCTGGCTCTTGAATGGAACAACACCCTGGCGGAAATGAGCATCTGGCAGAAACTGGCAAGCAGCTACCTGCAGGGAGTTACCACCCGTACTGCCGGATTCAATACTGTACCAACATCCAGTCTGCTTTCCCCCGTGAAGTGGTTCTTTTTGATCTTCATGTTCATCGGTGCCTCACCGGGAGGTACCGGTGGAGGAGTAAAAACAACCACTATCGGGCTTCTTCTACTCTCCCTCAGATCTCTGATTCTCCGTAGAAAATCACCTGAGATATGGAGGAGACAGATCCCCAATTACGATCTTCAACGAGCCGGTGCCATTCTTCTAATCGGAATGATAACTTTCGGCATAAGCAGTTTCCTTCTTCTTATCGCAGAAACAGGAGACGGAAATCACTTCTCCACCATGGATTATGTTTTCGAGTCAATGAGCGCATTCGGAACAGTAGGGCTTTCCACTGGTGTAACCTCATATCTTTCCACAGCAGGTAAATTAATCATTATTGTTACGATGTTTATCGGAAGAACAGCACCGGCAACTCTGGCTGCAGCCACTTCAAGAGTTCGGACTTCGCTGTACAGTTACCCTGAAGCCAGAATAACCATAGGGTAGGAAAAATGCAGAAAAAACCCAAGAAAATCGCAGTTATCGGGCTGGGTACCTTCGGAAGCAGCCTGGCAAACGAACTGATCGACCAGAATGCTGAAGTCGTTGCAATTGACATCAAACAGGAGCTTGTGAACAATATATCCAGCAAGGTTTACAATGCAATCTGTTTTGACTGCACAAATGAGAAACAGCTCAAGGGATACGGTATTGGAAACCTTGATCTGGCCATAGTAGCCATAGGAGAAAATTTCGGAAACACTGTGATAATCACTAAGATTCTCAAGGATCTTGGAGTTACTGTGTACAGCAGGGCAAGCAACGACAGAGAAGAAATAATCCTTAACGCAGTGGGAGCAGACAAAGTCTACCGACCTGAACATGAACAGGGAATCACTGAGGCCAGAGCTATCACATATTCCGGAGTGAAAGAGTACGTACGGCTGAGATCAGGTATGGATCTCATAGTTGCCGAACCGGGAAAAGCACAGATAGGAAAAATGATCAGGGATCTCAGCATTCGAAGAACATACGGGGTAAACATTGCCTTCTTCGGAAAAATGAAGGAGAATGGTGAGTACGATTACAGAATTCCAAACCCGGAAGATGTGCTGAACGAGGGAGATCTCCTCTGGCTGATCGGCTCAAACAAAGATATCAGGCGATACAGGGAAAGATAATTTTTTAGAGAAGATCCAGCAGGCCTGTGGACTTCAGAGATACGAGTCTGTCCTTGTTGATCCGGTTGAAAAGCTTCAAAGCTGTTGCCGGGGAAGGATGCTTCTTGCAGAGAGATTTTATCAGAAGAGCAATAGCTCTGGGAAAATCCGATGAGTCGGTAATAAAGCTTCCAAGAGTCAGAAAATCCTCTGTGTTGTAGCCAAGCGGCTCCAGTGATGAATATCTGGATCTTATCTTCTCTACATAAGCTGGTACAATCGTCCTGCTCTGGGGCCAGACCGGTCCCAGTGACTCCAGCCAGGCATTCACCGCGGCAAGAATCAGTGTTATTTCACCAATACCCAGAGCAGATGGCTCTGCTACCTCTCCGTCAATAAATTCTGCTATTCCTGACCCCTCCGGAGACTTCAGAAAATCAACAAGAGCCTTCCCTTTGACAGTTTTGCCTGGAAGAAAACCTTGGGATATTCTGCCATTTCTAATAGGTATTAAAGCAATTCCGGAATCGGTGTGGAGGCTGATCATTCCGGATTCACCGGATTTTCTCAGAGATTTTAAAAGCTGAATCAGCTCACCACTGGAGTTGTCCAGTTCAGTGAGCACGGGCTCTTCACAAAGATATTTGATAACCGGTCCCAGAGATCCAGCCTCCAGAAAATGAAGAGACAGATAGAGTTCTCTTTTATCTCTCTTTATAGTGTTTACAAATGACTCGGAGTCAAGACACTCGACACCGTGAATGAAGTATGGTTTACCCTGTCTGAATATCATTCTGGCAAACACTGCTTCACCATCTGAAATCGCCCAGTAACAGTCTTTTTTGAAATCCCGAAGTTCTGCCTCGCCTTTGAGAAGCCTGTCAAGATTAAGGAACATCAAAGGAACATTTTCAAAAAAACAGCTGCTGTAAGGTAATGACAGCATCATGTCAGCGAACAAGCCTCGCAATTCTTCCGATTTTAGGTAGCCCGTTGCCAAGCTGCCAGGACCAGTACGTAACAACCGCCTGCCCCTTTACCAGCTCAAGATCTACAGATCCCCAGATCCTGCTGTCGCTGGAGTGGTCACGGTTGTCACCCATCATGAATACATTTCCCACAGGAACAATGTACACCGGATTACCGCCATTGTCCAGAACCACGCGGGAGACAATCTCATTGTAGGCCAGATCCGCTATTGCATTATTCGAATTCAGATAGGGCAGACAATCCGGCCACTGCTCATCAATGATGCTGGAATTAAATCTGTCCTGGTGTGCAACTGCGAAGGGAGAAGGTTCCCCGTTCACATAAAGGGTATCATTACGCACGCGCACTGAATCGCCCTCCACTGCCACAACCCTTTTAATGAAGGTAACTTCCTCGTTTACGGGATAACGAAAAACAATGCTCTCGCCCAGTTCAACAGAGCCGGTTGCCGGCATAAGAAGCCATCTTCTTTCACCGCGAAAGTTATGCAGAAGTGGCTGCATCCGATCAGAGAATGGTATCTGCTGACCGTTTTCCGACTTCAGAACAAGCAGGTGATCCCCCACTGGAAGAGTAGGCGACATGCTGGGAGTCGGAATTCTGTAGGCTTCAATCACATAGGGTCTGAGAAAACCGAAGAATACAAGAAGGGCTAACGCCAGTTGCAGAAACCAGTTACCGTATTTTTCAAGCTTGGGGTTCAAAATGCCTCCAGTTATCGGTTGTGAAAGCGATAATGACCAACGAAAACACTTTCGTCAACCACGAGTTATCTTCCTATTGACAGTGGGGCATTAACAGAGCAAAATTGCTCTTTGCAACAAAAGGAATCGAAAGGAAATCAATGGAATTTATCAACACAATAGTAAACTACTCCCCAGCTTCGATACCCGTGGGCAGAATTGGATTATTCATCCTGGGCATCCTTCTCTCCCTTATGCTCAGAAAGATCGTTGGCTCGCTGCTGAAGAAGCCCAGAAAGAAAACTGAAAACTTTTTCACAATTCTTCTGGACGGGCTTGCAGGATCAATATCTTTTCTGATCGTTTTCACCGGTTTTTACTTCTCACTTCTGGTTTTGAATGTACACGGCACAGTTAACCTGATTGCCTTGAACATTATTCAGGTTCTTCTGACATTCACAGTTATCAGGATCCTTTTCGTTGTTATTGATGATGTTGCACTTCAGATGGGTTCTCTTGCTGAGGAAACAGAGTCCCAGCTGGATGATCAGCTCATTCCCGTCTTAAGAAAACTGGTGAAAGTTGCACTTACCGCCATTGGAATTGTTTTCTTCATGCAGCTGAAGAACTACCCGGTGTCCGGTATTATTGCCGGTCTGGGTATCGGAGGCCTGGCTTTTGCTTTTGCCGCCCAGGACTCCATCGCCGGTATATTCGCATCCATCGCCCTTTTTCTTGACCGCCCGTTCATGGTGGGAGATTTCGTTCAGGTCGGAGGGGTCAGCGGTACAATAGAAGAGGTGGGACTGAGATCAACAAGAATAAGAACTGTTGCAAAAACACTGGTAACCATACCCAACAAGGAAATTGTTGATTCCACTATAGATAACCTCTCCAAGAGACCAATGCGCAGATGCACCATCACAATCGGTGTTACCTACAATGCAACTGCAGTAAAGATGAAGCAGCTCGTAGACTCTCTCCGAAAAATGCTGGAAGAAGATGAAATGGCTGAGCACAATGGAGCCAATGTTCATTTCTCCACCTTCGGTGACTCTGCGCTGAATGTTGAAATGCTCTTTTTCATAAGAACCACAAACTATTCAAAGTTCCTTCAGAGCAGGCAGGATCTCAACTTGAAAATAATGCACATTGTTGAGGAACTTGGACTTGATTTCGCCTTCCCGTCCACCACTGTCTACCTGGAGAAATAATGGAAGGACACAGAAAACGACTGAGACAGCGTTTTCTGCGAGCGGGCATAAAGGGCTTCACGCAGCGTGAAGCCCTTGAACTGCTTCTTACTTATGCCGCACCACGTAAAGATATGAGAAAACTTTCAGAAGAGCTCATCACCAGATTCGGCAGCCTGCAGAACATCCTTAATCAGCCACCCTCAAGCCTGATGTCTGTGCATGATATCGGGGAATCAACGGCAACACTGATCTCTCTCTTCTCACAGCTCAGCGCCATGTCTGAATGCCCCGGAGAAAAAACAAAGATAACTGGCCCGGAAGAAGTTTCCGACTATCTCAGAAAACGACTGGGAACACTGAGAAAAGAACGATTCAGCGCCCTTCTCCTTGATTCTTCCAACTCTCTGCTTGCTGAAGTTGATCTGGAGTACGGAACAGTGAACCGCACTCAGGTTTACCCGAGAAATCTGGTTGAAAAGGTTATCGCCCACAGCGCAGCAGGAGTAATACTGGTACATAACCATCCGGGAGGAAGAACAGATCCCAGCCGCGAGGACTTGGCCTTAACAAGAAAACTGATCAAACTTGGAGATGACATGGATTTCAGGATACTGGATCACTTCATTGTTACAAAGGATGATATCATCAGCCTCAAGGCCATCGGGCTTCTTGATAAATAAATTCCATATAAATTGTACTGCACGAAAATAAGAGCTCACCCGGATTTGATGTAAACCAGCTTGATTGATCGGAATTGATCGGTCTCCACTGCAAAATACACCCCCTGAGGCTGATCAGCTGGAATCCATTCAATGGAGCCTGTGCCACGGAGAGTAGAAACTCTTCTACCGGCTGAATTGTAAATCAGGACTTCCGTTACAGTAGATGAAGGAAGCAGAAAGGTAAATGATGAAGCTGGATTCCGCACAACGGAAAGACCGGTGAACTCGAATTGCTCAATACCCAGGGGCGGCACAAGTTTCACCGCATCCGCAACCATTACTCCAGGAAAACTCTGAGAGCCGAGAATCTGAACGGAACACTCGCCGTCAAAAGAAAAACTGCCCAGAAAAACCCATTCTCCACCGCCACTGCCTGCAAACTGATCCACAAAAATGTCTGTATACCCTTCAGAATGAAAAATGCGATAGCAGACTGATGAAGACCTGTTGTTACCGGAAGTCCACCAGCTTTCAACAGTAAAGCTTCCGTTTACCGGAATCATAGAAGTCCAGGATGCTGTTCTGTCCGGCCCGACCTCTGCAGTAACACAATTCAACATCCATGGGGCCCCTGAAGCGTCCTCTGACCACTTCAGGGAATCGTCAACAGCAAATCCGGGAGAAAGGTTGTCCATGAGTATTACTCCGTTACCGCAGGCAGGTACTGAAAGCCCCAGGAATTCACAGATCCCATCAGCATAAGCCCAGGTTTGTATTCCCAGATGATCGTTTACATTGAATGCGTACAGATAAGATTCGTTCCAGTTCAGATCGTAGTCAAGGAAGCTGCCCTCCCCGAGAATAGCAGGCATGCTGGTCTCTCTTATTACATGAAGATGACTTCCATCCTTTACTCCCCTGTCTGTGTAATCGTACGCATCAAGAATGCTGTTCTGAACAGGAACAGCCAGCTGGTATGATGTATCCTCCGGATCAAGTGAACAGCAGAATGTCTCTGTTCCCTGAACGGCTCCATTGAAAGCATTCTCATGGATAGAGATGAAATAGTCAAAGCCCCAGGAGTTCGCGTAACCACTCCGAGCCAGAAGAGAGACATTGTAATCGCCATCCCGGGTCAAAGCAACAAAAGAAACACCAGATACCTGATTAAGCCAGTTGTGCACCCGAAGTGCCACTTCAAGCACAACATCCTTTTCCAGAGCGTACTCCCCGACAGCACCGGTACTGGTTCCGCCATGACCGGGATCAAGGCAGATAGTGATACCGGCCACAATGAAACAGCTCAGCAGCTTAAAAAGAAAGATCATCCAGACTCACGCAACCGGGAATCCCGGACCCTTCATCAACAAACCAGAGTATGTCACCGGAACAGGATGGCCCCGTCTCGAGAATACCAGATGTAAATGTCACTTTAACAGGTTCTTCGCCCGGCTTTACAAACCAGATATCCGCCCCTGTAATACTGTGTCCATCATCCTCTGAAACACAGAAAAAGAAACCCTCCAATTCGTAACTCCAGCAGGGCTGCTCACCTTTTCCAACCACAATCAAAGATCCGTCAGCAGGAAGGTAGATTATCTCACCGGTCAGCGTGGGAGCGACCACATCACCCCCGGTGAGTACAGTAGGAGAATAGAATCGATACCCCTGAACTGTCCTTTCCTGTCCGCCTTCCAGATAAAGGATATGAAGATCATCATTCCTGTCGGTAAAAGATGCAATTCCGTTCTCAACACTCACATGAAATGCAGATACAGCAACACCGGTTGAGACCCCGTTCTTGAACAGGTAACCGTCCAGGCTATACCAGAGATCACCAGAGGATGATATCCAGGGTGACCCGGTACGCTCACTGCAGATAACAACCTGCTCTCCGGTGAGAATATCCTGTTGTACAAGCCCCCTGGAGGAGGAAATGAACACCAGCTTCAGATTACTGAAGACTGGATAGCTGAGCCTCTCTCCCGGTACAGCATCCACGGTGAATACAGTTTCTCCTCCGCTGCCAACCACGACAATGGAGTCTCCGCCGGCACTGAGGAATGCAGCGTACCCACCGGATGAAACAAGAGCAGGCATTGCAACGAGATGAACCAGCAGGAATATATTAAACATAAAAACCACCTTTCGCATACCCGAATATGCCTACCCGAAGAGCCAAAAACAAACTATGTTTCTATTTATAAATTCAGGCAAATCAATAACAATAACTCCCGAAGTAATTGATGTACGAAGGCTTCTGGAAAAAATTGACTGGAAATGCACTGTGAGCTAAGCCTGGACCAATAAGAGTTGAAAATATCCTTGAAATTTGGATCGGGCTCTTTATTAACTTGGGGTAGAAATTGTTAAGCAATTCGGAGTAGAATGCAGCTTACGAAACTATCGGAAGTCCCAGAAATAAAGATAATATTATATAATGCAGGGATACTTGTGTTCCCTGTTCTGTTAGTTGTTGCATCGTTTCTGTTTCCTGCAATAACCGGAAGACAATCCAACTGGTTTGGTGTCAATCAGATAAATTCTGTAAACCTCTTCAATATCTTACAGATATTCGCTATAGCAGGTTCATTTATTGCCGGGTGCATTCTCCTCTTTCGTAGAGATTACTGGCGCATTGCAGGAGCAATACTGATCCTGTTTATCATGTTCGTTTTCAGAAGTAATACCTTGAATCCGGACGGGGTGGATCTACTGTGGAAAATACCCTCTGATGTTGATAAAGTTGGTGCTCATGTTGTACATGATGAAATGCTGGAACTATACACTCACTCTCTTTTCTGGAATACGCTTAATGAACTCGGATATTTTGGAGTTGCCCTTTCCTACCAGATTCTTTCAGTTCTCAGTGGCCTTCTGTTTATGCTCCTACTTGTAAAGTATGCAAAAGAAAACATCAAATCCGAGCAGCTCCTTTTCGTATTACTTGTTTCCAGTGGTGGCTTCATACAGCTTTTCTTTGGTGATGTGGAGAACTACTCAATTACTGTTGCTATTGTAATGTGGTACTTCCTGGTGGCAGCAAGAGCTGCAAATTGCAAAGCTTCGTTAATGACTGCATCACTTATTCTGGGTCTGGCGATGTGTTTTCACCTTGAGGCAGGTTTTCTGTTGCCCTCTCTTGCTTACCTCATCTACAAATCTCCGACCAGAGAAAAACCGGTATTGTCTTTAATGATAATGTTGATTCCACTCGTTATGGTTGGAATATGCATGGTTCTTTTTCACTTGTCCGGCATACTTCCCTTTGAGAACCTCTGGCTCTACAGTCATGCAACTGCTCATGGTGGAAATATTGCTTCTGTTCTACCCCCACTGACAGTTCCCTATTATCTGGAGATGCTTAATCTTCTAATCCTTTTATTCCCGTCCGTTTTGTTACTTCCACCTGGGCTGATTCTTGCAAAATCCCATTTGAATCGAATTGATAGGTTTCTCATTACTGCTACTGGATTTCTGATGCTGCTGCCTCTGGCCTGGAAAGCCGCATTAGGTGTGCAAAATGACTGGAATCTCTACGCGATAGTCGCTGTTCCAGGTTCGCTTCTTGTATGGTCACTATGGGTGCAGAAACCAGAAATCAGATGGCATAAGTATCTGCTTATTACAGTGCTTGCCTTCTCCATGCTGAATACATTTTCCTGGGTGGTGACAAATAATGCAGGCCGATTCCATTAAAAGGCATATTGCTGCTACGAAAGGCAAAAAAGTCCTTCCGATTATCACTGTGCTCTTCTTCATTGCAGGATTCCTGTACAGCAGATCTTATACGCCTGCATGGCCGGGTGACTTCACCGCATACCTTGGAGCTGGTTATGCTCTTGCAGAAGGAGTCAATCCATATGATGATGAGGTTGTTTCCAGATGCCTTTCGCAGAATGGACTCAAGGATGTGGAGAACCTGCCGTATCTTTACTCACCCGTGTTTGCACTTCCATTTGCCACCGCACAATACACTGGGCCAATCTGGGTCAGACGAATCTGGTTTACCTGCCTGCATGCATCATTCTGGCTCGGTTTTTATCTGCTTCTAAGGAAAAAACTACAAAAAATATCTATTACAATTATGCTTACTCTTGGAACTCTTCTGCTCTTCGTAGGCCCGTACCGCGCTGCCGCACGATGGGGGCAGGTTACTGTCCTGCTTTTCTTTCTTGTTTCTCTGATGATGTACCGACAAAGAAATAGCGCTCTTTCCGGCAGTGTTATTTCCCTGGTGCCTTTGATCAAGCCAGCACTTGCAGTACCATTGTTGTTCCTGCGAGGAAAAGCATGGCTTTTTCTCGCACTAAGTACCATCACCCTTATCTTGATAACTGTCGGTATGACAGGTTTCGAACCATGGCGTCAATACACGACTGCACTGAATATTGTCAGCTCTGAGTGGGATCTTTCAATACCAGGAAATCGAAGTTTGACTGGAAATGTTCACCGAATAGTTGGAACATACAGTAAGAGCTACATTATGGAAGTCTCTGAACATCGCGAAAAACGGATAGAAAGAGCAGAGAAAGTAAGATCCCTCTCCATACTGATTTCTGTTTTACTCATGCTTCTGATTCTTGCAGCAATTCTGCGCGCTATTGGTCAATCCAAGTGGAGGTCCTTTTACCTCTCAGCGCATTTTGTACCGTTACTGTGCTGGATTTCTCTTCTCATTTCACCACTGGCTTACGATCATTATGGTCTTTTTCTATTGCCACTCCTTATTGACACATTTTTTATTCCGAACAAAAAACTATGCATCACTGCTGGAATTGCTTTCGCCTGCTGGGCTTTTATACCAAATGGAAACGCTTTTGTAACAAATAACACACTGCTTCTCCTGATCGAAGCAATAAGACCGGCACTACTCGCCTGGGTGGCCATTCTCTACACCCGAGTAACATTAGCAGTTCTGTTACCTGAGAACTGTAACTCCAATAATATCACCTGCCACTGAACTGTTATCCTGAACGTAGTAAATACCGGAGGACAAATCTGAAACGGTCCATGTACAACTGGCATTCCCATCCTGTTCAGTCTTGTATGGAATGCGCCCCACCACTCTTCCAGACAAGTCATAAATTGAGATGACTCCTTGCGAATAAGGTGGTCCATCAATCATAACCTGAATACTTTTCTCCGTGATAGGATTACAGCCGCCCAGAGAAATACGGGTGCTGTTCAAACCGGTACAATCCAAGGGAGATGCAAGCTCCTCAATCCACTTAACTTCCCAGCTCAAGCGAGACAGCGAGACGGCGAGACACTAAAATAATCAGTCGAATGGGCAATGTAGAGTATCTTCATGCACAGTTGAAAAAGTGTTTATACTGAATGACAAGAGTTATTCGTTTTCTCTATACGGCTGGTATAAGTGTTTTGTCTGGATGAAGTCTAAATACCCCTTCGATCCTCCTTAAACGCGAGGATATCCAAGGCCCTTTCGAGTGAGAGGTTCCTACTGGAAAAAACAAGTTCAACTGAATTTTCGACCATCACAACAGCAGCTTCATCAGCTGTAAGCCATATGGGTACCGCCGCCAGATCATAGAAGATCGTCCCATCTCCAAGCCCCGGAAAAACGGTTATGACTGAATCGGGATAGATCGGAGAGACAAGGTAGAGAGGGACGGATTCATCAGATCCAAAGCATGATGGATACCGGATTAAGTTACCCAGTGGAATACTGCCGGTCAGTTGCACAGTAGTGTCGGGAAGTTCAGGATACATGTCTGCAGACACATGTGCAGATGTGTAGTGTATGCCATTATCGGCCATGAATACCAGGAACCCGGAGTCACTCTCTGTTATTAAGGCTTCCCATATTCGGTCTGTACCAGTTACAAACCGTCCCGGTTGAAAACCAAGGCATTCCATCGGAAGCATGTACTCGCCTGGCCAGAATGTACCATAAACTCCAACTGCATTATCAACACCACTCACAAAAAGCGGGCCATTCCCCGGCAGTTCATCAGCTATTTCTGCAAGTCTGGCCGTGGTTCTATCAACATAGTCAGATGCATCTGCTATTGTTCTAACCTCATCTCTTGAATTTAGAAACATCCCTGCAAAGAAAATAATAAGGGATGGAAGCAGGTACTTGCCCTTCTCATACTTCTCTACAATAAGGCCAATAGCAAGAGCGATGGCTGGAACTCCTGCAACTGCGTAATCCGGTCTCGGGGAAAGATTGCTCACGGGCAGCAGAAGAAATGCAGTCATCACCGCAATAAGCATCCGAACTCTCCAGTTTCCGGAAACATACCATAGCAGCAGAGCAAATGCAGGGATCAAAATCCGAACAGGTACATCCGAAAACCACGGCGCACAGGTCATACCACTGAACAGAATAATGTTTTTCAGAATAAGATATCCAAAGGTCATACTTTCACTGTAGCCTGTGGAAAAACCCACGGCAAAGTAGCGAAGCAGACCGTAGACCATCACAGAAACACCACTTGCAGCCAGAGCAATAACTGACGCCTCCGACAAAAGTAGCACTCATCAAATATGCATCTAACATCATAGATTGCAGTAGTTTAAGACTCATTTACCCCTTGACAATGGATATCTCATGAATTAGGTTAAAGGCATACCTAGCAAGGAGATAAACCATTATGCGGAACATTGGTGATCCAAGACAACAACTGCTGTTTGACCCGTTCGAGCGCAT